>NZ_JBDWVM010000173.1:0-7613 GCF_039984035.1 Planktotalea sp. | reverse complement strand
GCCACGCTGGATGCTCGACAAGCATCCCGACATGCTTGCCGTAGATGCAGAGGGCCGCGAACGTGGCTTTGGCTCGCGTCGCCACTATTGTTTTTCGCATCAACCTTATCTGGAAGAGTGCCGCCGCATCACGCGCGTCTTGGCGGAGCGTTTCGGCAAGAACCCATTTGTGAAAGCATGGCAAACTGACAATGAATACGGCTGCCATGAGACTGTCATCAGTTATTCTGACGCCGCCAAACGCGCCTTTCAGAATTGGTGCGCGCAAACCTATCAAAGCCCTAGTGCGCTCAACGCCGCTTGGGGCAATATTTTCTGGTCAATGGAATACGATGAGTTTGATCAGATTGGCCTGCCCAACCTTACTGTGACGGAGCCGAACCCCTCTCATGTGCTCGCGTTCCGCCGTTTCTCGTCTGATATGGTCGTGCGTTTCAACCGTGCCCAAACCGAGATTTTGCGCCAATTCACCGATGCGCCACTGATCCACAATTACATGGGCCGCGAAACCGCATTTGATCATTATGACGTGGGCGCTGACCTCGATATCGCCTCTTGGGACAGCTATCCAATCGGCTTTCTCTCTGACCGCCTTGAAGGCACGCCAGAGCATAAAACGCGCTATTTGCGTCAGGGCGATCCTGACATGCAGGCCTTTCACCATGATCTCTATCGCGCCGTTGGCAAAGGGCGTTGGTGGGTGATGGAACAGCAACCTGGCCCTGTGAATTGGGCCCCCTACAACCCAGCGCCTTTGCCAGGCATGGCACGTCTCTGGGCATGGGAAGCTTTTGCCCATGGCGCTGAGGCGGTGCTTTATTTCCGTTGGCGACAAGCGCCTTTCGCACAGGAACAGATGCACGCAGGATTGCTGCGCCCCGATGCAGAACCCGCGCCTGCCCTCGAAGAAGCACGGCAAGTCGCCGATGAAATGGCGCAACTGCCAGATGTCGGTATCGCCAAAGCAAGCGTTGCGCTGGTCTTTGACTACGCGTCCTGCTGGGCATGGGAAACCCAACCGCAGGGCGCTGATTTCGACATGTTCCGCCTTGCCTTGGAAACCTATCGCGCAGCACGCGCGTTAGGATTATCGCTGGATATTGTCGCGCCGGAAACAGACCTATCGCAATACGATCTCGTTCTCGCACCGGGGCTTTTAGAATTGCCAGAAACGCTCAACACCTACCAAGGTACAGCTTTGATTGGCCCTCGCGCTGGTTCCAAAACCAAAGAGCTGAGCATCCCAACCCCTATGGGGCCAAACATCCAAGGTCTTGATTGCACCGTATCGCGCGTCGAAAGCATGCCGCCAACGGTCCAAATCCCGCTCGAAGATGGCGGTGCGTTTTTGCATTGGTTCGAGGAACTTGAAGGGACCGCGGAGATCACTTTGCGCACCGCAACTGGCGCGCCTGCGATCATGCATGCGAAAGGCTTTCACTATATCGCTGGCTGGCCAGAGGCCGAAACCTATATCGACATCATTGAAAGACTCGCTGCGCAGGCTAGCGTCGAAACCCAGCGCCTACCAGAGGGTCTGCGTGTGCGCGATACAGACACCCACCGTTTCTGGATTAACTATTCACCTGATGCGATCACTTTCCAAGGTCACACAATTCAACCTGCCGACTTGCGGATCGAAACGCTCTAGTTTTGCTCTCTCTTAAAATATCCTAGGGGGTCTGGGGGAAAATCCCCCAACCGGTCGGATTGGCAAAGCCAATTCGAAAACCCAAAAAAAACAAAGGCCGAGCGCATCCCTGCGCCCGGCCTCTTTTCTTTTATCTAGCCAAGTAACTTATACGAGATCGAAACGATCTGCGTTCATCACTTTTGTCCATGCTGCGACGAAGTCGTTGACGAACTTCTCGCCCGCATCCGCACTTGCATAAACTTCTGCCAGTGCGCGCAGTTCAGAGTTGGAACCGAACACGAGATCAACGCGTGTGCCTGTCCATTTCGTCTCGCCCGTCTTACGGTCTTTACCTTCAAAGAGATCTTCGTCTTCTGAAACAGGCGCCCAAACGGTTGCCATATCCAAAAGGTTCACGAAGAAGTCGTTTGTCAGCTCGCCTTTGCGATCCGTCAGAACACCGTGCTCAGACCCATCAAAGTTCGCACCAAGCGCACGCATACCGCCGACAAGAACAGTCATCTCTGGCGCAGTAAGCGTCAAAAGCTGTGCTTTATCGACCAGCAATTCTTCCGCTGTTTTTGTGTAACGCGCTTTTGCGTAGTTGCGGAAACCGTCCGCCTGTGGCTCGAGGAAAGCGATGCTTTCTTCGTCGGTTTGCTCCGCGCTTGCGTCCATACGGCCCGGCGTGAAGGGGACTTCAACACCTTCGCCCGCCGCCTGTTCGATCGCTGCGGTGCCCGCGAGAACGATCAAGTCAGCCATAGAGACTTTCTTGTCACCCTTCGCGTTAAAGGCTGTTTGGATGCCTTCAAGGGCGGCCAGAACTTTGCCCAAAGACGCAGGGTTGTTGGCTTCCCATCCTGTTTGTGGGGACAAGCGTACACGTGCGCCGTTGGCGCCGCCGCGTTTGTCAGAGCCACGGAATGTGGACGCAGACGACCATGCCGCCAGAACCAATTCCTGCACAGAAAGACCTGTACCCAAGATTTCCGCTTTCAATGCTGCAACGTCCGCCGCATCAACAAGTGGGTGATCAACCGCTGGGATCGGGTCTTGCCAAATCAGCTCTTCCTTAGGGACGAGCGGACCGTGATAGAGCGCGACAGGCCCCATATCGCGGTGTGTCAGCTTGAACCAAGCACGTGCGAATGCATCCGCGAACTGATCAGGGTTTGCGTGGAAGCGACGCGAAATTTCGCCATAGATCGGGTCCATGCGCATCGCCATATCAGCCGTTGTCATCATGATCGGAACGCGTTTGCCAGAACCGTCAACTTCAGGCGCGTGGTTCTCTTCTTTCAGATCAACCGCGTGCCAGATTTGCGCGCCTGCTGGGGATTTCGTCAGCTCCCACTCATAGCCGAAGAGCACGTCGAAATAGCCCATGTCCCACTGGATCGGGTTTGGTGTCCAAGCGCCTTCAATACCTGAAGATGTCGTATGAACGCCAACGCCGCTCTCAAATGAGTTTTCCCAACCGAGACCTTGCAAGTGCAGTTTCGCGCCTTCTGGCTCAGAGCCAACAAGTGCGGGATCGCCAGCGCCGTGCGCTTTACCAAAGGTGTGACCGCCGGCAACAAGTGCAACAGTTTCTTCGTCGTTCATGCCCATACGGCCAAACGTGTCGCGAATGTCGAAACCGGACGCGAGCGGATCAGGGTTGCCGTCTGGACCTTCCGGGTTCACGTAGATCAGGCCCATTTGTACAGCAGCCAATGGGTTTTCGAGATCGCGCTCACCAGAATAACGGCTGTTTTCGCCACCGCTTTCTTCGAGCCAGATTTCTTCTGCGCCCCAGTAGATGTCCTGCTCAGGTTCCCAAGTGTCTGCGCGCCCACCTGCAAAGCCGAATGTTTCCAGGCCCATAGATTCAATCGCCGCGTTGCCCGCGAGGATCATCAAATCAGCCCAAGACAGCTTGCGTCCATATTTCGCTTTGATTGGCCAAAGCAAACGGCGCGCCTTGTCCAGGGAAACGTTGTCAGGCCAGCTGTTCAAAGGTGCAAAACGCTGTGAGCCGGATGTCGCGCCGCCGCGGCCATCTGCCGTGCGATACGTTCCTGCGCTGTGCCATGCCATACGGATAAAGAACGGACCATAGTGACCGTAATCAGCGGGCCACCACTCTTGGCTGTCTGTCATCAAGGCGTAAAGATCGGCGCGAACGGCTTCCAGATCGAGCGTTTTGAACTCAGCGACATAATCAAAGTCTTCGCCCATCGGGTCAGACAGGTTGGATTTTTGGCTAAGGATGCGCAGGTTAAGCTGCTCTGGCCACCAATCGTGGTTGGCGCGCGTATCGGCCTTTGCTGCGTGCATTACCGGGCATTTGCCTGCTGAATTGACGTTATTTCCGTCCATGTGGGAGCTCCTGTATGTGCTGGTTATCTCATCCGCAGCAAAACTGCGGAACATCTAGATCGATTGGTCCGAAGACCTCTCTTGCTGGATGATTCTTCCGCAAAGTAACAGAGCGATGTCATAAGTAACATTTGAAGTTTTTTATCTTCATGATAATCAAAAGCTATGAGTGACCTCACGCTAAAGCAGCTTAAATATTTTGATGCCATCGCCCGTCAGGGCCATTTTGGGCGCGCCGCAGAGCTCTGCGCCATCTCACAACCGGCAATTTCTGTTCAGATCAAAGAGTTGGAGCGCACGCTTGGTGTTACGCTCTTTGAACGCGGCGCGCGGCAGGTACGTCTGACAACTGCTGGCGAAGAACTGTGGTCCCATGCGCGCGCCATTTTGGACAGGGTTGATGCGCTTAGCGACGTCGCGCGTGCCTCGAACGGTCAAACGCTTTCGCGGCTTAGGCTTGGCATCATCCCAACGATTGCGCCCTATCTATTGCCGTCGTGCATCGCGATTTTGACTGAACACAATCCAAACCTTGATTTACATGTGCGCGAGACTCTAACGCCGAAACTATTAGAAGAATTAGCAGACGGAAAAATCGACACCGCTATTTTGGCGTTGCCTATATCTGAACCGAGCTTAGTGGAAGCCCCTCTGTTCAGGGAAGATTTCGTCTTGGTGCGCCCCACCTCAGCAGAAGGTTCACCCGTTCCTGACGGTGAAACGCTCAAAAAGATGCGTCTTTTGCTGCTTGAGGAAGGTCATTGCTTTCGCGATCAGGCGCTTGCGTTTTGCAATGCGAATGCCGCGGTGCCACGCGATGGGCTTGATGGCAGCTCGCTCACGACATTGGTGCAAATGGTCAGCGCGGGCATTGGCGTTACGCTTATTCCTGAAATGGCGATCCCTGTTGAAACACCTGCCGCGCAGGTCTGTGTGGCCCGCTTCCCTGCCCCGCGCCCGTCGCGGCAAATCGGCATGGTCTGGCGTAAAAGCAATCCGTTGAGCGAGCAACTGGCAGAGCTTGCAAAGACGTTGGAAACCCATGCTGCGCCAAACGCCGCCCAATCGTGAAACGCGGATGAAAGCGGGTCTTTGTTGCGCGTGCACCCTAAGAATGCTTGAGTAATACCAAGTATTTCAAAGGAGCCATCCAAACATGAGCATCATGATAGAGCACGATGAAGGGACATTGATTACCGATGTCATGGTGCAGATTTTTGACGTGCCTTTGGCCGAGGTTCTGACCGATGCAAAGCACGGGGATCACACCCATTTTGAACTGGTTACAGCCACCATTCGACTGGCCGATGGGTCTGAAGGAACCGGCTACACTTATACAGGCGGAAAAGGTGGCCGCGCGATTAAGGCGATGATCGAACATGATCTTGCGCCGTTTTTTATTGGTCAGAATGGCGCTGATGTAGAGGCGCTTTATGAGGCGATGCAATGGCATGTGCATTACGTGGCGCGCGGCGGCATTGCGTCATTTGCGATTTCTGCGGTGGATATCGCGCTTTGGGATTTGCGCGGCAAACGTCTAGGTCAACCGCTCTGGCAAATGGCGGGGGGTGCGTCTAACACCTGCGGTGCATATTGCGGGGGCATCGATCTCAACTTTTCCCTACCCAAACTCATCAAACAAACCGAGGGCTATCTCGCGCGTGGGTTTGATGGTGTGAAGATCAAAATAGGGCAACCAAATCTGGCAGATGACATTGCGCGGATCAAAGCAATTCGCGCGCTCATTGGCCCCGATATCGCCTTTATGGTCGATGCCAATTATTCGATGACCGTACCGCAAGCAATTGACGCGGCGCGGGCCTTTGAACCGTTCGATTTGCTATGGTTCGAAGAACCGACCATCCCTGACAATTACAAAGGATACGGTGAAATCGCGCGGGCCACGGGCATGCCGCTTGCCATGGGGGAAAATCTGCACACGCTGCATGAGTTTGAATATGCGTGCGAGGACGCCGCGCTGTCCTATCTGCAACCCGACGCCTCCAACTGCGGCGGGATCACGGGCTGGCTGCAAGTTGCCGAACTCAGCCGCAAGCATGGCTTACCCATCTGTAGCCACGGCATGCAAGAGCTGCACGTGAGCCTAGTCGCGGGGCAATCGAATGCGGGATTGATCGAGGTGCATAGCTTCCCGATTGATGAATATACCACGCGCCCCTTGGTGGTGCAGAACGCCCGCGCGGTTGCGCCGGATGCGGCAGGTATCGGCGTCACGTTCGATTGGGATAAATTGCGCACCGCTCATGCATCTATGCACAGCTAACCGCGCTAGGACTGTTCGCGCTTCCAGATAATCAGCCCTGCGCCCATGATGACAATGGCGCCGAAAATCGTGACGCGATCAGGCACTGTGCCGAACAACAGAAACCCCCAAATCGTGACGTAGATCAGGAAAGAATAGGTAAAGGGCATCAACTGGTTCGCGGTGCCAAAACGATGCGCCGTGGTGAGCAATTGGTGCCCTGCCCAGCCAAACACCCCAAGACTGACCAGAACGATGAGACCCCAGAGAGTATCTGGCTGGGTCCACGTCCATAGCGCGAAGGGCATCAGGACGAAGGTCCCGACCAGCCCCATATAGAACTGCAAAGTATCCACCGCGACCACACCAGAGAGCTTGCGCGTCATAATAGAATAAAGCGCCATCGCCACGGCGTTATAGATGATCATCAACATTGCAGGATGAAACGCGGTGCCAAAGGGGCGCACGATGATCAGAACCCCGATGAACCCAAGCAAAATGGCGCTCCAGCGCCAAGGACCGACCTTTTCGCCTAATACGGAAACCGACAAGAAACAGACGATAACAGGGCTGGAAAACATCAGCGCCGAAACGACGGTCAGCGGCAAGAACTGCAGCGCATAGAAATTTGAAAGCGTCGCAGAGACCAGAAGAAGCGCGCGGCTGACCACCTGCCACAGATGATCAGTCTTAAAGCGATCCGCGCTAAAACCGCCCTTTGCGATCACCCCAATCGAGATGAGAAAATGCCCAGCATAGCGCATAAAAGCGAGTTGAAACGCGGGGATGCCCGCCACTGCCAGCCACTTCGCCCCTGTGTCCACGAGCGAAAAGATCAGCCACGCCATCAGCATCAATGCGATGCCATAACGCGGCAGATCAACGTTGGCCTTGGCAGCGACGGCCATAGTTTAGCCTTTGAAACGATTGACGTAGAAATCAACCATTTGGCTGACCATATCATCACCCTGACCGCTATCGCGCGCCTCATTAAGCGCTTTCAATGGACCTTGGACCATGATGCTATCCACGCCAGCGTCATCCGCCATACGCGCATAATAGCCCACATCTTTGGCCGCGTTTTTGATCGCAAACTCAAGCTGCGTTGGGTCTTTATCGACGCCGTAGGCTTTGACAAAACCCATCATGCCGGAATGCAATGGGCCCGCTGCCATCACGTCATAAAGCTGACCACGATCGACGCCCGCAAGATCAGCCATCGCGAAGGCTTCTGACATGGCGTTCGCCACGGTCATACCAAAGAAGTTGTTGATCAATTTGATCGTGTGACCAGAGCCGACGTCGCCAAGGTGGAAAACATTCTCGCCCAAGTCTTTGAGAACCGGCTCAACC
>NZ_JBDWVM010000172.1:0-4058 GCF_039984035.1 Planktotalea sp. | reverse complement strand
ATGGTACCATCGCAAAGCGAGGCATTCGGAAGGACCGTCACACCCTGCTAACTGCCGTCGCCTCATATCCATTGTTGACTGAGCAAGTCGCGGACGGTTCTGCTGATCGAGCGGAATACGAACGCTGGATTGAACTGAATATCAGTTGGATGAAAGAGATGTTTGGCGACCGACTTGTATCGGTGGTTGAGCATGTAGATGAGAAATATCCGCACATTCACGCCTTCATTTTGCCTCTGGGCGATGCCAGCTGTTCTGCGCGTCACCTGAACCCGGCTTGGCAGGTCAAGGAAGAAGCTGAGGCGTTGGCCAGAGAAAGTGGCAAACCTTCCAAGGAAGCCGTCAAATTCGGTAATCGTGCTTATCGCGCGCGAGGTCGTGAACTGCAGGATGAGTATTTCACCGAGGTTGGTTTGCCTGCTGGCTTGACCCGTTTAGGGCCGAAGCGTGAGAGGTTGTCGCGGGAACAGTGGAAGCAACGAAAAGAGCAGGCCAGACGCGATGGGGATCTGCACCGCCAAATGTCTGAACGTGTTGAGAGCCTAGCTGATGCGGAAGCGCAGTTTGATGAGGATGCCGATCAAAAAGCAGCCGAGGTCGCGGATAAATTAGCACGTGTTGAGGCGCTTTACGATGAGGCCTTGTCGGCGAAAGACGATGCGGAGGCGGAGGCCGAAATGATCCTTCGTCAGGCTGAGACGAAGAAGGCCGAAATTGAACAACTCGCTCAGTCAGAACTGGCCCATCAAATGGAACTATTGGAAAAAGAGACTTCAGACCTTCAATCTGAGCGCTTTGCATTTGAACATGAAAAACAGACGGTCCTGCGAGAGACTGTGTTGCGCGCCGCGTCTGTGACAGCGCGGGTTCTGATCGGCGTCCTTACAGGCAATGTTCGGTTCGATGACGAAAGGTCAGAACTACAGTTTGATGATCCCAGGCTCGCCCAAGATGTGGAGTGGTTGGAAATTGCACAGGTTATCGAAAAGGTCGTGGTATTGGTCAGCAAGGTATGGGGCAAGCTGACCGGGATGCTGTCCACCTCACAGGCTGAGCAAGAACGCGAACAAATCTCCGAGGTGCTTAAGCCTATTTCACGACCACAATCGGGGGGAATGCAGCCATGACAAATGATCTCGACAATCGGATTGCAAGCCTTGAAGCAAAGCGGCGGACGAACGGCTTGGCAACGGCGCGTGACGCAGAGCAAGTCGTTGAAGAACTGCACGAGGCTGTCCGTCAGGCGTCCTTTTCCGTTGGCGGCCTGAATGCGCGGACAGATTTGATTGATGAACGCGCCTCCGCTTTGGAACAACGCATTCGGCAAATCTGGGTGCTCGTCGGTGCTGGCGTTGTTGTCTCGGTTGTTACAGCAGTACTTATCGTCGCTTTTGCGTTCTGGTCTGCGGCAAGGCTCAAAGCTGCTGCCGAGAATGAAGCGTCGTTTCTTCTTGAGGCAACGACTGCGGAGGTTGCAGCATCACGTCGGGATGGTGAGATGGCGTTAGCTGAACTGCAGAACGATCTTTTGCATCAACGTGACCAGGCGGCTGGACAGCTTGTCCAAATCGAGGACGACCTTGCTGCAATGGCTCAGGCAAGAGATGCTGTGCGGCAAGAGCTTGAGAATTTCATCACATTACGGGACAGTGTTGGTATCCAGTTGTTGGACTTTCGGGGCCATACGTTGGTTGTTATCCCTGAAGGTTTGCGGATCAGACGTTGGGAAGCGGACGACCTGTCCGAGATTGCACATTTGAATGGGCGGATGTACCGGCTCTCGGATTGAGGTTAGGTGGTGCTGCCAGCCTATTACGCCATAGCGTAATAAATTGAAAAATACGTTGCGGCGTAAATTCTAATAATATACGCTCTAGCGTAAAGGAGCGCACAATGGAATCTCTCGCCCGCACACCAGAACACATTGGGACTGCCCTACGACGTGCCCGCAAAGCTAAGGGATGGACGCAGAAGGATGTCAGCGCGCGGTCAGGCTTGCGCGTTGCAACAATTTCTTCGGTCGAAAACGGTGATGCTGGCACGCAAATCAAAACCATCCTCGCGATCATGATGGCACTGGGTCTTGAGTTTTGGATCGGCGATCGCGGCGCAAATCAGCCTGACATTGAGGACATATTCTGATGGCGCGCAAGCTGACAGTATTGCTGAACGGGCGACTTGTTGGCGAGATCGATATGGCACGCAGTGGGGCGATCACGTTCAGCTATGCGCAAGACTGGCTGGCATGGGAGCACGCGTTGCCTGTGTCGCTCTCTCTGCCGCTGCAAGAGCAAGCGCATCAGGGCGCACCCGTAATAGCCTATTTGGAGAACCTGCTTCCCGACAATCCGGCGATCCGGGAACGTGTTGCCGCCAAAGTAGGTGCCGGCGGTACAGATGCATACAATATGCTCGAAAAGATCGGCCGTGATTGTGTTGGCGCGTTGCAGTTTGTAGCGGGAGACATCCCACCCAAACCAACAGATTTGGAAGGTGAACCCGTGTCAGATGGGCAGATTGCCGACATCCTTCGGAACCTTGCCACGGCTCCACTTGGAATCGAAGAGGATGATTTTCGGATTTCGTTGGCTGGCGCGCAGGAAAAGACGGCACTGCTGCGCAAAGACGGTGCTTGGATCAGACCTCTCGGCATGACGCCGACGACGCATATTCTGAAAACTCAGCTAGGCGTTTTGCCAAGCGGCATCAACTTGTCGGACAGCGTCGAGAACGAATTCCTGTGCATGACGTTCTGCCGCGCGATGGGCATGGACGTGGCCGAAGTTGAAATCGTCGATTTTGAGAATGTTCGGGCATTGTCGGTCACCCGTTTTGATCGACGCTGGACACGAGATGGGCGGCTAATCCGCCTTCCACAGGAGGACTTTTGTCAGGCGCTTAGTGTGCCGCCCAGCCAGAAATATCAGATGGATGGTGGCCCAAGTGTTGCGGACGGTATGCGATTGCTGGCTGGCAGTGACCGGCCCAACGAGGATCGGCTAGCGTTCTTCAAGGCGCAGATTCTGTTTTGGTTGCTTGGAGCGACCGATGGTCATGCGAAAAACTTTAGCATTGCACTGCGCCCCGGTGGCGGGTTTGGCATGACACCGCTCTACGATGTGCTGACGGCCCAGAAAGCCGTCGATGATGGTCAAATTCGGCACAACCGCATGCGATTAGCGATGAGCGTTGGCGATCAAAACCACTATCGGATCAATGAAGTTGTGCGGAGGCATTTTCTAGAGACAGCAAAGGTGGTCGGTCTGGGACAGGAGTTGGCGAATAGCATGATCGACGACATTCTTTACCAGCTTGACGGCGCAATTGAGCAAACCCAAGTAAAGCTATTGCCGGGCTTTCCGGATACCCTACTGGGTTGTCTGCTGGATGGGCTTCACGCTCGAGCACAAAACCTGTCTTAAGTGTAACTCGCAGTTCAAAGCTGTTCAGGAACCTGTTTGCCCAGTTCGAGAATGAAGTCCGTGCTGTTGGCTTCAAGGGTTTTCAAAACAACCAGCAACTCAATGACATCGAGACGGCGCTCGCCAACTTCGTATTTCCCAACAAATGACGCAGGCTTCCCAATACGCTGCGCCAACTGCGCTTGGGACAGGCCCGATTTGTCACGCGCATTAACCAACTGCGCAAGCAGATGTTTGTAAGCAGCAGTATGTACGGTTCCAGCCAATGAATGTTCCACCAATCAATTTGATGAAACGGCTACCCCCATAACGGGTTTACCCCCAAAATGGGGGTGATATACTTATTCAAGTCATATCCAGTAGAAGGACCGCCCCAATGCAGACGATCACATTTTTCGCTACCAAAGGCGGCACGGGACGCACGGTTTCCACCATGGCGCTGGCGTCAGGCTTTCTGGCGATGGGTAAACGTGTGCTTGTGCTCGACTGCACGGATGAGGCCAAGGCCGACCCCAGACGGGACACGCCAACGACATTGCAACGCTGGCGCAAGGCTATGTCGTCAAGCGGTGTGCTTGAAGATCGCCTGCAATTGCTAAGCTGCACAACCCGCGAAGATATCGAGGACATGCTGGC
>NZ_JBDWVM010000171.1:0-5254 GCF_039984035.1 Planktotalea sp. | reverse complement strand
CTTGGAAGATTTCGTCGAAACACCAGCGGAATGGCGTAACGATGAGCTGGCGGCGAAATGGGCCTCTGTCCGCGCGGCCCGCCGCGTTGTGACAGCCGCGCTCGAAGTGCAGCGTACAGAGAAGGTCATCGGTGCATCGCTCGAAGCGGCGCCGACGGTCTATGTCGCGGATGCGGACTTGCGCGCGGCGCTGGAAAGTGTGCCGTTTGATGACATCGCGATCACCTCTGCGATCACAGTGTCTGGTGATGCGGCTCCGGAAGGGGCTTTTACATTGCCTGAAATCGAAGGCGTTGCGGTGAGCTTTGCCAAGGCGGATGGCGAGAAATGCCAGCGGTGCTGGAAAATCTTGCCAGACGTGGGCGCGCATAAACAGACCGGTGTTTGCGGACGCTGCTCGGATGCGCTAGTTGGCTAACGCGTGAGCCTCACCGTATTCCTTGCCGTCCTTGGGGCGGCGCTGCTGCATGCCAGCTGGAATGCGTTGATCAAAAGCGGGGTGAGCAAGCTCACCTCGATGCTGATCCTTACGATGGTTCAAGGCGGGGGCGGTGCGTTGATCGCGCTGACCCGCCCATTTCCCGATCAAACGATTTGGCCATGGCTGCTTGCCTCTGGCGCGTTTCATGCGGGCTACAAACTGTTCCTCGCCTTTGCATATGAGCAGGGCGATCTGAGCCGTGTCTACCCAATCGCGCGCGGCGTTGCACCGATGTTGGTGCTGTTATCGAGCGGCTTCGTTCTCAGCGATAGCCTGTCAGGGCAAGAAGTTTTCGGCATTCTGGTTTTAGGCTGTGGCATCTTGATGATGGCGCGTGGGGTGTTCGCGAATGATGAATCGCGTCGTTTGCTTCCCTTTGCGCTCGGGTCGGCGCTGATGACAGCAGGTTATTCCATCGTCGATGGGCTTGGTGCGCGTTTGTCGGGGGATACGGTGACTTATGTCGCATGGCTCTTCGCGCTAGATGCGCTGCTGTTCACACCTATCTGTATCGCCTTGCGGGGCACTTCGGTTCTTAAGGCAAGCGGCAAAGATTGGGCGCTCGGTAGCGTGGCAGCGGCCGCCTCTTACGGCGCCTATGCAATCGCCGTTTGGGCCATGACCGTTGCACCCATAGCTTTGGTCACGGCCTTGCGCGAAACTTCTATTTTGTTCGCGGTGCTGATCGGATGGCTGATCATGGGTGACAAAATGGATCGCGGCAAAGCAATTGCCGCGACATTCATCGTTGTCGGCGTTGTACTTACGCGTCTTTAGCTGGGATGACCTGCTGCGCGATTCCCGCGAAGGTCAGATAGATAGACGTCACAACCAATCCCCAATGTGCCCAGCTTTGTGGGTGGAAATCGACCCAAGCAGCCCATCCTGCAAAGAACGTCCATGCCAATGCGATCGGCAAGGACAGCGTGCGCCAACGTTCGGTGCGGACGGGGTGGATGAACTTCAAAGGCACAAACATTGCAATTGCCAAAGCCGTAACGAGGCAAAGCGTGACCCAATGTTCTGGTCGTATGGCAAAGATCACAATGATTAACATGTTCCAGCAACCGGGGAAGCCAGAGAATGAATTATCTTTTGTTTTCATGCGCGTATCTGCGAAATACATCGCGGATGCGAAGGTGATGATGATAATCGCAACCCAGCCCGGCCAACCTGGCAAGAGACCCGATGTAAACAGGGCGAAGGCAGGAATAAAGACGTAGGTCAGATAGTCGATGATCAGATCGAGCAGGACACCATCAAACTGCGGCGCGTAAGTCTTCACGTCATATTTGCGCGCAAGAGGGCCATCAATGCCATCAACAGCAAAGGCCACCACGAGCCAAAGGAACATCAGATCCCATTTGGCCTGAACGGCGGCGAGCATGGCAAGCATTGCGAAAACCGCGCCTGTGGCGGTGAGGAGATGGACGGCGAGTGCGCGATTTTGTGGTGTCATGAAGGGCGTCATGACCTATTTTTGCCCGCTGCGCAAATTTCTTCGTGCGGATTTGCGCGCTGCGGGGATATTTTGAAAATGTGACGCGTGTTTGCGTCAGGCTTTTGGATGCGCGCTGGCGTAAACTTCCATCAGCCGCGCTGTGTCGACAGCGGTGTAGGCTTGCGTTGTTGATAGGGATGCGTGGCCAAGGAGTTCCTGAATAGAACGTAGATCACCGCCCGCGCTGAGCAAATGGGTCGCAAAGCTGTGACGCATGGCGTGCGGTGTCGCCGTCGCGGGTAGACCAAGCTGCATGCGCGCTTTGGCCATGACCTCTTGGACCGCGCGGGGATTGAGCGCGCCGCCGCGAATGCCGCGAAAGAGGGGCGAATTGGGTTCCATCGGATGCGGGCAGATTTTGATGTAGCTTTCAACGGCCTCGCGCGCAGCGGGTAGAACCGGAACAACGCGTTCTTTGCCACCTTTGCCAAGAATACGGAGGCTGCTGGGCAGGGGTACATCTGCGCCTGTTAGTCCAAGGGCTTCGGAAATCCGCAGACCGCAGCCATAGAGTAAAGTCAAAACCGCGCTATCGCGTGCCGCGACCCACGCGTGGGGCGTTTGAAGCTCGACCGTTTCAATCATCGCCTTTGCCGCATCTTCGGCTAAAGGGCGGGGCAGTTTCTTTTGAAACTTCGGGGCGCGAATGGTGAGCACGGCTGTCGGCTCAAACCCTTCGCGCTCTGCCAACCAGCGATAAAAGCTTTTGACGGAGGAGAGTTTGCGCGCAAGAGAACGTGCGCCCACATCTGTGCCACGCGTTGCCGCCATCCAAGCACGCATATCGCGGGTGGTGATCCGTGCAAGCGCCGCAAGGCCTTGGGACTCGCCGCTGTATTCGGTCATGAAGGCGATAAAATCGACCGTGTCCGCATTGTAAGCTTTGATCGTGTTTTCTGACGCGCCATGTAGCGATTTTTGCGTCTCCAGCCAGTGCTGGAGCGCATCGCGCGCGGCTGGGGAGATCAAGCTCAAGACAACCAGCGACGCATGGCGCGTTCAAAGACACCGCCGAAAAAGGCCAAAAGGTCAGAGCCTTGCTGCGGTGTGAATTGATGCGGATCTTCAGCGCCCATGACCAGCATGCCGGGCAGGCGGCCTGTTCCGAAATCAAGAGTAAGGCAAGCTTCTGAGCGCACCCATCCCGCGGCTTCGCCATAAATGGCTTCATTGCCTTCGGACAATTGGCGCAAAGTCACGTTGCGGCTGGGGCGATCTGGGTGCCCGCCAAGGTATGTTGCGATAAATCCGGGTTCTGCGACGCAAAGCACATCGGAGAGCTTGCTCACGGTTGGATCATCGTCAGCCTGAACAGATTCAAGAACAAGGCGAATGCAATCAACGCGCAAGATTTCTGCGACTTCGCCGCCCAAATCCATCAGGAACGTTTGGAAATCAACGGGATCAAGCATACGCAAAATGGCGCGGTGCACCTGATTGGTGCCTGCCAGATTCTCATAAGCAGCTGCGATAACAGAGCGATGTGTGTCCTCGAGGCGATCAAGCCGCGCTTCCAAGCGCTCCATCGCGATGCCGCGTAGATCGACAATATTGCCGCCCATTGTGCGTTCATTTGCTTCGATCAAAGCCTTCATCAGGTCTTTGTCTTCGAGGATCACATCGGGTCGGGTGATGATCCGCTCGCGCAGATCATCTGTCATTTCAGCACTGGTGGTCATTCTGCTCTCGTTCTTTTTTCTTAGCGTTTAGCACAAGAGCAGAAAAAATCAGAGAATATTCTGACCTGTTTTTTCCCAATCAGCCATGAACTGTGCCAGACCTGCATCGGTCAGCGGGTGATCAGCCAACTTTTTGATAACCGCAGGAGGGGCTGTCATGACGTCCGCGCCGATCATTGCGGATTCAAGCACGTGGTTCACGGTGCGGATAGACGCGACCAGAATTTCAGTGTTGAAGTTGTAGTTGTCATAGATCGTGCGGATGTCGCTGATCAAATCCATACCATCGATGTTGATGTCATCAAGGCGACCGACGAAAGGCGAGATGAATGTCGCGCCAGCTTTTGCGGCGAGCAAAGCTTGGTTCGCGGAGAAGCAGAGTGTGACGTTAACCATCGTGCCCTCAGAGGACAGCGTCTTACATGTTTGAAGGCCAGCCCATGTGAGCGGCACTTTAACTGTGATGTTGTCTGCGATCTTCGCCAGTTTGCGACCTTCTGCGATCATTTCTTTCGCGTCTGTTGCCACGACCTCAGCAGAAACAGGACCGTCAACCAATGCTGCGATTTCTTTGGTCACTTCCAGAATGTCGCGGCCAGATTTCATGATCAAGGATGGGTTGGTTGTGACGCCATCCACCATGCCGAGGTCATTGAGTTCTGCAATTTGATCGATTTCAGCGGTATCTACGAAGAATTTCATGGCGATGGTCCTTTGATGGGTTGGCCTTAGTTGGATGAGGCTTTACCTCATATACCTATGTTCGAAAAGTCCCATAATGATAGCGCTAACAAGGGCGAGGTTGATTTCTTTCACGAAGGTCAAATGGTCGGCGTGTGGACGACGCAGCCGTTGGGGCGAATGCTTGACTATAAAGCGCCTGAAGGTGGCTGTTGGCTGGGGGCATTTGTTGAGGTGCCTTTGGGGCCACGAAAAGTGCTTGGTGTCGTTTGGGGGCCGGGCAAGGGCGACTATGACATTAATAAAATTCGCAAGATTATGCGTGTGCTGGATGTGCCCGCTATGCGCGGTGAGCTGCGCGAGTTTCTGGAAAAAGCTGGCGCTTATACGCTGACGGATATGGAAAGCATGTTGCGCCTTGGCGTGCGTGCGCCGGGGCTTGGTGATCCACCGTCGATGCGAAAAGTTTACCGCAAGGGCGACGTAGAACCGGATCGCATGACAGAGCCGCGAGGGCGCGTTCTGGATGCGCTGGATGAATACGCTGATCTGTCCTTTACTCTGAAAGAACTCAGCGAGGCGGCTGGCGTGACCTCTTCCGTCGTCAAAGGGTTGGTTAAACTGGGTGCGGTGCATGAGGAAGACACGCCGCGCGATTTGCCCTTCGCGCGCCTTGATCCCGAAATGCCCAGCAAAGACCTTGCGCCTGATCAGGCGGAAGCAGCCGGTTTCCTCAAGGAAGGCGTAGCATCGGGCGCGTACGGCACCACCTTGCTGCGCGGTGTGACTGGGTCGGGCAAGACCGAGGTCTATCTCGAAGCTGTTGCCGAATGCCTGCGCAAGGGGCGGCAGGCCTTGGTTTTGCTGCCTGAAATTGCGCTTACGGCTGAGTTTTTGACCCGCGTTGAAGCG
>NZ_JBDWVM010000170.1:0-9729 GCF_039984035.1 Planktotalea sp. | reverse complement strand
CCCCGAGAATGGCATGCTGGCGCGAAACAAGCGTTGGTTTGGTGGCACCAAGCACCCCTTGGGGAATAAAGACAGGGCGCAATTTGGGCGTTTCAAGCAAACTACGTTGATTGAAAATGCGCGAGCCAATCCAAATGATCTTTTGCGGACCATTGTCAGCGGTTGTCACATAATCCCCAACCCGAAGGTCATTGATCGGCCGCTCACCAGAGGGCGTCAACATCATGGTGTCGTGGGTAAAACAAACCGCTTGGGAATTCGCGATGTTAAAAAACCCGTTCCCGTCTTCGATAGGGGTGGCGTCGATACTGCCGTTTCCATCGTAATCTACATCTGTGTGGTGATCGAAGACTGTCGTGGTTCCAACCGCGACACCACTGCCCGGGGCGACGAAGATGTTCTGCAGCGGAGGTGCACCAGCGTCTACAGAAAGCAATACGCTGCCGTTGAAGCGGACATAAGTGTCACCGATACCGTCAACGGAGTTCTGAACTGCAGCTGTTTGATTAGCGTTTTGTGGAGCGTAAGTATAAAGGGGTGTCCCAGCGATGAAATCTGCTTGAGACGCATAGACCGTCATGCCGATGAATCCAGTAGAGCCATCGAATTCACCGTTCGCCAAAACGTTGTCGACCTCGAACTCAATAAAATAATTTGCTGGGAATGGTACGCTTCCTGGACTGACAGTAATTTGTCCTGCCCCATCTTCACCTGCGCCACCAACCGTGTTCACGTTCGGGTTGCTCAAAATATCTGCGCCAAAGGCTGTAAATGTCGGCATGAAACGTCAGTCCAAATTCTCGGTGTTTACTAATTAACTGTCGAAAATATACACCTCTAGTGGGAAAACTTAAAGAACAGCGACAGGAATTTGTGTGTTCTTGGCTGTTATAGTCCTGATTAATCGTTTATTTTCAGAGCACTGTCAAAATTTGTGCGGAATTCATGTTTCTGTCTCAGGTTGTGCGTTCCGTAACGGCATGGGGTTTAGAAATACCTCCCTGAAGAGGAATCACTCAAACCCTATGCCGTTTCCTAATTCTAAAGCAGGTGGACCATTGCAGACTTACGCTGCGGACAATCCGACATCTAATGCATCTAGAATGACCTGAATTTCCCTTTCGGAAATCGTCAAAGGGGGCGACATTAAGATATTAGGTGGCCCCATACGCACCATCGCGCCGGCGTCATACGTGGCCTTCTGAATGCGCTTGACAATTGCCGCATCGATCGGCGTCTTTGCTTGCCGGTCAGAGACCATTTCAAAGCCTGCCATCAATCCTTCGCCGCCGCGCACGTCGCCGATGATGTCGTGTTTTTCTGCCAAGGCTTTTAGGCCGTTGAAAAGTTGCGTTCCGCGCGCACCAGCATTGGTTTTGAGATCAAGTCGCACGGTTTCAGCAAGGCATGCGCTTACCGCAGCGGCGCCAACAGGATGCGCGGAATAGGTATAGCCGTGATAGATGCCGCCTTGGGCCGGATCACTCTTTTCAAAGACATCAGCAACCTTTTCGTTGAAAAGGGCTGCGCCGACAGGGAAATAGCCCGATGTGATGCCTTTGGCTGTGCTCATCATGTCAGGCTGTACGCCCCAGTGACGTGCGCCTGACCAACTCCCTGTTCGACCAAAGCCGGTGATTACTTCGTCAGAAATCATCAAAATGCCGTGTCGATCACAAATCTCGCGCATCAAGCCCATAAAGCTGGGGTCTGGCACGATGACGCCGCCTGCGCCTTGGATTGGCTCCATGATAAAGGCGGCGATGCTGCTCGCGCCCTGGAACTGAATTTCATCCTCAAATGCGGCGGCGATGTTCTGCGCCAGTTGAGCGGGGTCGGTTTCATTGTAAGGATTGCGGTAGATGTAAGGGCTGGGCAGGTGGAAACAACCCGACAGCAATGGTTCGTAAGATGTGCGGAAGCGGTTGTTACCGTTCACAGATGCGCCGCCAAAATGCGTGCCGTGATAGCCCTTTTTCAGTGAGATGAATTTTGTGCGTGTCGGTTCACCTCGTAGGCGATGATACTGTCGCGCCATACGCAAACATGTTTCGACCGAGTCTGATCCGCCCGAGGTAAAGAACGCGCGCACCATTCCATCAGGTTCAAAGAATTCGCGAACAGCATAAGAGGCCTCAATCGCAGGGGGATTAGAGGTGCCAGCAAAGGCGGAATAATAGGGCAGATCGTAGAGCTGTTTGGCAATCGCCTCCTTCACAACGTTGTTGGAATAGCCAAGGTTTACGCACCATAGGCCACCAACGGCATCGACGGTTTTGTGCCCGTCCAGATCTTCGATACGCACGCCTTCGGCCTTGGCGATGATGGCAGGTGTGTTTTCCTGCAAATCACCGGGATGACCCATAGGATGCCACATGTGGCGTGCGTTGTTTTCGCGTAGGAAGTTGTCGTCTTTCACAGCTTTTCCTCACCTTGAGAATTGCGCTTTAGAATGGCCTGCATGCGTTCATTAGCTTCGGCCTCATAGCGCGGGATTGCTTCGCGTACTTTGTCGAGGAAAGGTTCGTTTTCTAATAAGGGGATGTTTACGTCATACTCTGGTGCAACGTCGATCATGCCCTTCCGGTCAATTTCCTCGAAGACGTCTACCATATCAGCGGCTTTTTCTTCTTCGATCCCCAAAGCGACAAAGGCGGAGCGTGCCATGCGCATAGAGCTGTCGTAGGTTTCCCGAATGATGTCGCGACAGCCAGCAGCATAGAGCTCGTAAACATGGTTGCGATCAACGGCGCGCGCCATGATGTGAACGTGTGGATGGTTGGTGTGAATGTAGTGCACCATTTCGGTGATATGTTCTTTGCTATCGATGGCGATCACGATCAGCTTGGCTTCGTGAATGCCAGCGGCGTGCAGCAAATCAGGGCGGCTGGCATCGCCGAAGTAGGCTTTGACACCAAACTTTTCGAGCATATCAAGCTGTTTCGAGGAATAGTCGATGACCGTTGGCGTATGTCCGGCCGCGCGCAAGACGCGCGAAACCGTGCCGCCAACACGGCCATGACCTGCGATAATGATGTTCGAGGTTTCATGGATTTCATCCGCTTCACGATTTTCTTCGTTGCTATAACGCGGCGCGATGACCCTTTCGTAGAGAATAAAGAGCGCAGGCGTGAGCAGCATCGACAATGCGACAACAAGCAAAAGAATGTCAGCCGTGCCTGATGGGATGATATTGCCAGCGACGGTGAACGACAAAAGGACAAAACCAAATTCGCCGGCTTGAGCGAGGCCAAGACCAAAGAGCCATTTGTCCCCACCTTGCAGTTTGAAGATACGCGCGAGCAAAAGCAGAACAGCCGCCTTGAGCACGATAAGTCCAATGGTCATTCCGACGATGGAAGCGAGGTTCTCGGAGAGAAGCGTAAAGTTAATGCCAGCGCCCACGCTCATAAAGAAGAGGCCAAGGAGCAGCCCCCTAAACGGATCAATGTCGCTTTCGAGCTCGTGGCGATAGACGCTGTTGGCCAGCACAACGCCCGCAATGAAAGTACCAAGCGCGGGCGACAGGCCGACGAGAGACATAAGCAGCGCGATGCCGATAACGATCAAAAGTGCGCCAGCGACGAACAGTTCGCGCAGGCCTGCACCAGAGATAAATCTGAAGATCGGCACAGTTAGGAAGCTACCGCCAAGGATGACCGCGGCGACGGCGCCAATGGTAACCAGCATAGTTTGCCAGCCGCTCAGCCCGTCAACGAGACTAAGACCAGAGCCGTGATCGTCGTGCGAATCGTCGCCGTGTGCGTCGCTTCCGTGGCCCGCATCAGACCCGTGCGCAGCATCTGCCCCATGGCTCCCTGCATCGCTCGCCATATCCATAAGCTCTGGCATCGCCAGCAATGGCAACAGAGCAAGCATCGGGATAACGGCGATGTCTTGGGTCAACAGAACGGAAAAGCTGGATTGCCCGCCATCGGACTTCATTAACCCTTTTTCATTCAACGTTTGCAACACGATTGCAGTAGACGACAGGGCCATGACCAAACCGATTGCCAAAGCAATGGACCACGGTTGCCCGAGCGCCATGGCAACGCCTGTGACCGCCAAAGTCGTCAGCCCGACTTGCCCACCGCCAAGGCCAAGAAGCTGCGCGCGCATGCCCCAGAGCATTTTGGGCTCTAACTCCAAACCAACGAGGAAGAGCATCATCACAACGCCAAATTCGGCAAAGTGCTGGATCGCGATCACGTCGACGCCCATCACATTCAAAATCGGACTGATCACGATACCCGCAATCAGATATCCAAGCACGGAGCCAAGCCCAAGCCGTGAAGCGATTGGCACAGCGATGACGCCAGCACAGAGGAATATGAAGGCGAGTAAGAGAAAGTCGGTCATGGAGATGCTTTCCAAAAAGGTGCGGTGGTACAACTTTGCGGCACTTGGGGCCTGCAAGTCTAGCAGCAATTCTCATGAGGTCTTGGAGTGGCGCACAGAACGGCCTATGTAACGCCCTTAGAAAGAGAAAGACACAAGAGCCATGGCTAAGCCTAAAGACAATCCGAATTACAAAGTGATCGCCGAAAATCGGCGGGCGCGTTATGACTATGCGATCTCGGATGACATCGAATGTGGGATCATCCTGCAAGGCTCGGAAGTCAAATCTCTGCGTGTGAATTCCGCTAACGTTGCGGAAAGCTACGCCGAGGTGAAGGATGGCGAATTGTGGTTGGTGAACAGCTACATTGCGCCTTATGAAGCCGCCAAAACATGGGGCCACGAAGAGCGTCGTCGCCGTAAGTTGCTGGCTTCCAAAAAAGAGCTGGCACGCATGTGGTCAGACACCCAGCGTAAGGGAATGACCCTTGTTCCATTGGTCCTTTACTTCAATCACAAAGGTTTCGTGAAGCTGAAGATTGGTATCGCCAAAGGTAAGCAAAACCACGACAAGCGAGCGAGCGATGCCAAGCGGGATTGGGGTCGCCAGAAACAACGTTTGCTGCGCCACTCCGATTGATCCTAGGTCCGATTTGACGAGTTTTTCTTTGCTTTCCCCATGATGGTTGGTGCAAGTTATGCCTATTAAATAGGCGCGCGAAGAATGGGCCATAGTTGCGCTTCACTCATAATTAGGCCCAATGGGAAGGAATACTATGGAACTCGTAATCGGTCTTTTGTCAGGTGCAGTTGGCGGTAACGTTGCTGGCGGCGTTTTGAAAAACCTGAACCAAGGTACACTCATCAACTCTATCTCCGGCATCGTTGGCGGCGGTTTGGGTGGTCAAATTCTTGGCATGATGGGTGCTGGTGGCGCTGCTGCAGGTGGCATGGATATCGGTTCAATTCTGACACAGGTTGCTGGCGGCGGTGTTGGCGGCGGTGTTGTATTGGCGATTGTTGGCGTCGTTAAAAACATGATGGCTAAGTAATATTAGTATTTGGCACCGCTAACAGGCGGTGCCAGTGCTTGCCACTGCGTGTCCTCGGCAGTAAGCAAGACCTATCAATAAGAGGGCAATTTTCATGGCACTGGACGATCCCGCAACATTGGTTTCCACCGATTGGCTTGCTGCGCATTTGCGCGACCCTGATCTGCGTATAATCGATGCCTCTTGGTATATGCCTGCCGAGAACCGTGATACGAAGGCAGAGTATGAAGCTGCGCATATTCCCGGCGCACGATTTTTCGACATCGATGAAATCAGTGATGCACGTTCATCGCTTCCTCATATGGCGCCGAGCCCTGAGAAATTCATGTCTCGCATGCGCGCGATGGGTGTTGGCGATGGGCATCAGATCGTCGTTTATGACACGGATGGCATTTTCTCTGCACCGCGTGTGTGGTGGCTGTTCCGGCTTATGGGTCAGATGAACATTGCTGTTCTAGATGGCGGCATGAAGAAGTGGGTCGCAGAAGGGCGCGCGATTGAAGATCTGCCGCCAGTGATCCGTGATCGCCATATGATGGTACGTTTCCAAAACCAGATGGTTAAAGACGTCACGCAGGTTGCCGCAGCTGCCAAACTGGGCGCATATCAAATCGTTGATGCGCGCGCGGCGACGCGATTTGCAGGCACCGACCCTGAACCACGCGCCGGTTTGCGCGCTGGGCATATTCCCGGCGCCGTCAATGTCCCATTTAAAACGCTGCTGAATGAGAACGGCACGATGAAGGATGAAGCTGGCCTGAAAGCGGCCTTCACCGCTGGCGGCGTTGATCTTGAGAAGCCGGTGATTGCCTCTTGTGGTTCCGGTATCACCGCATGCGTGCTTGCCCTTGCTCTTGAGCGTATCGGTAAGACGGATCATGCAGTTTACGACGGGTCTTGGACCGAATGGGGCTCTGTGCCCAGCATGCCAATTGAAACAGGAGCATCCTGATGTTTGAGAATTTTAAACCGCTTCCTGCGGATTCCATTTTATCGTTGGTCAAAATGTTCCGCGAAGATCCGCGTGAGCAAAAGATCGATCTCGGCGTCGGTGTCTACAAAGATGCCAGCGGTGCAACACCGATCATGCGCGCTGTGAAAACCGCAGAAAAGCAGCTTTGGGAGCAAGAAACGAGCAAGTCCTATGTCGCACTTGCGGGCGACCCTGGGTTTTCCGACGTGATGGTTGATCTGGTTCTTGGCGATTCCGTTGCACGCGAAACTGTCGCTGCAGCTGCGACGCCGGGGGGCACAGGTGCTATTCGTCAGGCCTTTGAATTGATCGCTTTGGCCAATCCAGATGCGCGTGTTTTTGTGTCTAACCCAACATGGCCCAACCATGTGTCGATCCTGAACTATCTGGGCATGGAATATGTGAGCTATCGCTACTTCGATAGTGAAACGCGCGGCGTTGATTTCGATGGCATGTTGGCGGACCTCAAAGAGGTAAAAGCAGGTGATGTGGTTCTGTTGCACGGTTGCTGTCACAACCCAACGGGCGCGAACCTGAATCTGACACAATGGCAGGCCGTTGTTGATTTGCTCAACGAGACAGGCGCCATTCCGATGGTTGATATCGCCTACCAAGGGTTCGGTGATGGTCTTGACGAAGATGCCGCCGCTGTGCGCCTTGTAGCGTCTTCAGTGCCGCAAAGCTTGATCGCGGCGAGTTGTTCCAAAAACTTCGGCATCTATCGTGAGCGCACAGGTATTTTGATGGCTGTCTCCGCTGATGCCTCACAACGTGGTTTGAACCAAGAGACGCTCGCATTCCTTAACCGCCAGAACTTTTCCTTCCCACCTGATCACGGCGCACGACTGGTGACGTTGGTGATGAACGACGCGGAATTGCGTGCGGACTGGAAGGCTGAGCTAGAAGATGTGCGTGTAGGCATGTTGAACCTGCGTGAGCAATTGGCGGGTGAATTGCAGCGCTTAAGTGGCTCTGACCGCTTTGGGTTTTTGGCGCAGCACCGTGGCATGTTCTCGCGCCTTGGTACGACACCTGAGATGGTCACTAAGCTACGCGAAGAGCACGGGATTTACATGGTTGGGGACAGCCGTATGAACATCGCTGGCTTGAACGCACAGTCTGTGCCAGTGCTCGCGAAAGCGATCATCGACGTCGGTGTGTAAACCGATCCAAGTGATATTCTAGAAATGCGGCTAGTTGGCAAACCCAAGGGTTTGTTTGCTAGCCCGCAGTCTTATCTTAGTAGCGATCGCGCAGTGTTACCGAGCTTCAAGGAATTGATAAGCCGCAAGAATTGTTTCCGCCAGCCCTTCGAAAAACCTCGGCGCGGTCACGTCTATCAAACCTGTGGACGTGCCATCGGGAGTCGCTGCAGAATCTGTTGCTTGCTTCACAACGAAGAGACATTCCTTATCGTTCAGCAATTCGCGATAGCTGGCGCCTGTTCCGTGCTTTAGCACGTTGATCGCCAGATAATGCTGATGCAGTTGATTAGCGAGATCTTTTTGACCCGCCTCAATCAGGGCTGCTTTTACTTTGCGTGCCAGTGGACCGCGTTTGAAGTGGCGCTGCGTGCGCGATTCAAATACCGCAAATAGATCAACGGCAGCCAATTCGATTGCGACGGTTTCGGACACCAACTGATGAGCGTGCTCTTCGGTCAAACTAGCACCATTCGAAGAGTTCAAAATCGCATCAATCCGGTCGTGGCAGGACTTAGCAGTGTCTTGAGCGGTGCGAACCAGTTCAGGTAAAGTCTGTGAGTCTGCCATTTTCGTACTCCTAGGGGTTACCTCCCCTTACGCTAAGGGGCGGAGAATGAAAGGGGCGATTGCCCCTATGCAGTGGGCGGCGTTGGTTTAGAGCGTTAGGTTAGGCAGGTTTCAAAGCCACGCGACCATCTTTTGTAAGAACCTGAACATCTGTGCCATCAAAGACCGCGGCTGTGAGGGGTTTTCCGTAACCTGCTCCGGTGTCTAGGTTTACATGATTGCCGTTGTGAAAGGGTTCATCGACTGGTGTGTGTCCATGTACGACAAGCGCGCCGTGCTCGCTTGGGTCGTGAGAAAAGTCTTCTCTGATCCAGACAAGATCATCTTCGCGTTGATCGGCAAGCGCTACGCCCGGTCGAACGCCTGCATGACAGAAAAACAGCGGACCATGGGTGATAGAGATTTCACAGTCTTGCAAGAACCGCAGATGGCTGATTGGAACGGCAGCTTGCGCATCTGCATGAACATCTGACAACCTGCGACGATGGCCGACATCGACGCCATAAGAGGCAAGCGTGGTCGTGCCGCCCAGACGTTCGTGAAGCCAGTGATAGCCGACCAACAGATGCGGATCATGACGCGGCACAGGTTCCATGAACCATTCGAACATCCGGTCATGATTACCTTTGATAAAGCGCCATGGTTTGCCGGCCATCTTCCCTTCGATCAAACGATCAATCACGGCTTTGCTGTCGGCGCCGCGATCCACGTAATCGCCGAGGAATATGATCGGGGCATCTGGCCCGCCGTCTGCTTCGATCATTGAAAGGGTGTCTTCCAGCATCTCGAGCTGGCCGTGAATGTCGCCCATGGCGTAAATTGGATATGTCATGGGCCAAGCCTTTAAATGAGAAAGGCCGCCCTGAGAAGAGCGGCCTTTGGAATTGCTATGTTAGACGCGTGAAACGCCTAAGACTTACGCGCCTGTGAACGTCAGCGCTTTAACTTGGTTGAACATGCCTGTGGTTTCGAGCGCTTTGAGCGCATCGGCTGGCACAGCTTCGTCCACATAGAGCAGCGCGATAGCTTCGCCATTTGCTTCGGAACGGCCAAGGGTAAAGTTGGCGATGTTCACGCCGTGCGCGCCCATTGTTTGACCCAAAGTACCGATGATGCCCGGAACGTCTTCGTTCGTCGTGTAGACCATGTGCTGGCCCACTTCGGCGTCGATGTTGATGCCTTTGATCTGGATGAAACGTGGCTTGCCATCAGAGAACACAGTACCAGCAACAGAACGCTCACGCTTCTCCGTTACAACAGTGACCTTTACGTAGCCTTCAAATGCGCCAGACTTCTTTTGGTTTGTCGTGCTGATCTTGATGCCGCGCTCTGCTGCGATCACTGGGGCAGAAACCATGTTCACATCAGGGTTCACACGCTTCATGATACCCGCGATTGTGGAGCAGTTCAGCGCTTCGAGGTTCATCTCAGCAACGGCACCATCATAAAGGATGTTGATCGCTTTGATCGGCTCGTCCGTCATTTGACCGATGAAGGCACCAAGGTGACCAGCGAGGGACACCCAAGGGCCCATGATCTTGGCTTCTTCTGCAGTTACGGACGGCATGTTGAGAGCGTTCTCAACCGCGCCTGT
>NZ_JBDWVM010000169.1:0-7067 GCF_039984035.1 Planktotalea sp. | reverse complement strand
GCGAAACGAAAACACTGCGTTTGCCACAAGACCGCGTGTTCGAGGATACAGAACCTCGTTTGGCGGATGTGGATCTCGACGGTGACAACGAGGTGATCGTTGTTGAATCCAGCCAGAGCCAGGGCGCGCGCTTGGCGATTTATGATGAAAATGGCTTGGTCGCCGCAACCCACTACATCGGTCAACGAAATCGTTGGCTCGCGCCAGTTGGTGCGGGCGATATGGACGGCGATGGGTTTGTCGAAATCGCCTACGTTGATCGGCCCCATTTGGCTAAAACGCTGAGAGTTTGGCGCTTTGAGGCAGGGCACCTCACACAAGTGGGTGAGCTTGCGGGTGTCACAAACCATCGTATCGGCGAAGATTTCATCTCTGGCGGTTTGCGCGATTGCGATGGAACGCCAGAAATGATCGTCATGAGCGCCAATTGGTCAAAGGTGATCGCAGCGACATTTAAAAACGCGCAAATCTCTACCCAAGAGATCGGCCCGTATTCTGGCTATCAGTCTGCGATTGACGCATTAGCGTGCGAGTGAGCGGCGGCGCTTAAAGCGCGCGCCAGCCGATATCGCGGCGGAAGAAGCCACCAGGCCAATCAATCGCATCAACCATTTCATAAGCACGCTTGTGCGCCTCTGCCAACGTTGCGCCGCGCGCAGTGACGTTCAGAACACGCCCACCCGTTGCGACGATAGCACCGTCTTTGGCCGCTGTGCCTGCATGGAACACCATGTTGAAACTATCTGCTTCGATCGCGTCTAGGCCGCCGATGACAGACCCTTTTTTGTAGGACCCCGGATAGCCGTTCGCCGCCATGACAACCGTCATTGCGTGATCGTCGGCCCAATTAACTTGCGTTTCAGCCAGTTTTTCTTCGGCAGTTGCCAGAAGCAAATCAAGCGCCTGACCACCAAGACGCATCATCAGCACCTGACATTCCGGATCACCAAAGCGCGCGTTGTATTCCACAAGGCGCGGCGCACCGTCCTTAATCATAAGGCCCGCATAAAGAACGCCTTGATACGGCATGCCTCTCTTGGCCATTTCAGCCACGCAAGGCTTGATGATCTCAGTCATCGCGCGTTCAGCGATTGCATCGCTGAGGACGGGGGCAGGGGAGTAAGCGCCCATACCGCCCGTGTTCGGACCGGTATCGCCTTCGCCGACGCGCTTGTGATCTTGCGCGGTGCCTATGGACAGAACATCCTTACCGTCACACAGGATGAAGAAGGACGCTTCTTCGCCGTCCATGAATTCCTCGATCACGACCTCTGCACCCGCGCCGCCAAAGGCACCGCCGAACATATCGTCCACGGCGTTCAAGGCCTCATCAAGTTTCATCGCGACAACAACGCCTTTGCCTGCCGCAAGTCCATCTGCCTTAACCACGATTGGCGCGCCTTGCTCGCGAATGTAGGCTTTGGCGCTCTCGGCATCGGTGAAGTGACCATAGCCCGCTGTCGGCGCGTTCGCGGCATCGCAAATTTCTTTGGTGAAGGCTTTTGACGCTTCCAACTGCGCCGCATCCTTGGAGGGGCCAAAGACCAGAAAACCAGCCGCGCGCAGATCGTCGGACACGCCAGCAGCCAGCGGCGCTTCTGGACCTACGATCACAAAATCAATGGCCTCTGCTTCTGCGAAAGCAACAACGCTTGCGCCATCTTCGATATTCAAATCCGCGCAATCGGCGATTTTGGCAATGCCTGCATTTCCCGGCGCAACAATCAGCTTATCGCATTTGGGGTTCTGCATCACAGCCCAAGCCAGCGCATGTTCGCGGCCACCGCCACCGAGGATAAGAATATTCATTGAGGTCTCCTAGAATGAGTCGCGTTCGAGGTCTTGGACTTCCTTGCCGCGCGTTCTAATCTCACCTCAAGGGATGCACAAGCGAGGCACGATGTCTGATTTACTCGACGACCCACGAGAGGGCGCAAATGAGCCTGAATTTACCGTCTCGGAGATATCCAGCGCGGTAAAACGCACGATTGAAGGCACGTTTGATCATGTGCGGATTCGCGGCGAGGTGGGCCGCGTTGTGCACGCGCGTTCGGGGCATCTGTATTTCGACATCAAAGATGAACGATCCGTTCTGGGCTGCACGGCTTGGAAAGGACAGGTCGCCCGCCTGACCGTGATGCCCGAAGAGGGGATGGAGATCATCGCTACGGGTCGGCTAACCACGTTTCCGGGCCAATCCAAATATCAGATGAACGTGCAGGACGTCGCCGTTGCAGGCGAAGGCGCGTTGATGGCGATGCTGGAGAAGCGCAAGAAAAAGTTGGCGGCAGAGGGGCTGTTTGATACCTCACTCAAGCAAGATTTGCCGTTCCTGCCCGAAGTCATCGGCGTTGTTACATCGCCAACAGGCGCGGTCATTCGCGATATCCTGCATCGTTTAAGGGATCGGTTCCCGCGCAAAGTTCTGATTTGGCCCGTCGCTGTACAAGGCGAGCGATGTGCACCCGAAGTCACCCGCGCCATTGAAGGCTTCAACGCGTTCACACCCGGTGGCGCTTTGCCGCGCCCAGACTTGATCATCGTCGCGCGCGGCGGCGGCTCAATCGAAGACCTCTGGGGATTTAATGAAGAAAACGTCGCGCGCGCGGCGGCTGCCTCGCAAATCCCGCTGATTTCTGCGGTCGGCCATGAAACTGATACGACACTGATCGATTTCGCCTCTGACCTGCGTGCACCCACACCAACTGCAGCAGCTGAGCACGCCGTGCCTGTGCGCGCCGAACTCCTTGCGCGTTTGGAAGAAACGGAAAGTCGCCGCCTCAGCGCCATGCGCAACGCGCTCAACTATCGCGGCGAAAAGCTGCGCGATCTGAGCCGTGCGTTGCCGCGATCAGATGCATTGATGGCAGGGGCGCAGCAACGTCTTGATCTGGCTTCTGCGCGTTTGCCCGTCGCGTTGACCTCTCGCGTGGATCGCGGTCGCGTCAAGCTTGGTGAAGCGTCTGGTGCGCTGCGCCCGTCCTTGCTTAAGCGCACGTTGCAAAACTCGGCGGAGCGCGTTCAAGATCGCGGCGCCCGTCTTGCGCCCGCTTTGGAACGTCGTCGCACCGCCGCGTCCAGTGATTTTGCCAAGATTGCGCAACGTTTCGACGCGCTATCGCTCACACCGCAGATAGAGCGCCGTGCTGACGATCTAAACAAAGTGATGCATCGTTTCAAACAGGCTGCTGATGTGGCGCAAATCCAACGTGCACGCAAGCTGGAAGCCCTTGATCGCTTACGTCTTACGCTCGGCTATAAAGCAACGCTTGACCGCGGTTATGCTGTGGTGCGGGGACCAGAGGGCGGTGTGCTTACCTCTCGAAAGGATGCAAAGAAACACGCAAATTTAGACATTGAATTCGGGGATGGCGTTCTGAACATTGGTGGGGCGGGCGCGTCTAAACCGAGCAAAGCTGCACCTCCAAAGGCGAAACCATCGCCTGACGATCAAGGGTCACTCTTTTAGACGCCGACATCAGGACCAATGCAGTGCATTGGTTCATCGGTTTGCTGCGCCTCATAAAGTTCACTGGTCTCACCGTCTCCTAAGTAAGTTGCGGTGAGCCCGCGCGAAGACAATTCAAACTCCCAACACTGTGGGTCGGGGCGATCCTCGTAAACAAAACAAATCGCGCCATTTTCCGGATACCATTCGCCGCTTTTGCAAATTCCATCCAAAAATGACCATTCCACGCGGCGACCCGGTAAATAGCGTTCCGCGCCATAGGTTTCGCCGTTTTCGTTGAAATAGAGCGTTTTCCCCTGCGTATAGGCCTCAAACGCGTCGCCGCTCATCGGGGCGGCACTCAAAGGCGCGCCAATCAGCGATGCCAACAAGGGTAGGACGAACTTCATATGTGCACTCCTTTAAAGCGCTAAGGGGACAGGCTAGCGACAACGCGGATTTCAACCAAGGCTCCGGCACGGCGCAGTCCCGCGACTTCAACGGCGGTCCAAGCAAGAAATGGATCGCTCACAAACTCGCATCGAATGTCGTTGAACAGATCAAAATGCTCATGAATGCCAACATGATAGCTGGTCATCTCAACAATCGCGTCATGAGAAAGATCCGCTTCGCCCAAGACCGCGCCAATCTTTTCAAAGGCATGTCTGAACTGATCTTCTGCTGTCTTCGGCATTGTGCCATCTGGCAAACTGCCGGTGATCCCAGTGAGGAAAACATGATCGCCAGAGACGATTCCGGGGGAGACTTTGACAAGCTTGGCCTGCTCTTCTGATCCGGGTGGGAAGATCGCGGTCTTTGTCACGGCGGCGCCTCTTGGGGGTCAGATCATTGGTGGATAGGCCCAATTTGGGCATGAATGCCTTTACTTTCAATCCTGCAGCCCTTCCAAATCAATGCAATCGTCTTTAGGTGAGACGCATTAGCGGAGTTCTGCCCATGGCGTTTTTCAAAAAGCTTAAAGACAAACTGTTCAAATCTTCTTCGAAATTGGAAGAAGGGTTAGATGCGATTGTCAGTGATGGCGGCGAGGTCGAGACCGTCGCGCCTGCACCTGAAGAGGCACGCGTTGCTCAAGAGGCTGCGCCTAAACCAATCGCCGAACCCGAAGTGGTTGTATCTGAACCCGTCGCGCCAAGTGTTGAACCTGAAGTCGCGCCAATTCCAGAGCCTGTGGTTGAAGCAACGCCAGAACCTGAGCCCGCTCCAGAACCCGTTCTTGAGCCAGAAACGCCCAAAGTTGAGCCGATAGCGTCTGTTGAACCTGTCGTCGCCCCCAAGGCTGAACCAGAAGTCCAAGCAGAAAAGCCCGGCTTGCTGGGCCGCCTCATGGGACGCTCTACGCCCAAAACCGTCACGCGACGTGTGCTCGATGATGACATGCTGGAGCAGTTGGAAGAGCTGTTGATCGCCTCTGATATGGGTGTGGATACGGCTTTGCGCGTCACAGCCAACATGGCCGAGGGGCGCATTGGGCGCAAACTCTCCACCGATGAAATCAAGAACCTGTTGTCGGCCGAAATTGCCCGCATCATGGAACCTGTTGCGAAACCGTTACCAATCTACCCGAACAAACCCCAAGTGGTCTTGGTCGTTGGCGTAAATGGCTCGGGCAAAACGACGACCATCGGGAAACTCGCCAGCCAATTCCGTGCTGCGGGCAAGAAGGTGGTGATCGCAGCGGGCGATACCTTCCGCGCGGCGGCGGTTGAACAGCTTCAGGTTTGGGGCGAGCGCGCAGGCGTACCTGTCCTCGTTGCCCCCGAAGGATCCGATCCGGCAAGCCTTGCCTTCGATGCGATGACGCAGGCCGAAGCCGATGGCGCTGATCTTTTGATGATCGATACTGCGGGTCGCTTGCAAAACCGCGCCGATTTGATGGAAGAGCTGTCCAAAATCGTCCGCGTGATCCGCAAGAAAGACCCGAGCGCGCCGCATAACACCTTGCTCGTGCTTGATGCGACCACCGGTCAAAACGCGCTGAACCAAGTGGAAACCTTCCAAAAGCTTGCCGATGTCTCTGGCCTTGTGATGACCAAACTCGATGGCACCGCAAAAGGCGGCGTGCTTGTCGCGCTTGCAGATAAGTTTGGCCTGCCAATCCACGCAATCGGCGTTGGTGAGCAAATCGATGATCTTGATGCCTTCGATCCCGAAGACTTCGCAAACGCGCTCACAGGGCGCACTGTTTGATCTTCATCTTTCCAAATAAACTTCGGGGGTTCGGGGGCTGGCCCCCGTATGCCCTTCAATGACGCTCTCCGAATGGTTCATCTCGCTGGAAGGCACCGAAGCAGGGCATCGCTTTGCCCTTATTCTCGCAGTTAGCGCTGCCTTCCTGCACGCGGTCTTTGGCGCGCTGCAAAAGGGCCGCCATGACCCTTGGCTCAGTCGCGGCGCGATAGATGCGAGCTATGGCCTTATGGCTGCGCCTTTTGCGCTTTTCGTCGTGCCATGGCCCGAGCCGCACATGTGGATTCTCTTTGTTGGCGTCTTCATTATCCATGTCGGATATAAACTGCTGCAGGCTTTTACCTACACCAAAGGCGCCTACACGGTTGTCTATCCAATCGTGCGCGGCACTGGACCTCTGTTTACGGTTTTCGGCGCTTATCTACTCTTCGGCGAGACGTTTAACCCGATGCAATGGTTCGGTGTTCTGGTGCTGCTCAGCGGTATCTTTGGGCTGGCGCTGTATAACTATCTCTATCTTGTGACGGACCGCGCAACGCTGATCCCAGCATTGTGGCTGGCACTTGCGACGGGACTGTTTGTAGCGCTTTACACAACCTACGATGCCTACGGCATCCGCGCGACAGCCGATCCTTTTACGTTCCTCGCGTGGTTCTTCTTTATCGACGGGCTGTTCATGCCACCCATCGCCTACCTGCGTTATCGCCGGATGGAAAACCCACCTGCGCTGGCCCCTTTGGCGCTGCGCGGTATCATCGGAGCCTTTGTCGCATTTGCGTCATTTGGCTCTATCATGCTGGCCACACGCCTTGACAAGGTGGGCGAAGCCGCCATTTTGCGCGAGACATCCACGGTCTTTGCCGCCCTCATTGGCTGGCTGGTCCTGAAAGAAACAGTAGGCCCGCGCCGCGTTGCGCTTATGGCCCTGATCGCCCTTGGAGCGGTCATCGTAGAATTTGCAGGCTAATGGCCTAGAAGGAGCCTGATGTGGCACAAGAAAAAGATATCAATCCGATCTTGAAACAGGTGTTGGAGCTTGGTCCGACGATCTTGTTCTTCCTGCTCTATCTGCGGATGCGTGACAACACGTACACGCTTGGCGGCACGGAATATTCCGGCTTTATCGTTGCGACGATTGCCTTCGTTCCAATCTTGCTCGTCGGTATGGGCGCGCTTTGGTATCTGACCGGGAAACTCAGCCGAATGCAGATTTTCACCGCCTTTATGGTGATCTTCTTTGGCGGCCTGACAGCCTATTTCAACGACGAACGTTTCTTCAAAATGAAGACAACGTTGGTCTATGGATTCTTCGCGGTCATTCTCAGCATCGGCTTGGTGCAGGGCAAAAGCTATCTTGCTTTTGTGTTGTCCGACGCGGTGCCTATGGCGCAAGAAGGTTGGATGATCC
>NZ_JBDWVM010000168.1:0-5238 GCF_039984035.1 Planktotalea sp. | reverse complement strand
GGTCGCCGATGAAGTTGTCACCGGTTTTGGCCGTTTGGGCAGCATGTTCGGTTCTGATCATTACGGTATGAAACCCGATCTGATCACCATCGCGAAAGGTCTCACGTCGGCCTATGCGCCGTTGTCGGGGTCCATCGTGTCTGACAAAATGTGGAAGGTGCTTGAACAGGGGACCGATGAAAATGGCCCCATCGGCCACGGTTGGACCTATTCTGCGCACCCTATCGGCGCAGCCGCAGGTGTTGCCAACCTGAGCCTGATCGACAGCCTTGGGTTGGTTGAGAACGCAGGCACCGTCGGCGCGGACCTGAATGCCAAAATGCGTGATGCACTGGGGGGCCACGACCACGTCGGCGATGTGCGCGGCGAAGGAATGATCTGTGCCCTAGAATTCGTCAAGGATAAGACAGACCGCGTGTTTTATGACCCTGCTGACAAGATCGGCCCACAGATTGCCGCGAAGCTGTTGGAACAAGACCAGATCATCGCGCGTGCCATGCCGCAAGGTGACATTTTGGGTTTTGCGCCGCCTTTTTGCCTGACAACGCAGCAGGTTGATCAGATCGTCGCTGCCACGGAACGCGCCGTGAAGGCGGTGTTGGGGTGATGGGTCAGGCCCCTTTTGATGCGGCGGAATACGACCGCCGCCTAACGCTGACACGCAAGGCGATGCAAGAGGTGGGCCTTGATGCGATATTCGTCACTGATCCGTCCAATCAGGCGTGGCTGACAGGGTATGACGGTTGGTCGTTTTACGTGCATCAGGGCGTTATCGTCACCCAACAGGGTGAGCCGATTTGGTGGGGTCGCCACATGGACATGATGGGAGGGCGGCGGACCTGTTGGATGGATCACGCCAACGTCCTTGGCTATGGCGATCATTATGTGCAATCCAACGAATTCCACCCCATGCAGGACTTGGCTTCTGTTTTGAAGAGCCGCGGTCTTGAAAGCGCACGCGTCGGCGTCGAGATGGAGAATTATTACTATTCCGCAAAGGCCCATGCGGTGTTGGCCAGCGAAATGCCTGACGCGCAATTGCAAGACGCGACCGGCCTTGTGAACTGGCAGCGCCTTGTAAAGTCAAAAGCCGAAATTGGGTTCATTCGAAAGGCGGCGCGGATATCCGAGAAAGTCATGCACGTGGCGCTTGAACGGGCAGCTCCGGGTGTGCGCAAAAACGATCTTGTTGCGGACATCATGCACGCGGGTATCACAGGTGTTGGTGATGATTGGGGCGACTATCCAGCCATTGTTCCACTGTCACCCTCGGGCCTGGATGCAACCGCTGCCCATCTGACGTGGAACGGTGATCAGATGCGGACGGGTGAAGCGACGTTTTTTGAACTGTCTGGATGCTATCGCCGCTACCATGCGCCGTTGTGCCGTACGATATTTCTGGGAACACCATCAGATGAGATGAAGCGCATCGAGGCGGCACAATTAGAAGGCATTGCCGCGGGGCTGGACGCAGCCCGCGTGGGCAACCAGACGTGCGATATTGCGAATGCCTTTATGGGCGTCATGGCAAAACACGGGATCGAACGCAAAGGGCGCATGGGCTATCCGATCGGGCTGAGTTATCCGCCGGATTGGGGTGAACGCACAGCATCCATTCGCAGCGAGGATGAAACGATTTTACAGGCAGGTATGGTGTTTCATTTCATGCCCGCGCTTTGGATGAATGATTGGGGGTTAGAAACCACCGAGACTATTCTCATCGCCGACGATGGTCCAGCGCAGACGCTGTGCGATGTGGACCGCAAGCTATTCGTTAAAGGATGATGGCATGCTGAAAACCACCACCGATATTCTGCGCGATCTGGTCGCATTTCCCACCGTGTCATCTGACAGCAATCTGGAAATGATCGCCTATATCGCGCAACGCCTTGAGGACTGCGGGGCCGACGTGCAGCTGTTCAGGGACCTCAGCGGCAAAAAGGCCAACCTTTTTGCTACTATCGGCCCTCAGATCGATGGCGGACTTGTTTTGTCGGGCCATAGTGACGTCGTGCCTGTCGTTGATCAGGAGTGGGCAACAGATCCGTTCACGATGGTCGAGCAGGATGGAAAGCTCTTTGGGCGCGGGACGTGCGACATGAAGGGATTTATCGCCGCGGCTTTGGCCATGGCCCCGACATTTGCGCACGCTCAAATCAAGCGCCCTGTGCATTTCGCCTTTACCTATGATGAAGAAGTCGGATGCATTGGCGCCGGGCATTTGATGGCATCTTTGGAACAGATGGGCCTGCGCCCTAGCGTTGCGATCATCGGAGAACCGCCCGAGTTGCGGGTCATCGAAGGGCACAAGGGGTGCTACGAATACACAACACGTTTTCAGGGCCTCGAAGGCCATGGATCCGACCCGGATTTGGGCGTAAATGCGGTGGAATATGCCGTGCGCTATGTGGCGCATTTGCTGGGATTAAAAGAGCAGTTGCGTGACATGACCCCGGCTAACAGCCCCTTTGCTCCGCCTTGGACAACAGTGAATGTAGGCGCATTGCAAGGTGGAACGGTTCACAACGTGATCGCCTCCAAAGCGCATGTTGATTGGGAAATGCGCCCAGTGCAGGCCTCTGATGCCGAATTCATCAAATCCGAACTCAAAGCGTATTGCGAGGATATTTTGCTTCCCCAGATGCAAGCTACTTTCCCTCAGTCCTCCATCAAGACAGAAACCGTCGGCGAGATTGATGGATTGGTGCCTACACCAGAAAACGAGGCCCGGAATATTGTGTTTGAACTAACAGGATGCAATCACGCTGGTGTTGTGCCCTTTGGCACAGAGGCGGGGATTTACCAGAACAGCGGCATGGATGTTGTCGTTTGCGGCCCTGGTTCGATTGAGCAAGCACACAAAGCTGATGAATATGTGGCCATAGATCAGCTAGCAAAGTGTCTTGCTATGTTGGAAAATCTTGCGGCAACGCGCGCTGAAACATCACCTTGTACCCAAGGCGGGCCTGAACGCGTGCTTTAACGCCAAACGTGATATGTGGGGCATTCGAAGAGTTCGCCAGACAGGTCCATATCGACCAGAGGCCCGCGTGGAAGAAGCCAGCAATGGATCACGATTATGTCCGCCCAAGATTGGCCCTATGCCGATTGACAGCCTGCATGAACCCGACATGCCTGTATCTTGACCACCGAAGGCGGAATTGATCAGGATCACCTCGATGTTGACCAATGTACCGCTGTGGATATTCGTTCGTTGTATTGTTCATCGTCCACTCCTCGGTGGTTGCGATGAGCAACAAACCTTCTCCTAGCAAATAGAGTTATTTGGACCACAGGCGCTGACGTCAGATAGGCTTAAGGATATCGCAGTTCTAAAATGTGGTATCACATGAGCACCGCATATAAAAATGCGCTACTTGCCATCGTCGGATGTTGTCTTGGGGATCGGGTCATAGCCGCTTTTTCCAAAGGGATGGCAGCGAGCGATTCGGCGCAGGGCCAACCAGCCGCCTTTGATCGCGCCGTGTTGGGACAGCGCTTCCAGCGCATAGGCGCTGCAAGTCGGCTGATACTGGCAATTGTGGCCCACCCACGGGCTGAAAACTAAACGATAAGCTCGAACTGGTAGACTAAACACATAGGCAAGCGGGCTCATGTCAGCCGTGCGTGCAGGCGGTCAATCGCCTTGCGTAAATCGGTTTGCAACTGATCAAACGGCAGGTCAGCCGTCTGCGTCTTTCGCCCAATCAGGACATAATCCAAACCCGTGCGCCCTGTGCTGGGCAGGACATAGCGCGCAATTTCCCGTAGCCTTCGTTTGGCACGGTTACGCGCAACCGCATTGCCAACCTTTTTCGAACAGGTGTAGCCGACGCGCATACCTTTTGCTTCGTCTTGGTGCCGCGCACGGACTTGCAAGACAAAACCCGGCATAGCAACACGCAGCGCGCGGGATGCCCGTTGGAAATCAGCGCGTTTGTTAAGGGTCTCAAAACGCAAAGAAACCGCCGCTCTCTCATCGTGCTCCGGTGTGGTGCGAACGAGAGGAGAGTGCGACGGTGTCATATCTATCAACGGTGCCCCAAGGCGCCCGGTTACGCGCTGAGCGACTTCCGGCCTTGAGCGCGACGCGCGTTCAGGATTTTGCGGCCTGCTTTTGTTGCCATGCGCGCGCGGAACCCGTGGCGCCGTTTGCGCACGAGATTTGAGGGTTGAAAGGTGCGTTTCATCGCTCCGTCTCCATATCTGCTGCCCGGTGGCGCGGAATCAGAGCCCGCCGGATGTCTATTCGAAGCCCGTCCCTAAAGTGGTCTGGGCCCCAAGTCAAACCCCCAAGGCAGCAATCGTCCGCAATATTGCAACATTTCCATCACCATTGGTGTAACTGGCCGTCAACTTGTTTCAATTATGCCGGTTTTCGGGCCTTAGTCCGCGTCTGGTCTCACGGGCGATCAAGCGCCCGTGAACACCCTATCGTTGTGGCTCTTGAACCGTCATTTAGCTACTGAATTGTAACGCCCGGTCGAAGAGGAAAGTGGAGTGACAGATATGACGGATAACCCAAAATCTCAGCCAAAGTCAGGTTTTATGAGGTATTTGCCACTTATTGTGATCTTTGGTGTGGCTATGGTAGGGGCCTTTACCCTGCGCGATTACATCAGCTTTGACGCCCTGCGGGACAATCGTGAAGCGCTGATCGCGTTTCGAGACGGGAACTTCATGCTCACGGCGCTGGTGTTTTTGCTGGCGTATATCGTGATCGTCGCGTTTTCCCTGCCCGGTGCGCTTATCGCGACGCTCACTGGGGGGTTCTTGTTCGGCACCTTGGGCGGTGCTGCGCTCAGCGTAACGGCGGCAACCACAGGGGCGGCCGTGATCTTTTTGGCCGCACGTTATGGGCTGGGCGAAAAGCTAAAGGCGCGGATGGATGCGTCGCAAGGGACGGTGCGCAAGATCAAAGAAGGCATCGACGATAACCAATGGTCGATGTTGTTTTTCCTGCGCCTTGTGCCTGTCGTCCCGTTTTTCGTGGCCAATTTGGTGCCTGCGTTCTTGGCCGTTCCACTGCATCGCTTTGTTATCTCTACCTTCCTGGGGATCATTCCGGGGTCTTTGGTCTATGCGTCTGTGGGCGCGGGGCTGGGCACTGTGTTTGAACGGGGTGAGACGCCCAATTTCGGGATCATATTTGAACCGCATATTCTGGCTCCTATTCTCGGGCTCAGCGCGCTGTCGTTGTTGCCGGTGCTGATCAAGGCCGTCACGGGCAAGAAGGAA
>NZ_JBDWVM010000167.1:0-19270 GCF_039984035.1 Planktotalea sp. | reverse complement strand
ATCATCATTCGTGGCGGCGAAAACATTGCTTGCCTTGATGTAGAAGGAGCATTGCACCGGCATCCTGATGTTCTGGAAGCTGCAGCGTTTTCCGTGCCTGATGAGCGTTTGGGTGAAGCTGTTGGCGCGGCCGTACAACTCGTCGAAGGCGCGCGCATCACACAGGCTGAGATGGCGGACTTTCTGAAAGCGCATCTCGCGAAATTCAAAACCCCCACGCATCTATGGATACAGCACGACGTGTTGACCCGTGGAGCCACCGATAAAATCGACCGTCGCGCAATTCGCGCGGTCTGTTTGGATAACCAAGAGGCTAAAGTATGACTTCTCCAACAGAACAAGAGATCGGCGCATATATCGCAGCGTCTGGCGCTGCGGCATGGCAGGTGCCTGATCTTCCTGAAAACACCCCGCTACGCGCGATCAAAACCGTGGGCATCATCGGTGCAGGCACCATGGGCGGCGGTATCGCGATGAACTTTGCCACCGCAGGGTTTGACGTGAAAATCGTTGAGACCACCCAAGAGGCACTTGATCGTGGTCTGAAAGTCGTGCGCGGAAATTATCAACGTTCTGCAGACAAGGGGCGTTTCCCCCAAGAAGAAGTCGAAGCGCGTATGGGTCGCTTTGACGGACGCCTCGCTGTCGCTGATCTGGCCGATTGCGATTTGGTGATTGAGGCTGTGTTCGAGAACATGGAGCTCAAGCGCAAGATTTTCACTGAACTCGACGCTGTAATGAAGCCCGGTGCAATCCTTGCGACGAACACCTCAGCGCTGAACATTGATGAAATCGCATCGATGACAAAACGCCCCGAAGACGTCATCGGGTTGCACTTCTTCTCCCCTGCCAATGTGATGAAATTGCTTGAAATCGTGCGCGCGAAACACACAGCAGATGATGTTGTCGCAACAAGCATGGCGCTTGCGAAAGACATCAACAAGATTGCGGCACTTGTTGGCGTATGCCCCGGATTCGTGGGCAACCGCATTCTATTCGCACGTCAAATTCAAGCGAACAAACTGGTCTACAAAGGCGTGATGCCTTGGGACGTGGACGCCGCGCTGAATGCGTTTGGCTTTAAGATGGGCCCCTTCCAGATGAGCGATCTTGCGGGCCTCGATATCGGCTGGTCCAAGGGCGCGAAAACGGACAATCCGATCCGCGATGCGCTCTGTGAACTCGACCGTCGTGGCCAGAAAACCAAAGCTGGTTTTTACGACTACGACGAGACCCGTCGCCCGATCCCGTCAGATGTCACCGCAGGTATCATCAAGGACATCACTGGCGCCAAAGAAGCAACGATGAGCCAAGAAGAGATCGTTGAAACCTGCATATATCCGATGATCAACGAGGCCGTCAAAATCCTTGAAGAGAACAAAGCACAGCGCCCATCTGACATCGATGTGGTTTGGCTGAACGGGTATGGCTGGCCTGCCGATAAAGGTGGCCCCATGTTCTATGGCGACATGGTCGGCGCGCAAGCGGTGCTGGATCGTATGGAAATATTGGGGGCTGAGGATGCGAATTTTGCACCGGCAGACACCGTACGCAAACTGGCGGCTTCTGGCGGCAAATTTACTGATATCGACACTGGAGGGCTGAAAGTATGAGCTACGAATATATCACGACCGAAAAGAAGGGGCACATCCTTGTCGTGACCATGAACCGCCCTGACGTTTACAACGCGGTCCACGTCGACATGCACAACGAAATGGCGGATTGCTGGGATAAATTCGCAGCTGACCAAGATCTTTGGGTCGCGGTTCTGACGGGTGCTGGCGACAAAGCGTTTTCCGCGGGCAACGATCTCAAAGCAACGGCGCAAGGCGGCAGCAAAGTGAAGATGACAGAGACTGGATTTGCCGGTCTGTCTTCTCGATTTGATTTGGAGAAACCGATCATCGCGGCTGTAAATGGCTTCGCGATGGGCGGCGGTTTTGAAACGGCGCTGTCATGCGACATCATTCTCGCATCAGAAAATGCCAAGTTCGCGTTGCCTGAGGTCAAAGTCGGTTTCTTTGCCGCCGCCTCCGGCGTGCAACGCCTGTCCCGTTACATCGGGCGTCTTGCCGCGCAAGAAATGATGTTCACAGGACGCACCATTGGTGCAGCAGAAGCCTTGCAAATGGGTTGCGTGACCGAAGTGCATCCGCATGAAGAACTGATGACAAAAGCGATGGAGAAAGCGGAGCAACTTTGCACCGTATCCCCATCTGCCGTGAAAGCGACCAAGCGCGTTTTGAACGACATGCTGAAACGCGATGGCATGGCCGACAGCATCGGGCATTCACGCGAAGTGATCGCTGATCTGTCCAAAACCGAAGATTTCAAAGAAGGCGTCAATGCCTTTGTCGAAAAACGTGCCCCCCAATGGGTCAACAAATAGTCGTGCCCCTTTGGGTCAACAAATAATACGCCAACAGGAGGCACACATTATGACCGACACAAACACAGCTTTGAGTCTCAACAACCTTGAAATGTCCGACAAGGCCAAGCCGCTTTACAACGCAGTTGTGAAACACATTCGCGAAAACGTCGATCCGATCACCGAAGAGTTTTACCGCCTTGGTGAAGGGCGTGCAGATCGTTGGTCTTACGGCGAGGGTCAGCTCGAACTGCTGGAAACCGCCAAGCAAAAAGCGCGCGATGCCGGGCTTTGGAACTTCTTCTTGCCAAACGCAGAAACGGGCGAAGGTCTGTCCAATTTGGACTATGCCTACATCGCGGCTGAACTTGGTAAAAACCCACTCGCATCCGAAACGCTGAACTGCTCTGCGCCTGACACCGGTAACATGGAAGTTCTCGAACGTATCGGCACGCAAGAGCAAAAAGACACGTGGCTTAAACCTCTGCTCGCAGGTAAAATTCGCTCTGCCTTTGCGATGACAGAACCTGACAAGGCCTCTTCTGATGCCAAGAACGTTTCCATGACTGCGGTTCTCGAGAACGGCGAATGGGTGCTCAACGGCGAGAAGTACTACATCTCTGGTGCCGGCGATCCACGCTGTAAAATCATGATTGTCATGGTGAAAACATCCCCTGACGCGGAACCCTTCCGCCAGCAGTCCCAAATCTTGGTCCCCGTTGATCAGCCGGGCGTCGAAATCCTTGGACCAATGCATGTGTTTGGCCATGACGATGCGCCGCACGGCCATATGCACATTCGTTTCACCAACGTGCGCGTGCCGGAATCCAACATTCTTTGGGGCGAAGGCAAAGGTTTCGAAATCTCCCAAGTCCGCCTTGGGCCTGGCCGCATTCACCACTGCATGCGCTCTATCGGGCAGGCGGAAAAAGCGCTTGATCTAATGATCGATCGCGGTTTGAATCGTGTCGCGTTCGGAAAGAAGATCGTTGATCTTGGCAAGAACATGGAAACGATTTCCCGCGCGAAGATCGAGATTGAATCAATGCGCTTGCTGGTCCTGAAAGCGGCGAAAGCTATGGATGTTCTCGGCAATAAAGAGGCGCGCATCTGGGTTTCTATGATCAAAGCCAAAGTGCCTGAGCAGGTCTGCGACATCATCGATCAAGCGATGCAAGTGCACGGTGCAACAGGTATCAGCCAATGGTCGCCGCTCTCTGGCATGTACGCTCAGCAGCGCACGTTGCGCTATGCAGACGGCCCTGATGAGGTCCACCACCACGTCATCGCTCGTAACGAAGTGCAGACCTACAAGGACAGCAATTCACGCCAAGACGCGATCAAGGGCGATACGCAGGCACGCGGCAAAGGCGGGTTCATGGGATGAGCATGTTTGATCTAACAGGAAAGGTCGCGCTTTTGACAGGCGCGTCCAAGGGAATGGGCTTTGAGATGGCAAAGGGCCTCGCAGAGCATGGCGCGACGGTTGTGATCTCATCGCGCTCGCAAGAGGACCTCGACGCGGCAGCGGCGGAGATTAACGGAGCTGTTGGCGCCGAGCGCGCGCATGGGGTCGCCTCTAACATTGTGCATAAAGACAAGCTGCAAGATCTCGTTGATAAAACGCATGAGATCGCTGGTCCAATTGACATTGTAGTCGGCAATGCAGGCGTGAACCCCTACTTCGGCCCAATCGCTGGCATCTCGGATGAGCAATATGAACGCACCATGAATGCCAACGTGCAATCCAATCTCTGGTTGGCCAACATGGTTGCGCCAGACATGGCAGCGAAAGGCGCAGGATCGATGATGTTCACGTCTTCGATTGGAGCCTTCAAAGCCTCTGACACGCTGGGAACATATGGCATGTCCAAACTGGCGTTGATCGGCTTAGTACGCAATCTTGCAGCTGAATATGGCCCCAAAGGTCTACGGTTCAATGCCATTTGCCCCGGCCTGATCAAAACCGATTTCGCGCGCGAACTCTGGGATAAGCCAGGCGTTGAAGAAGCCTATTCCAAATCCATCCCGTTGCGCCGTTTGGGCGAACCTGACGATTTCGCGGGCCTTGCGGTATTCCTTGCTTCAGACGCGAGCAAATACATGACCGGACAGGCGCTTACCGTCTGTGGCGGCTCCAGCATGTGGGCATAATTCATGGAACTCAAAGATAAAATCTGCGTCGTCACAGGCGCTGCGAGCGGTATCGGAAAAGCGCTTTGCGAGGCCTTTGCCAAAGAGGGTGCCAAGCACGTGGTCTGCGTCGATATGAACGGCGATGGCGCTGCAGCGACGGCCAAAGATGTGGACGGCACCGCCTTCACGGTTGATGTCTCTCAAGAGGCGCAGATCACCGATATGATCGACGCGGTTGAACGTGACATCGGCCCGATTGATCTGTTCTTCTCCAACGCAGGGATCGCGGTTGGCGGCGGTATGGAAACCCCAAACGCGGATTGGCAGCGCACATGGGACATCAATGTTATGTCTCATGTTTGGGCCACGCGCCATCTTGCACCACTTATGGCCGCGCGCGGTGGTGGCTACCTTCTCAACACAGCCTCCGCTGCAGGTCTGCTCAATCAGGTTGGCTCTGCCTCTTATGGGGTGACCAAACATGCCGCTGTCGGTCTTGCTGAATGGATCGCGCTGACACATGGCGACGAAGGTATCAAGGTCTCTGTCTTATGCCCGCAAGCGGTGCGCACGGAAATGACGCGCGGCCATGAGGATCATGTAGCAGCAATCAACGGCATGATGGAACCTGAGGTATGCGCCCAGTGTTGTGTCGATGTCATCCGCGCGGAAACATTCCTCATTACGCCGCACACAGAAGTGCGTGAGTACATGAAGAACAAGACTGACAACTATGATCGCTGGATCGGCGGCATGCGCAAATTGAACCGCCTTTACGGCGACAAAGGTCTTTGATCAGAGGAAGCGAATATGATTGGCTACACAACAATCGGCGTGAACGACATGGAGCGCGCCAAAACGTTCTACACAGACCTTTTCGCCGATAAAGGTGCGAAGGTTGTCACCGATTTGGGTCGTATTGCCTTTGTCGGTACCAAGCGTGGCGAGCCGATGCTGGCGGTCTGCGAACCATTCGACAAGCAAGCGCCAACGCCTGGAAATGGCAACATGCTCGCCTTTCCAGCCAGTTCAAAAGACGAGGTAGACACGATGCACCAAAAGGCGCTTGATCTTGGCGCAATTGACGAAGGCGCACCGGGTCAGCGTATCCCTGATCGTTTTTACGGGGCTTATGCCCGCGATTTGGATGGCAACAAAATCTGCTTCTTCGTGTTTGGCTAAAACAATGGCGTCTGCAAGAGTATGAGCTACCATATCGTTATCCTCGGCGCAGGCGCGATTGGCTGTCATTTCGGAGCCTCCATCGCGAACGGCGTGGCCAATGCTGGCGGCCAAGTGACCTTGATTGGTCGCGACGCGACGCTCGATCCATTAAGACAAAACCCACTCATCGTTGATGGGCAAACAAAGATCGAAGTTCCGCCCGAAAAGGTGACTCTTACCAGTGATCCGAAGGCGCTCGCACAAGCTGATTTGATTGCGCTCGCGCTGAAATCTCATGGCCTTGAGACAGCGATGGAGCAAATCGAAGCCTGTGCAAAGCCCGCCACACCGATCCTATCGCTACTGAATGGGTTGGCCCCCGTCAAAACCCTGCGCTCAAATTTAAAGACACGTGCCGTCATCGCGGGCATGGTGCCTTTCAACGTCGTTTGGACGTCTGAAACATCGCTGCACCCCAGCGGTCCGGGCCAAATCTCCGTCGAGCAGCACGAGGTGACGACGTGGTTGCAGAGCATCGGGACTGACTTACAGATCGTTGATGATTTGTCCCCGATTCAGCATGGCAAACTGCTGCTCAATTTGGTGAACCCCATAAATGCACTCGCTGGTGTGCCGCTTTATGACATGCTGTCAGATCGCGGATATCGGCGTGTGTATTCTGCGGCCATCTCCGAAGCGCTGAAAGTCTATGATGCTGCGGGAATTGAGTGGGCGCAGATCGGCCCAACAAACCCGCGACTCGCCTTGCGGATGCTGCGCGCACCCAATTGGGTTTTTCGAAATTTGGTTTTGAAGAAACAGAATTTGGATCGCACGTCTATGACGTCGATGGCCAGTGATTTGGCCAACTGCAAACCCACCGAAATCGATACGATCAATGGGGAGATCGTCCGCTTGGGCGCAGAACATGGAATAGAGACGCCCGTGAATGCACGGTTGGTGGCTTTGGTTAAAGCCGCTGAAGGCGGGAATTTATCTCCATTGCGTTCGGAAATCTTGAAACGCGAAGTTGGCCTTTAGTTCTAACGTGACCGATATTAGACCCTTAGGTAAGACCGCGCACTCAAGACTTCGGCTTTAACGGCCGCACCAATCCTTCTTGCGCGACGCTCGCTACCAATTCACCACTTTGCGAATAAACCGCGCCGCGATTGAAACCGCGTGCACCGCCCGTCCATGGCGCATCAAGATCATACATGTGCCACTCAGAAAAATCGATTGGCGCATGGAACCACATGGCGTGATCTAGGCTGGCGGACATCACCTTGCCCTGAAACCATGTCAGCCCATGAGGACGCAAGGAGGAGCCAAGCAGGTTCATGTCTGACGCATATGCGAGCAGGCAATGTTGCATCTGCGGGCTTTGGCCCTTTGCGGCCTCCATGCGGAACCAGAGCTGATTGCGATCATCTGCTTTTTCTGGCGCGAAGAAATCACGTGGCGCGACTTCGCGCAGCTCAATCGGGCGTTCGCGAAGGAAATCTGCGTGGTATTTTTCGGGAATTTTGTCGACTTCACTTGCACGCAACTCATTGCGGCTTGGCCAGTCTTCCGGCGCACCAACATCGCGCATGGGGTGTTGGTATTCTGGGCCCTCTTCATCGATATGGAACGATGCAGACAGGTTGAAAATCTGCTTACCATGCTGGATCGCAACAACGCGTCGTGTCGTAAAACTGCCGCCATCGCGCGCGCGATCCACTTGGTAGATCACTGGAATTTTAGGATCGCCGGGACGAATAAAATACGCATGTAGAGAGTGGCACAAACGATCTGGGACAGTGCGATAAGCAGCCATTAGCGCTTGCGCGATCACATGTCCGCCAAAGATACGTGTCGTTGTTTCACCGCCGCCGCCAACACCGCGAAACAAGTCTACTTCAAGGCTTTCGATGTCGAGCAAGCTCAGCAGTTCTTCAGATGGTGTCATGTTCGGCCTTTACGCGTTGGCCCGTGCATCCGCATAGGCAATAAAGAAGTCGAAGCTGTCAGGGTTAGCCATGCTATCACGGTTCACCACTTTCGCAGGATCACCGCCAAGTAGCAGCTTCTTCACAGGAACTTCCAGCTTTTTACCCGAAAGCGTGCGCGGAACCTCTTTGATTTGGATGATCTCATTCGGAACAAAACGCGCAGAGACTTGATCACGAATAACCGTGTTTATCTGCTCTTTAAGCGCATTATCTAATGTCAGCCCATCCGCGAGTACGACAAACAACGGCATGAAACTATCGCGCCCCAAGAATTCAAGATCAACAACGAGGGAATCCATGATGAAACTCAGGCTTTCCACGGCCTGATAAATTTCAGCGCTGCCAAGGCGCAAACCCTTTCGGTTGATCGTCGCATCAGAGCGCCCATAGATGACAGAGGCACCCTGTTCATCGATGGAAATCCAATCACCATGACGCCAGACATTTGGATAGTCCGCGAAGTAGCTGTCAAAGAGACGCTGACCATCCGTATCGCCCCAGAAGAAGAGCGGCATCGCAGGAAGTGGCTCGGTACAAACCAACTCGCCCACCTCTCCGACTAATTCGCGCCCGTTTGGGTCAAATGATTTCACCGCAGTGCCGAGGGCGCGGCACTGCATTTCGCCCGACTTCACGGGCATGCCGGGATGGCCCAACACAAACGGCCCTGCCAAATCCGTGCCGCCCGCGATGGGCGCAAGCCATTGATCCGCTTTGACGTCTCTGTAAATCCAATCATAAGCATCTGATGACAATGGAGATCCGGTGGATCCAAGCGAGCGAATGGATGACAGATCAACCTCTTCGCGGGGTGTTACACCTGCCTTCATACAAGTGCTGTAATAGGCCGCGCCGGCGCCAAAATAGGTTACATTTTCGCTTGCGATGAAACGCCAAACCACGCTCAGATCAGGATGGTTGGCCGCACCATCAAACATCGCGACTGATGCACCTTGTCCCAATGCGCCAAACTGTGAATTCCACATGATCCAGCCCGATGAGGTGAGCCAGCAATACCGATCTTTCGGGCTTAAATCGAGGTGAAGCGATTGTTTTGAGGCTTCTAAAAGAACCCCGCCATGTCCATGAACGATTGGTTTTGGGTTTCCTGTCGTTCCTGATGAGTAAACGATCCAAAGCGGTTGATCGAATGGCAACTGGGACGGAGAAAAGTCGGCGTCGTCTTTGGTCAAACCGTCCCAAGCCACGTGGCCTTCGGGCAGCTCCCCTACGACTGGTAGCGTGACAAACTGCTCAACGCTCGGCAGCTTTGCATTGATCTGCGCCAAGACGTCTGTGCGATCAACCATCTTGCCCGCATGAACATACCCGTCTTGCGCGATAAAGACCTTGGGCGCGATCTGAACGAAACGATCAAGAATCGCAACGTGACCCATATCCGGCGCACAAAGCGACCAAGCGGCACCGAGGCTCGCGCTCGCAAGAAAGGCAATCAGCGCTGTTTCAGTGTTCGGCAAAACGGCGACGACACGGTCACCCGCTTCAACACCCATAGCCCGTAGGTTGGCTGCGACGCTTGCGACTTGGCGACGAAGCTCGCCCCAAGTGAGTTCAGAGCGACCAAAGGTTTCGCTTTGCACGATCAGCGCGATTTCATCCTCGCGATCTTCAGCGTGTTTCAGGATATTTTCAGCGTAGTTCAGCCGTGCGCCAGTGGCCCATTCCATGTCAGGCATCTGGCGTTTAACGAGCATTTTGTTTGGGCGCTCCGACGCGCGGATATCGAAGAAGTCCCAGATTGCGGTCCAGAAGCCTTCAAGGTCATCTGTGCTCCAGCGCCACATCGCATTGTAATCGTCGAAAGTCAGACCACGCGTTTCACCTACGAAGCGCTCAAACTGTGCCATCGTGGACGCTTCAAAACGCTCTTGCGACGGGGTCCAAAGGACCTTTCCACTCATAGCAAAGCGCCGTGCACGAGCGCCTTCAATTGGGCGCGGGATGGATAGGAACTGCTTGGCATCAATTGGGTGAAAAAGACGACCGAAAGGTCATGTACAGGGTCGGTCCAAAAGAAAGTCGACGCCATACCACCCCACGCGAAATCCCCCACGGAAGATGGAACACCTGTCAAACCAGGGTCCAGAACAACGGAGCCACCGATCCCAAAGCCAGTGCCTTTCATGGGTTGTTCTGCAAAGCTAGACGGTCCCATCGAAGCAATGTCACACCCCAAATGATTGCGCATCATGAAGCGCAAAGTATGCGGCGATAGGATACCTTTTCCACCTGTGCGCAGCATTTCCACAAACTTGAGATAGTCATCAATCGTACCGACCAAGCCACCGCCGCCTGAGTGCATTTGAGTTTGCAAGAAAGGAGAAACCGACGCGCTATCAACTTGGCGCAAAGGATCACCGCCACCTGCTTTTGCATTCAGGTCAAATCCATCGCCATCAAGCGGCGTGTAAAGCGCGGCGAAGCGATTGCCCGTCCCATTTGGCACGTTGAAACGGGTTTCGTTCATGCCAAGGGGATTGAAAATCTCATCGACAAAGAAATCTTCGAGAGACTTGCCACTGATCACTTCGATCACGCGTCCGATGACATCAATGCCAACGGAATATTCCCAACGCGTTCCAGGTTGAAACACAAAGGGTCGTTCAGACAGTTTGCCTGCGACGTCAGCTAAGCTCCGCGAACCCGGCCCGAAATCCAGCTTTTCTTTTGCCATCGCTACAGGAACAAGTCCCGGATTAAATGAATAGGTTAGACCCGATGTGTGGGTCAGCAATTGCTGCAATGTAGGCGGCGCACAAGGTTCGGTTTGCGAGATTTCTGTCGCGCCTTCAACCAAGCATTTGGTATCGGCAAACCCTTCGATGAAATCTGAAACTGGCGCGTCAAGATGCACGAGTCCCCGCTCAACTAGGATCATCAAGGCAACCGACGTGATCGGCTTGGTCATGGAATAAATGCGCGCGACCGTATCGCGTTGCCAAGGATCACCGGCTGCAATGTCGCGCAGCCCGCAATCGTGGTAAAAGGCTTCTGCCCCGCCTTGAGAAATCAGAACCGAACATCCCGGGTAGCGCTGGGTGTCCACATATCCCTGCATCCACCCCTTGATCCGCGCGAGGCGGTCCATGTTAAAACCGCCCATGGGCCTTATACCTCCAGCCATTCCTTGCGCACGTCTTCGCGTTCTTTCAATTCTGCTGGCGTGCCTTCAAAGACCACTTGCCCATGGCCCATCACATAGACACGGTGCGCAATATCCATCGCGATCGAGAGCTTTTGTTCGACCAGTAGCGTGGAAATTCCACGATCTGCAATCTCTTTGAGCACGTCAGCCACCTTTTGCACCATTTGGGGCGAAAGGCCTTCTGTCGGCTCATCGATCATCACGAAATCAGGATCACCCATGAGCGTCCGGCACATGGTGAGCATCTGTTGCTCACCACCAGACAGAACTGAGGCCTCAACATCGGCGCGTTCATTCAGATTAGAGAACATGTCGAACATCATTTGCATCGACCAACGCCCCGCGCCGTCCTTCTGGCCGGGTTTCAATCCCAATGTCAGGTTTTGGCGTGTCGTCAAACCGGGAAAGATATCGCGATTTTCAGGCACGTAGCCAATGCCCATATTGGCGATCTCATAAGCCTTGCGGCCAGAGATTTCTTGCCCCTTGAATTTGACCGAACCGGTTGGTGCGACCTCCCCCATGATGGCCTTGCAGGTCGTCGAACGCCCAACGCCATTGCGGCCAAGCAGAGCAACGATTTCGCCTTCTTGTACGTTCAATGTCACACCCTGAAGAATGTGAGATTTGCCGTAATAGGCGTGCATGTCAGTGACTTCGATCAATGTTCTGCCTCCAAGGCTGCGCCCAGATAGGCTTCTTGTACTTTCGGATCACCGCGCACGTCTTCTGGTTTACCCGTCGCAATGATCTCTCCGTAAACGAGGACAGAAATGCGATCCGCAAGACCAAAGACAACGCCCATGTCATGTTCGACCATGATCAAAGTTTTGCCCTCAGTCACCTTCATAATCAGGTCAGTGATGTAGTCCGTTTCCGAATGGCTCATGCCCGCGGTTGGTTCATCCAACATGATGACGTCGGCGCCGCCAGCAATGGTGATGCCAATCTCCAGCGCGCGCTGCTCAGCATAGCTGAGCGTGCCTGCAGGAAGATCACGACGCCCAAGCAAGTTGATCTGATCCAGAATAGCATCGGCGCCTTCGGTCAGCTGACGCGAACGGTTTACTAAGTTCCAGAACGAATATTTATACCCTTGGGACCACAAAAGCGCGCATCGCACGTTTTCGAAGACGGTCATGGCTGGGAAAATATTCGTGATCTGGAAAGACCGAGACAATCCTTTGCGATTGATCTGGAACGGTTGCAAACCTGCCAAATCATCACCGTGCAATTTCACGGTACCTGCCGTCGGTGCGAAACGCGCGGTGATGAGGTTAAACAGCGTGGATTTACCCGCACCATTTGGCCCGATAATCGCGTGCCTTTCTGATTTACCGATGGACAGATCGATCCCACGAATGATCTCGGCTTTGCCAAAGCTCTTCTTCAGGCCTGTCAGTTCTAATGCAGGTACACTCATGTCAAATCTCCTGCGGTATTGGCTTCGTTCCAAGCTTCTTTCAAAGCAGGCGCTGTCTTTTTCGCAATGCCCAAACCCACAGCCGTAATAACCGCTGCAATCAGCCAAGGAAGGAGGGTGTGACTATCAAACGTCGTCCAGAACAACGTCATTTCATGATCCCCAGATGCAGCATGTCGATAATGGAATGTCATCTCAACGAGCGCACACAGGCCCAGAACCCCAATCGCAGCTGGAAGGAGCGTTTTGAAATAGGGCGTGATCAACAGCTTGGCTTTTCCAAGCTTGAACACAGGCACATGCATCATCAGCAAACCTGCCAAACCGCCAGGGAAGAACATCACTGTCGCGAGGAAAAGCGAGCCTGCGTAGAAGGCCCAAAGCTCTGTCTGAAGGCTGAGAACTGTTTGTACCAAGGTAAAGACAATCGCCCCGATGATCGGTCCAAAGAAGAAACCGACGCCGCCAAGGAAGGTCACCAGAAGGATCACACCAGAAGAGGCTGTGTTAAGGTTTTCCTCGGTCAGGATTTCATAGTTGATCGCGAAAAGCCCGCCCGCGATACCCGCGAAAAAACCAGAGGCGACGAAGCTATAATACCGAACCCAGCGGGCCGAGTAGCCAAGGAATTGCGCACGCTCTGGGTTATCGCGCACCGCGTTTGCCATGCGGCCAACCGGTGTTCGGGACCAGAGGTACATTAGAATTGCCGAGAGCAGCACCCAGAAAGATGTCAGGTAGTAGACGTCAATCTGTTGCAAGAACTCATTGCCAAAGAACGGCATCGCATATGTTCGATCGCCCGAGATACCTTCTTCGCCGCCGAAGAATGCAACGATGATCACAGAACAAGCCGCGATCAATTCGCCCACACCGAGTGAAATCATCGCAAAGACCGTTCCAGCGCTCCGCGTCGAAAACGCCCCTACGATCATGGCGAGCCCCATACCGAACAAACCACCGAAGACCGGCAAGACTGGTAATGGGAAACTCGAGAAAAGGTCAGAGTTGTTCATGATGTGCATGCAAGCAAACCCACCGACACCTGCGTAGACGGCGTGCCCAAACGACAGCATCCCACCCTGTCCAAGCAGCATGTTGTAAGCCAGCGCAAAGATCACGGTGATCCACATCTGGTTCATAATGGTCAGGGCAGAGTTTGACGTGAAGATGAAAGGCATCAACATCAGCGCAACGGCGGCCAAAACCCAAGGCAAGACCGTCAGCTTGAGCGAACCCGCGCGCATGCGCTGCGCAGCTTTGCTCGGATCTGTTGTTATTTGATCGGTCATGATTCACGCTTTCCGAAGAGACCTGCTGGACGGAAGATCAGGATCAAGACCATCAGGATATAGGGTAGAATATCGGCAATTTGCGGGCTCGTGACGGTCCAAAGATCGCGGAAGATATTGTCGTCCAGATTTTCTGGTGTCGCGATCCCGATCGCGTTGAAGACATCAGACATCGCCAAGTTATAAGACTTTGCGAACGTTGTAATCCAACCAATCAACAGCGACGCAATCAATGCGCCCCAGAGCGAGCCAAGACCGCCAATTACGATTGTCACAAATACGATTGAGCCAAGGACAAAGGCCATACCGGGGAACGTACCCAAAACTGGGCCAGCGATGACGCCAGCAACACCAGCCAAGGCCGTTCCAACACCAAACACACCCATGAAAATCAAAGGGACGTTGTGGCCTAATGCCTCAACCGTTCGTGGATAGCTCAGAGCAGCCTGAATGATCATGCCGATCCGGGTTTTCGTCAGGATATAAAGCAACCCGAGGAAGATACCGACAGAGATGAAGATCATGAAAATCTTATAGGCTGGGATAGAGTTCCCAGCGATTGAGAAGGCTGTGAAATTCAAAACGTCTGGGATATCGAATGGCATCTGGTTTTTGCCCCAGATGAATTGCACCAATTCTTCGATCAACAATGCAAGGCCGAATGTAAAAATGAGCTCGGGAACATGGCCGTATTGATGTACGCGCCTCAACCCGTATCGTTCGACACCCGCTCCAAGTACACCGACAATGATAGGCGCAATGAGCAACCCCATCCAAAAGCCAAGAGCGATACTGATTTGATACGCAAAATACGCACCTAGCATATAGAAACTTGCGTGGGCAAAGTTGAGAACGCCCATCATGGAGAAGATAAGCGTCAAGCCAGCCGAAAGCATGAACAACAGCAATCCGGTCACAAGCCCGTCGATTATGTTGACGAGGATGAGTTCCATTGGTCCCCCCAAAGGGTAATTAATAGTTTAGGAATGAAGTGCCCGTCCCACTGTTGCAGGACGGGCGGAAGAGGAGCGCTTATGGGCGCTTCATCTCACATGTTGTTGGGCTGTCCATTGACGCCATTTCAACCGTGGACTCCGTCAGAACACCAAAACCGGACTGATCATAGTCAAAGTCGATGTTCTCATCTGTGTGAACACCCACATACATATCCTGAATGAGCTGGTGATCTTGTGGACGCATAAAGACTTTGCCGCCCCAGATGGATTCGTACTCCATACCTTCAAGCTGTTTGGCCACGGCAACCACATCGTCTGCAGAACCAGCGCCCTCAATAGCCTGTGCCAACATACCAATCACGTTGAAGATACGTGGTTGATCGACGTTGCCTTCAGGGTATTTCGCTTCAAATGCCTCGTAAGTCGCACGGGCAGAGTCTGAACCAATCGGGTTCACGCTACCTTGAGAGATCAAACGCACACGATCTTTCGCACTTTCGCCCAGTGCGGCCGTAATGCCAGATCCCGCAGCATAGTATGTGAAAATCGGGCCGTCATAACCGCTTTCGATCAGAGAGCGACCCAAACCAACCATGTCAGCACCCCAGTTACCTGTGATGACGGCATCTGCTTCCGACGCAATGATTTTGCGTGAGTACGGCGTGAAGTCTTTCACTTTACCAATCGGGTGCAATTCGTTGCCAACGATTTCAACGTCGGCGCGCTTTTCACCAAGGTTCTTCACAGCTGCGGCCGCAACCGCCTTACCAAAGGAATAATCTTGACCGATGATGTAGACTTTCTTCATGTCATCGTTTGCCGCCATGACGTCAGTCAAAGCATCCATTTTGATGTCTGCGTTTGCATCAAATCGGAAATGCCAGAAATTACATTTGTCATTGGTAAGCGCCGGATCAACAGCCGCATAGTTCAAGAAAAGAACGCGGTCGTCAGGGTTACGGCGATTGTGCTTGTTCACAGCTTCTGTAATCGCATTCGCAACTCCAGAAGAGTTACCTTGAGCAATGTAGCGGATACCTTGATCGATTGCGACTTGTAGCTGGATCAGCGACTCTTTCGGGCTGATTTTGTTATCAAAAGCGACGATTTCCATATTGGTGCCGCCAAGAACGCCACCCTGCTCGTTGACCATATGATCGACAGCAAATTGGAATTGGTGCAAGCCGTTTGTACCCGTACTTGCGAATGGACCGGAGAGTGGATCGATAAAGGCAATCTTAACATTTTCAGCAAATGCAGCTGATGCGCCTACAATCAGAGACAACGCAGAAATCGCGCCAATTTTTGTAAATTTCTTCATTTTTTCCTCCCAAGGATAAGCCAAGCCAAAATTACTTTATTTTTTTTGAGGCTCGACCAATGGAGAAAGAGTTGCACACCTTCGTTTAAAGTCAAGGCAGCTTGAAGGAAATTTCGGTCACGAAAACTGTTGAAGGCATCATTGAGATGTTCATCAATAACCGGGAGATGTCCTAAAAATACCACAAGATACAAAGCGATTTAGTGTTTGATTTAAAATTGATTTTTGGGATTCTTGCTCAATATTTCAACAAGAGCAAACTGACAAAAAATCCTTCATAAGGCAGTGAAATAATTGATGTTTCACCCAAGCTTACCTAATCGATTTAACGTAACGTTCCAAAATTTTTTCTCGTATTCTCGCCCCAGAATTCCGCCAAGCGGAACATCTTCCCGCAATGAATTTCTAGCTGCGCTGAATACTCATCGCCTGCGCGGCTTGGATCAATCTTGGCGCATATACCGCCTCTAGTTGTTTCGGCTTAACGCGGAAGGACGGCCCGCCGACATTCAAGCCATAGACATTGGGACTGTTCATCGAAAACACAGGTACAGCAATGCCGTTGACGTCCTTGCGCCAGATCCCATACCCCGTGCAATACCCTTTGTTTTCATAAACCGATTTCGCATCCGCAAAGAGCGCTCGACCTTCGCGTTCACGCTCAGCGCTTTCGCGCCCTGCGATTTCGAAAACAGCCTCGCGCGCATCATCATGCATTCCAACTAGAATCGCCTGACCAATTGCAGATGGGAACAAGGGCAGACGGCTTCCGATACGCGCAACGAGCGCAACGCCTTCACGCGATGTGCATGTCGCGACATAGACAACTTCAAGATTATGCTGTTCTCCCAGCGCGACGGTAATGTAGGAATTGGGGCCATCTCGAAGGCGTTCCATTTCCTTCTGTGCGAGATCATAGATATCGATACTCGACAACACGCTAAAGCCGAGATGCAAAACGCCTGCACTCAGTCGATAGGTCCCAGTGTTGGCGTCCGCGATCAAATAGTCCAAGGCGCAAAGGGTATGGGTCAGTCGAGAAATCGTTGCCTTTGGAAGGCCGGTACGTTCTGAAAAATCTGAGTTCGTGAGTGTGAGTTCAGCGTCGCGAAAGCATCGTAACAATTCGAGACCACGCGCCAACGCCGTAACGAAATTGCGATCCTTCTCACCGTGCTCATCTATACTCAGATCATCCATAGATATCCTATCCGCGTTTTAACGCATCCAATCCGTGTTTCGCGAAGACAGGTACGAATTCACCAAGCTTCAACGCTCTTTCAGGGTTCGACGCATTACCATCCAAACCACGTTTGAGAACACCCTGTATAATCCCCGCCATGCGGAAAAAACAAAAGCCTAGGTAATATCCGAAGTTATCGATGCCATTCAGGCCACGTCGTTCGCAATACTTTGCGATAAACGCTTCATCCGTGGGCAGCCCTAGCGCCGCGCGATCCAAACCTTGCATCCCGCGCCCTTCTTTTCCAGCCGGCAGCTGCCATTGCATGATAACGCCCGCAAGATCCGCAAACGGATGACCGATTGTCGACAGTTCCCAATCAAGAACGGCGCGGCACTGTGTACCCGTTGCGTCAAAGATCATGTTGTCGAGACGATAGTCCCCATGCACCAATGTGCGTTGGCCATCATCAGCGGGGCGGCCTTCGACGAGACCGATCATCAATTCTTCCATCTCGGGTATTTTCTGGGTTTCGGACGCACGATACTGTTTGGACCAACGACCAACCTGACGTTCAAAATAGTTGCCGTCTGGACCGTAATCCGCAAGACCAGCCGCATTGATATCAACCTCATGCATTGCAGCCAAAACGCGGTTCATTTCATCAATGACACCACCACGATCCGCGGGGGAAACATCAGGCATTGCCGGTTCATTAAAATTGCGGCCCGGCACGTGATCCATGATGTAGAACATCGACCCGATCACAGAATCGTCTTCACACAAAAGATGCATTTTCGAAACGGGGACATCCGTGCCTTGCAATGCCTTTTGCACACGAAATTCGCGGTCCACAGCATGCGCTGATTTGAGCAGCACACCCGGCGGCTTGCGACGCAGCACATAATTGTGGGACGGCGTGCTGAGCATGAAAGTCGGGTTAGATTGACCCGTTTGAAACTTGGTCACCTCCATTGGCCCTTCAAAGCCAGCAAGGTTCTGCTTGAGGTAACTGCTGACTGCAGTTTCATCCAGTGTCTGTGTATCGGCGCTCATTTTGCCCCCCTAGCTATAGCTTAACAGATGCGCACCTGATTTGGTCATAATGTGCGGCGTTGCATTAAATTCGTTCAAAGAAAACGCGTTCTTCGAGAACATAAACCGCGTTAAGGCGGTGTTTTTGATCTGCAAATTTAGGTTCATCATCTCACGATTTGGCGCGCCTAGCGCAACCGAGGTCATTTGCCCGATCACTCCGCCAGAAGACACAACTAAAACGCGGCGCGCATCAGTGTCGATTGAGAACGTGCGCGCGGCTTCAACGCGCGCAGCGAAAGCGCGATAGGTTTCGCGAGCACCGCCAAACGTATCATCCTGCCATTCGAACACGGTTTCGCGCAGCATGCGAAAGTGAGCTTTGCGATCACCATTTTCTAGCGCAGGCACATCGCCCTTAAACCGTGCGTTTAGCAAGTCAGAAAAGTCATATTCGTTAAACCCACTGTGTTCTTCTGCTCCGTCACCGAACCCCATTGAGGTCAACGTATCTTGTTGTCGTTTAAGCGTTCCAGTGATCATGCGATCTGGCACCCAGCCAATGTCTCGCAGCAACGCGCCAACAGCGCGCGCCTGTTCGTGACCTAGATCAGACAGGACGTCATAGTTGTCCTGCCCAAATGAGGCCTGCCCATGGCGAATGACCAGAAGCTCAGCCAAATTCAGCCGCCAATTTCTTGCCTGCCGCAAGATACTCGCGTTCCATCCGGTCTACGATAGATGCGGCGCTGCCCACTGATTTAACGGCGCCGACACCTTGGCCAGACCCCCAAATCGTTTTCCACGCTTTGGGTTTTTCGCGATCTTGGCCGAAGTTCATTGAGGACGCATCGGCCTGCGGCAGATTGTCGGGGTCCATGCCGGCAGCGACGACAGATCCTTTTAGGTAGTTGCCCCAAACACCCGTGAAGAGCGACGAATAGACGATATCCTCAGCGCCGGACTCTACGATCATGTCCTTATACCCTTGGTCTGCGTTCGCTTCATCCGTCGCGATAAAGGCTGAACCCGTATAGCCGAAATCAGCGCCCATCGCGCGCGCAGCCAGCAGGCTTTCACCAGCAGCAATCGCACCTGAAAGGGCGACGGGACCATCGAACCATTCGCGGATTTCGCGCATTAGGGCGAGCGGCGATTGTTGCCCTGCATGCCCGCCTGCCCCAGCCGCAACCGCGACCAAACCATCCGCGCCCTTATCAATCGCCTTTTTG
>NZ_JBDWVM010000166.1:0-6516 GCF_039984035.1 Planktotalea sp. | reverse complement strand
GATGATGCGGTGCCAGAGCCGACTTGGCTGAACTATCTTGTCGCTGGATTTGAGCAAAGCGACGTCAGCGCGTCGGGCGGCTTTGTGATTGGGCGCAATGGGATTTCCTTTCAATGGAGGGCGCGCAGCGTTGATTGCTTTGGTGTCGCGGCAGATCTGGCTGTGGATGAGACGAAAACCAGCGTTCTCACCCCGCAGAATGGGCGCGCTATAAAGACCGAAGGTACGAACATGGCCTTTCGCCGCGAAGTTTTGGCGCAAATCGGCGGCTTTGATCCTGCATTCAAGTTTTACTTAGATGAAACCGACGTCAATTTTCGACTTGCGAAGCTGGGTCATCGCACTGCGATTGCGCCACTCGCACAGGTGCATCATGGCTATAAAGCGAGCGCGATGCGGCGCAGTGACCGCGCCCCTAAAGACTTGTTTGAAATAGGCGCGAGCCTTGTGGTTTATCTTCGAAAGCATGCGCCACTTGATCGCCATAAAGGGGCGATCTCGATGGCGCGGACAGAACAACGTTTACGCGCTCTGCGCCATATGGTGAGTGGTGCGCTTGAACCGCGGGATGTGACGCGACTTTTGCGGCGTTTCAATGCTGGAATCGACGCAGGTGTTAAACGATCGATTTCGGTCAGAGCCGCGTTGCCGCACGCGCGTGTTGGATTTCAAAGGTTTCCCAAGAGATATTCAGGAGAGCATCGCGTATTTTGTGGTACGCGGTCAGAACTTAAGCATCTGATAGAAATAGCAAATGGCGCTGTACACACGGGTCAACGTGCGTCTGTCTTTGCCTTCTCGTATACAGCGCGACCGCACAAAGTGCGCTTTACAAAGACGGGCGTTTGGTTGCAAACAGGCGGCATGTTTGGTCGAAGTATTCGAACGGGTCGGCGTTTCAACTTGCGAAGTCGCGATAGCGCCTACGCGCTAGAGTTGAAAAGGCTTGCGGTTTTGCGTAAATTTCGCGCATTGCGTGATTAGATAGTTACCATTGGGAAACAAAACGCTACTTTTTCGCCGAATGGCCATGATTTAAACCCACTTCCTTTTTACAGACACATCAAACTACGAAGAATTTTGCGAATTTAAGGATCAGTTAATGCGTAACAAAGTAACAAAAGCAATTTTTCCTGTGGCCGGTTTAGGCACGCGGTTCCTCCCGGCGACAAAGTCGGTTCCGAAGGAAATTATGACTTTGGTCGATCGCCCGCTTATCCAGTATGCGATTGACGAAGCGCGCGCTGCGGGCATCAAGGAATTCATCTTTGTTACATCTCGCGGCAAAGGTGCACTTGAAGACTATTTCGATCACTCTCCCCAGCTTGAAAACGAGCTACGCAAAAAGGGGAAGCAGGATCTGCTGGATATTCTGAAATCAACCAACATGGACAGCGGTGCGATTGCATATATGCGCCAGCACAAGGCGCTTGGCCTTGGCCACGCTGTTTGGTGCGCCCGTCGTTTGATTGGCAATGAACCTTTTGCGGTTATCTTGCCGGATGACGTGATCGCAGCTGAAAAGCCGTGCTTGCAGCAGATGGTTGAAGCATATGAGGAAACGGGCGGCAATATGGTTGCTGCTATGGAAGTGCCTCAAGAGAAGGCCTCTTCCTATGGTGTTCTGGATATCAAGGAAGACATGGGTTCGATGGTGTCGGTCAACGGCATGGTAGAGAAGCCTGAGTCTGGTTCAGAGCCATCAAACCTTGCTGTGATTGGCCGTTACATTCTATCGCCACATGTTTTGAAAAACTTGAACAAGATCAAATCTGGTGCAGGCGGAGAAATCCAGCTGACAGATGCGATTGCGCAAGAGATTGGCTCAGATCGCGGCGTTTATGGCTATCGCTTCCGCGGCCAACGTTTTGACTGCGGTTCGAAATCTGGTTTCCTTCAAGCGACTGTTGCCTTTGGCCTTTCGCGCTCTGAATTGCGAGATGATCTTTACGCTTATCTGTCTGACGTAATGGCGACAGAAAAAGCTGCACAATAACTCGGCGTGCAGGGGCGTCAGCTCCTGCGCCCCTTGGCCCGTCGGCCCACTCCAGGCTTGGTGGCTTAGAAAGGCGGACCCAAGCTGACTCTCTCAAGCGATTTTCACCAACCCATCTGCCTTGATCTGACCCGTTTGCTCAGCCGAACGGGAATGGTTCATACTGGTGTGGATCGCGTGGAATGGGCCTATCTAGAATGGTGCCTTAGCTTGGATCGCCCCGTCTTCGCTCTTGTGCGCACCGCTTTGGGCTATTTGCTGCTGGATCGACGCGGCATGGCATTTTTCCACGAACATCTTCGCGCGGCCAGTTGGGGCAAGCCTGATTTGCTCTCTCGTCTTGCGTTGAAATTAAGTCCAGCGCGCAAAGCAGGTGAATCAGCGCTGCGAAAGCAAGCCATCGCCCGTTCGACGCGGTCACGTTTGCAGACCATGATCGCGCGGGCGTTTCCGAACGGTGCATTGTATTTAAATACAGGTCACAGCAATCTGTCGCGACGGGTTTTCAAAGCGTTCAGAGCAAATAAATCCTCGAAATCAGTTGTTTTGATCCACGACATGATACCGCTCGATTGGCCTGATTTTCAGCGCCCTGGTACAGTTGAGCAATTCGAAAAACGCATGCGCACTGTTTCGGAATTTGCAGATGCTTTGATCTGCAATTCTCAGCAAACATTGGATGATACAACGCGCCATATGCAACGGTTTGGCCGTGTACCGGCAGGGATCGTTGCGCACCTTGGGATCGATGTACCAAGTGTGGAAGAGGCAGACCTTCCATTGGTCCCAGCGCCCTATGTGATGGTCGTTGGCACGATAGAACCTCGCAAGAACCACGCGCTATTGCTGGATGTATGGGAGCAATGGGCAAACGACGGCGATACGCCGCCACCGCATTTGGTAATTTGCGGCAATCGAGGCTGGAACAATGAAGCGGTTTTCGCGCGGTTAGACGCGGCCAAAACTGCCGGATTACCCATTTCTGAGTTCAATGGTTTGGGCGACGCTGAGATGATGGGCCTTTTGAAAGGGGCCAAGGCTGCGCTCTTCCCGAGCTTTGTTGAAGGGTTCGGTTTGCCGCAAGCAGAAGCCTTGGCGCTTGGGGTGCCGATTATTTGTAGTGATTTAGGCATCTATAGAGAAATTCTTGGCGACTTCCCCGTTTACGCAGAGAAGCCGAATGCCTATGTTTGGCGCACCGAGATCGAAAAACTGCTGCAAAAAGATAGTATTGGTCTAGGTCGAGTGGATGAAGATCCGGCTCTTTTTACGCCGCCGCGGTGGGATAGGCACTTTAACCTTGTGTTGAAACACTTTGGTTAATTTGATCCGCGCGGACGCTGAAAAAGGAGTCATGAGGAGGCAAGGCACAGTTGGGAATTGTAAGGTCATATCGGCTTAGGCTACAGCGCAAGCGCTGGCGCATTCGTGCATTCCGAAAACGTCGAGAATTGCAACCGATCCGCAATCGAAGCAATCAAATAAAGCCGGGGGATATTCTTCTCTTTTCGACAATGCGGAATGAACATGTTCGGCTGCCCTATTTTCTCAAATACTACCGTGACATGGGCGTGAACCACTTCTTCTTTGTGGACAACGATAGCAACGATGGTGGTTTGGAGTATTTGCAAGAGCAACCCGATGTGTCGCTCTGGCATACCCAACACAGCTATAAACGATCGCGCTTTGGGGTAGATTGGCTGAATTGGCTGCAATTGCGTTATGCGCACGGTCACTGGACGCTGACAGTTGATCCTGATGAATTTTTCTTGTTTCCGTTTTGCGATACACGTCCGATCCGTGCACTGACGGATTGGCTAGACGCATCTTCGATAAAATCGTTTAGCGCGATGCTGCTTGATATGTACCCAAAGGGTCGCATTGATGCGAAACCCTATGTTTCGGGCGACAATCCCGTGGATACTGCTTGTTGGTTTGATTCTGGAAACTACACGATCCAAAAGAACAAGAAGCTTGGAAATTTGTGGATTCAAGGCGGCCCGCGCGCACGCGTCTTTTTCCCAGACGAGCCTGAAAAGGCACCAGCGCTCAACAAAATTCCATTGGTGAAGTGGGACCGTAAATACACCTACGTCAGCTCGACCCATAACTTGCTTCCGCGTGGTTTGAACCTCGTTTACGATGAATGGGGTGGTGAAAAAGCGTCAGGTGTTTTGCTGCATACCAAGTTCCTCGACACGTTTACCGAAAAAGCTAGTGAAGAACTGACCCGCAATCAGCACTATTCCGCAAGCGTAGAGTATCGCGCGTATGCAGAGCATTTGGCAGAAGATCCAGAGCTTTGGTGTAAGTGGTCAGAGAAGTACATCAACTGGCGACAGCTTGAGATACTGGGCCTGATGTCCAAAGGGAACTGGGCATGAGCTTAGGCGTTATCATGCTAGTGCACACTGCGCTTGGCCGGGCCGAACAGGTTGCGCGCCATTGGGCGGCGTCTGGCGTTCCTGTGGTGATCCATGTCGATAAGAAGGTTGATCGCAAAACCTACAAAGAATTCAGAGCGGCCCTGAACGATGAACAAGAGATAATTTTCTCAAAGCGTCATTACTGTGAATGGGGTGGATGGGGCATTACTGCGGCAACCCAGCTTGCTGCGGAACGTATGCTGGAACGGTTCTCGGATGTACGCCATGTCTTTCTTGCGTCGGGCTCATGCTTGCCGCTGCGACCTGTAAGTGAATTGATCGGTTATCTCGATGCGCGCCCGCGCACAGATTTCATTGAATCAGCGACAACGTCTGACGTGCCTTGGACAGTGGGCGGTTTGGATATTGAACGCTTTACACTGCGGTTTCCGTTTTCTTGGAAGACCCAGCGCGGTCTGTTTGATAAATACGTAGCGCTTCAACGCAAAATCGGTTTGAAGCGACGTATCCCTGCGGGCCTTGTTCCGCATATGGGATCGCAGTGGTGGTGCCTGACGCGTCAAACGTTATCCGCGATTTTGGAAGATCCGGATCGCCATATCAATGATCGCTATTTTCGGAAAGTTTGGATTCCGGACGAAAGCTATTTTCAGACCCTTGCACGGCAATATTCATCTAAAATTGAAAGCCGTTCGCTGACCCTGTCGAAATTCGATTTTCAGGGTAAGCCGCATATCTTTTACGATGATCACCTGCAGTTGTTACGTCGGTCTGACTGTTTTGTAGCGCGCAAAATTTGGCCCCATGCGGATCGCGTGTATCAAGCCTTTTTGACCGATGAAGCGAGTGCCATGAAACAGGCGGAGCCAAATCCTGGAAAGATCGATCGCATCTTTTCCAAGGCTGTTGAGCGACGAACGCGTGGGCGACCGGGTTTGATTATGCAAAGCCGCTTTCCGAACAAGGGTTGGGAAAACGGTGTCACGTGCGCCCCATATTCGGTTTTCCATGGCTTTACAGAGCTGTTTGAGGATTTCGAACCTTGGCTGTCCAAAGCGACCGGTAGCAAAGTACACGGCCATATATTTGCGAAGGACCGCGCGGAATTTGCGAACGGTCAGACCGTGATCAATGGTGGCCTGAGCGATGATCCATTGTTGAGGGACTACAGCGGTGCGGCGTTTCTCGGTAACTTGATTTGGAATACGCGCGGAGAACATCAGTGTTTTCAATTTGGCCCACAAGATTCCCAGAAGGTAACTGAAAAACTTTGTAGTGACGCGAATGCGCAAATTTCGGTCATCACCGGCTCTTGGGCAGTGCCACTTTTCAGGTCAAACAGGAACTTTTCCGAGTTGCGCCGCGAAGCTGCAAAGCTTCAAAGGATTGAAAATGCGTTTCTGACTCAGTTGCGCAATCAGTGGACCAAAGCGCGCATTCGGATTTGGACCATGGCAGAATTCATCGAAAGACCAATGGAGCCCTTGCAAACCATCATTGATGAAATTGGCGGCGCGCCACAGAGTCGGTTGAAAGAAGCACCCAAGATGGCTGACTTAACGGGTTTCGGGCAATTTCTGCAGAACCTTAAGAACCAAGGCATGCATCCACATTTGACAGGCGATTTCCCAATAGACAACGGCATAGCGACGCCAAGCAAGAAGCCCCGCAGACCCTATTTGGTAAAATAAAACATGACCCCAAAATTCGATTATTTCGTTGTTTTTGCTGAAATGCGAACAGGCTCAAACTTCTTGGAAGCGAACCTGAATGCGCTTGAGGGTGTGACGTGCCATGGTGAGGCGTTCAACCCGCACTTTATTGGTTATCCAAACAAGACAGAAATATTGGGCGTCACGCAGGAAATGCGCGAGGCGCATCCGACGCAGTTGATCGAGACGATAAAGCAATTTTCAGATGGTCTTGGTGGCTTCCGCTACTTTCATGACCACGATCCTCGCGTTCTTGATATCGCACTGAATGATCCGCGTTGCGCTAAGATTATTCTGACGCGCAATCCGCTTGAAAGCTACGTGTCATGGAAGATTGCCCAAGAAACGGGCCAGTGGAAACTGACCAACGTGAAAAGGCGCAAGGGCGCGAAGGCAAGTTTCGACGCAGAGGAATTCCAAT
>NZ_JBDWVM010000165.1:0-10407 GCF_039984035.1 Planktotalea sp. | reverse complement strand
AGTTGATCGTTGTCGGCACGTCCAAACAAAATGTCAGCGCCTGAACCACCGTTCAATTCGTCATTACCAGAATTTCCAGCCAAACGGTCGTTACCCGCACCGCCATTGAGAACATCGTCCTGTTGGCCGCCCCAAAGCGAATCCGCGCCAGCGCCGCCATCCAATGTATCCGCGCCGTCGGCGCCGTACAGTTTGTCATCCCCAAGGCCGCCTGACTGAATGTCATCGCCCTCTCCACCGTAAAGACGGTCATGCCCGCCTAGGCCAGACATGACATCCGCGCCGCTGCCACCGAACAAGGCATCATGCCCCTGCCCGCCATTCAGATCGTCTGCGCCTGCGCCACCAAAGAGCCGGTCACTTCCTTGACCACCTTCAAGGCTGTCGTTTCCTGCGGAACCCACCAGTTTATCATTACCAGTTCCACCAAGAAGCGTGTCGTTATCTGCACCGCCGAACATATTGTCCGATCCGCTATCGCCTGCCATTAGGTCAGAACCGATGCCGCCGTAAAGTTGATCGTTTCCTGAGCCGCCTGACATAATGTCATTGCCAGCGCCGCCCCAAAGTCGGTCGTCGATGCCACCGCCTCCAGAACCTTCGCTTTGACCACTGCCTGTGTCACCACCTTGGATGACATCATCGCCGCTGCCGCCAAACAAGCGATCCTGACCCGATTCACCGAAAATTTGATCGTTTCCAGACCCGCCGCGCAGGGTGTCTCCGCCTGAGGCGCCGTAAACAATATCATCGCCGCCTTGGGCATGAACATTGTCTGCACTATTGCCTGCATGGATCGTGTCGTTCCCGTCTTTTGCGTGAATACGATCGGGGCCATTTGCACCCGCAATCGTTTCTTCTTCTATCGTCCCATAAATGTGTCTGGGCATTTCGTTAGACCTTTCAGTTTCAGTGAGTGGATGCGCAGCAATTAGGCCACGCGGGTTGGTTTATTGGGAACGATGTCGAAGCGGATCACGCGCTCGAGGTCCTCGGCCTCCACATCGATCAAGATGCTCAGCATGGATTCCAGCGTGAAATAAGAACGCAACACTCGAAAGATCAGATACTCCGGCAAAGCGAGAAGACCGCGAGGGACACCGTTCAAAAGCGAAGCAACCACCGCCATAATCGCGGGAGCACCAGTGGTCACCGCGACGATGGATTGCCAAACAATCGGGGAGTTTTCATTGAAGGCCAGTCCCCATTCGAGACAGCCAAAGATGATCAAAGGCACCAGCATTGCGCGGCGGGCTGAGTTGATCAGCATATAGGGAAGAATGACCTTGCCGCGCAGGGTCAAATTCGGGCCATAAATCAGATCACGGCAACGCGAAGAGATATGGTAGACCGAGCGGAACCAACGCATCCGTTGCTCGCGCATGTGGCTATAGGACGATGGCACCTCTGAGACGTAGCGAATTTTAGGATCTACGACAGAGTGGAACCCGAGCTCGCCGATGCGCAGGGAAATATCGGTGTCTTCGCCATTCATGCCTTCGACGAACCCGCCCAAGTATTTTGGGTGGTGACTGCGGTAGACAACGAACATCCCCGGAATGCCTACGACACCATTCACCGCGCCCATCGCAACTGAATAAAAACCGTGTTTCACCAAAACTTCGAGAAGGCGCGCGCGATCAAACAAGGCACCGCCCGGTGGAACTGGGACGCCACCGACCACGCCAACGGCTGGATCGGTGAAATAGGGCATGGCGCGACTAAAGTTATCTTCGCCCACCAATGTATCCGCATCGACCCTCACGAGGAATTCCGTCTCACAAGCCTCTAGACCTGCGTTAAGCGCATTAGATTTTCCGGGTTTTGGGACGTTGATCACACGACCCTTTGCGGCCTTGCAGGCCTTCAGAGTTTCGCGCGCAATCTCTTCCGTGTTGTCGGTAGAGTTATTGTTCATGATCAGGATATGCACATCGCCGCCATAGTGCGCAGCTGCGCGGTCCATCGCATTGATCGTATCTTTGATGATGTAGCTCTCATTATGCGCAGGCACGATGACAGAAACAGCAGGTTTGAAATTCTGCTTTTTCGCGGTCAAGACATCGTAGATCGCCAATCCATAAAGCTGCGCAAAAAGCACTGGTAGGAACAAGAACACACCAGGCCCAATACCGCCTAGGAGCGACCAACTGCGCATAACTTCGACAGCATGTAATTTCATGCTGCCAATCCAAATTGAAATACCCGCAGCAATCGCGATTGTGACCCCGAGACGCAAAAGGGCGCGCATTTGGCTGACAGGGATATGTTCGATGCGAATGCGCGCTGGCATAAATCCGCGCTCTAAGAGTTTGAAAGAATAAACCGCAAAGCCGAATAAACCTGAGGCAATCGCACTGAAATGTAGAGAGAATGATGTTCCTAACCCCGTTTCAGCCAACACATTGGCGAGATCAAAAATCGCGCAACCGACCAGAAATGTAAGCGTCAGATCCAACGCAAACAATGTGCGCACTTTGATGTTCCCAGAGCTGAACGCTGCGAAGGAGACAAAGAAGGAAATCAGAAAAATACGGATCGCAATTGCGTGGCGTCCCGAATGGACCGAGAAAACGTAGTCCCGATTGGGGAAGATGTTCGAAACCAAGTCGGTGTTAACGATCCAGAGTTGCGCGGCAGCGATTACGGTAAAAAGCGCCAGCATTTTTGGAGCCTGCCATTCCGAGACCGGACCAGCAAAACGTTTTGGCGCACTGTCAACAGAGATGAAGTTGATGTGTTCGCGTTTATCCTCAAGCTCGCTCATCCCTCCGCCTCCTCAAAAGTGGAGGTGTCTGGCGTCACCAATATTGCAAGATCAGTGTGCGGAAGGGCATCGCCTGTCGTCCATTTAGTGACAGCCAAGCCCTCACCGGAGGCATCACGTGTGACGAACCATGCGCGCCCGACATCGGGCAATGGCAGCGTCTTGTGATCGCGGCCCAAAACAGTGACATGGGTTTTCGCCCCTGCCGCCTTGAGTTCCGTTCCAACCGGTATGACGTGGTCCAACAGCTGGATCGCAGCATCAGCATCAATCGCAGACAAAGTAGACGTCATATCAACATTCACTGGCCCGACGGATCGGAGAGTGTCCTGCAATTCGGACATCGCATCCGCAAAAGGGGTTTCGCTCGCAATGAGACGCGTCTGAGGCAACATTTCTGCGATCAGTTCTGGGCCCTGGTCACAAATTCCATTCACGGCGTTCGTGCTTGTTGCGACGACTTCAAGAGCATTGCTGCCAGCTTGGATAGTCGCGGGAAGATCAATCAGAGCGTGGAAGTTCGTCTGCGCCCCATCAACTTGATCATGGAAAACCAAGCGCTTGTTTAGCGTTACGGTCAATGTCCAATTCTGACCTTCGATCAGACGACCAAAGAGAAGATGTAAGTCCAATTGACTGGGCATAGGCTGTTTGGAATGCCCGACCAGATCGAACCCGTCACGCCAAACCACTTGACGGTGAAACCGACGCAGCCCTGCGTTGGCTCCCTCTTCGGCCAGTTGACCCGTTTTGAGCACCTTAACTTCAGGTGCAGGCATGGCAGAAAAGGCCGCGCGCAGCTCGTTTGTAGTCAATCCCTCTTCTGATAGGTTCGAAGGTGCAAAATGCGCTGTTAACCCACGACGTTGGAATTGGGTCGCAAGGACCAAACGGCGCAATTGCTCGTCTTGCTGCAGCCATTCAGGCCAAGCGACGCGTGCGACATTTCCCCAGCTGTAAATTTGGTCGCGCGGACTTTGCTGTGGTTGATCCAGCGTCACGTAAATAGCGCTGGTCGTTTCAATCTCTACGACGGCTTCTACACCATCTTGCGGACCGCACTGAGTATGAGGACCGGTCCCTTTCAAAGAGAAAGAAACGACCAGTTGATCCCCTGCAAAATCCTCCGGTGAAAGCGGAATTTGCAAGGAACGACCTGCCTCGCCTGAATGCAGCAACATCTCTGCGCGACGAGTATTGCGGATGGAAATGCGCAGCACCCCTTCCACACCCTCGAGGACTTGAGATGTTGCATCGATTTGAAGGTATCCAGACGTAGGGCGTGCATCAACTGGCAGGTTGAATGCAACGCTCTGGTAGGCAGGCAAACCGGAAAGAATGACAGGATGGTCTGGGTTGGTTCGCAGAATCTTTGCCTCATGCGGGTCTTGCGCTAAGGCTGGTGTTCTGTGTTCAAAAACCAATTGGGGGCCATCTGTTATTTCTCGAACGTAACGCTCGCCACGTTCAAGAATGTTCATTGTTGAAAGCAGGAGGGCGATGCCTGCGAAAAGAAAACCTAAAAGCCCAATGCCAATCATGCGCATACTGTTCACCGTAATCTGATGCTGAAATATCCGAGGACGCCGAACCCACCTTCACGCTGGTTCGGCGACCCTGATTTCATGGGGTTAGCCCGCTTTGCGAACCTCTAGCATTACGACGCCAGGGTTTTGGCGGTCTGTCCAAGTGGACACACACGGGATCATGTCGTGGATACAGCGGTCCGCATATTTTGCTGCGATTTGCTGTGTTTCCTCGATCAACCCTTCTGCCAAGGTGACTGGTTTCAAGCCCAAAGACAGGAAAGTCTTGTTGGACACACGCAGATCGTTTTCCGCAGCTTCATTGCGCGGGTTATCCACGTTCGCGACAGTCGCGCCGGACACGTTCGCCACCAAATGGGCCAGCGTGCGCACCGTGTGGGTCTCTGTCATTTGGTTCAAGATTGCGACTTTGCTGCCTTTTGCAGGTGGGTTTTCCACCGCAATCGCAAGGCATTTTACAGTATCCTGAATGTGAATGAATGCACGTGTCTGTCCGCCAGTTCCATGCACTGTCAACGGGTGACCCACTGCCGCCTGCATCAAGAAACGGTTCAAAACAGTACCGTAGTCACCGTCGTAGTCAAAACGGTTGATGAGACGTTCATCCAGACGTGTTTCGTCTGTTTGCGTGCCCCATACGATACCTTGGTGCAAATCCGTGATCCGCAAGTGATCGTTCTTGGCGTAGAATTGGAACAACAGCTGATCCATGGACTTCGTCATGTGATAAACGCTGCCCGGGTTGGTCGGATACAGGATATCGCGCTTCATGATCTGCTTGTCATCGCCTGGAACGTAGACTGGTAGATATCCTTCTGGGATTTCGAGGCCATCGTCGTCGTAGCCATAAACGCCCATCGTACCGAGGTGCACAAAGTGCGGATCAAGGCCCAGATCGACAGATGCAGCCAGCAGATTGTGTGTACCTGAGATATTGTTGTCGACAGTGTAGCGCTTCTCGCCCACACCCTTCATTGAATATGGCGCAGCGCGCTGTTCACCAAAGTGAATAACTGTATCGGGTTTAACAGAGGCCAGCAGGTCTGTGACGGCCTCAAAATCACGGGCAACATCGATGTTTTCAAATTCAATTGTTCGGCCTGTGTGCTCTTTCCAAGCAGCAAGGCGATCAGCCATAGAAGCGATCGGCGTCAAGCTATCTGCACCCAGTTTTTCGTCGATTTCACGGCGAGACATATTGTCTACGATTGTGATGTTGTGTCCCAGTTGGGACAGATGAAGTGCTGTGGGCCAACCGCAAAAACCGTCGCCACCAACCACAATAATGTTCTTAACCTGTGTCATGTCATGTTCCTTTCCTGGGTCTTTCGGGCGACCCGCTGTGAAGATGTCCAAGGAGTAATGACACTTTGGCCGTGTGGCTTTGCCCCAGAGGCATAGCTCTCGGGGCATTTGTAGAAACAGCTACCCCAAGGGATAGAATGTCTCGACTTTCGGTGACTCTAGATACGCCTTTCCCGCACGCTCGGAGCCGTCTGTTGGTCTGCAAAACGACAGGCTGACATGAATGATTCTAAGTTTTCTTTAGCAATGCACCTATTGCAGACAGAGGAATCACCTCGCCTAAGCGACCGAGAAACAACGTCTTTTAGGCGCAAAACCTTGCGTAGAGGACTTCGATGAGATCACGCACCGTAGGATCGGCAATCGAATACAAAATTTGACGGCCATCGCGGCGCCCCGCCACGATGCCTTCATCCCTGAGCCGCCCAAGGTGCTGCGAGATAGCAGATTGGCTCGCTCCAACTCGAGCTTCGATCTCGGCCACCGAAAGCTCTTTGTCGAGTAGGACGCAAAGCACCTTTAACCTGTCACGATGCGCCAGAGACTTCAAAAACTTCGCAGCCTGATCCGGAGCCTCAACATTGTTTTCGGTGAACGCGAACAATGCATCCAGTGGTAAATTGGTTTTCGTATCCATAGTGATCTGGCCTTCATTTCACATCACAAACATAACGTCGAATTTAATATATTCAACTTTTCAAATATATTCTCTCCAGACACATTGACATATTATATAATCTTAATATGTCTTGTGCCATACAATTGGAGATCCCTCATGACACCAGACGTGACACCCTTCTTCGACGAAGTTACGAATACAGCCTCTTTCGTGGTTACCGACCCCGAGACGCGCCACTGTGCCATCATCGATTCCGTTTTGGATTTTGACTATGCGTCGGGCCGAACGGATTTTCACTCAGCCGATGAAATTATTGAATTTGTGCAAAACAACGGTTTGCAGGTTGATTGGGTTCTTGAAACCCATGTGCACGCGGACCACCTGAGCGCAGCCCCCTATCTACAGGAAAAGCTTGGCGGCAAGATCGGGATTGGCGAAAACATCACCGTTGTCCAAGATACATTCGGCAAGGTATTCAACGAAGGTAGCGAATTTCAACGCGATGGTAGCCAGTTCGACCGGCTGTTCATCGAAGGAGATACGTTTGAGATTGGCGCACTCACCGCGTCCGTTCTGCACACCCCGGGACATACGCCTGCCTGCCTTACATATGTGATCGGGGATGCCGCCTTCGTCGGTGACACGCTCTTTATGCCAGACTTTGGCACTGCACGTGTTGATTTCCCGGGTGGCTCGGCTGAAATGCTTTACGCTTCGGTGCAGAAGCTTTTTGCGCTGCCAGATGCGACGCGCGTTTTCGTTGGACATGATTACAAGGCACCCGGCCGCGATGAATTCGCGTGGGAAACCACGATTGGTGAGCAAAAGTCGCTGAACAAACACGTTGGGCAAGGCCGCGCTGAAAAAGACTTCGTCGCCCTTCGAACGCAGCGGGACGCCGAATTGTCAATGCCGCGACTGATCGTGCCCTCGCTTCAGGTGAATATGCGCGCAGGCAACATGCCCCCCAGCGAAGAGGACGGGAACGTCTATCTCAAAGTTCCAGTGAACAGGATCTAAATCATGATTGAACAAAGTTTTATATATGGCGCCCTTGGTGGGTTGGTCATTGGCCTTGCAGGCGCTGTTTACCTTCTTGGGAACGGGCGCGTCATGGGGGCAAGTGGCATTATCGGCGGGCTTGTAGACGGTTCAGGACGCTCAACACTACGAGATCGCGTGTTGTTCATTGCGGGCCTTATCGCAGCTCCATGGCTGGCGTTAACCTTCAGTGGAAAAACAGCAGAGACCAACATCACCTCCGATCCTGTCATTCTGATTGTTGCAGGTGTTTTGGTTGGACTGGGCGCACGTTTGGCCAATGGCTGCACAAGCGGACACGGGGTGTGCGGTATCTCACGCCTCTCACTTCGCGGTATCGCAGCAACCGTTTTTTACCTTTTGGCAGGCGGGCTGAGCGTCCTTGTCTTTAAACACATTCTGGGAGTGATCTAATGCGTGGGTTAATTTCATTCACAAGCGGTAGCCTCTTTGGGCTCGGACTTTTGATTTCTGGCATGGTCGACACCAATCGTGTCCAAGGGTGGCTCGATATTTTCGGGGACTGGGATCCGACGTTGGCATTTGTATTGGGCGGCGCCATTCTACCGATGGCAGCGGCGTGGCAAATTGCCGAACGCCGCAAGACAGCATGGGTTGGCACCCCCATTCCCGCGAGAGCAGAGCAAAAGATCACCAGAGATCTGGCCATTGGCTCAGCCATTTTTGGCGCAGGCTGGGGTCTTGCAGGCCTATGTCCAGGCCCGTCCTTTGCGGCATTGTCGTTCGCTGGATGGCAAGGCATCGTATTTGCGATTGCGATGATATGCGGCATGTTGATCGCTGTTCCAACCAAGCGCCTTCGCTTCTTTTCCAGCGAGGCGGCATGATGGACCTTACGCATTTGTCGGATAATTTCAGCGTCTCCCCGCAGATTACCGAACATGATCTTAGGGTTCTTGCTCAGGGCGGATTTACAGATGTCATTTGTTATCGCCCCGATCATGAACACCCGAGTGAGACAATCTCAACGCGCGTTGCTAAGGCCTGCGCCGCACTGGGTCTGTCCTTTCACTATCACCCGTTCGCTCCGGGCGAGGCATTTGAAACTCAGGCCAAAGACCTCGCACAGTTGATGTCGAAACCGAACATCAAGGTCTGCGCCTATTGCCGCTCCGGAGCACGTGCAGCCAATGTTTTCGCGCAAGTTTCGGCGCCGACCTAACCATCTGGCTACAAATTAACGACACCAAGGACGTGCGAACAACAAACGCCCTTTGCTTTCCAACTTAATCAAATGAGGCTTGCGATGTTCTCGCGGTATTTTCCAATCCTGAAATGGGCACCCAATTACAATAGAGAAGCGTTTTCTGCCGATGCTATTGCTGCAGTTATTGTGACGATCATGTTGATCCCGCAATCATTGGCTTACGCTCTACTGGCAGGACTACCGCCTGAAATTGGGCTTTACGCATCAATTGCGCCCTTGGTGATCTACACTGTTTTTGGAACGTCCATGACTCTGGCCGTCGGGCCTGTGGCGGTAACGTCCTTAATGACCGCCTCAGCCGTTGGCGAGCTAATGACACAAGGCACGCCAGAGTATCTAGGCGCTGCCATCGTCCTTGCGCTAATCTCAGGGATCATATTGATCGTCATGGGCATCGCGCGGCTGGGCTTTCTCGCCAACTTCCTAAGTCACCCTGTGATTTCGGGTTTCATCACAGCAAGTGCTGCGATCATTGCTATCAGCCAGATGAAACATATCTTTGGGATCGATATCCATGGGCACAACCTGATCGAACAAATCACTAGCCTGATTTCTGGCTTACCAAACGCCAATCTTGCGACGATGGCGATCGGAGCTGCCGCAATCGGATTTCTGGTCTGGTCTCGCCATCGCCTGACACCGAAGCTTATGCAGATCGGTTTTTCCAAGCAAATGGCAGGCAGCGCGTCTAAAGCTGCGCCTGTCGTGGCCGTCATTGCAACTACGGTAGCTGTGTGGGCGCTTGAATTGCAATCCGCAGGCGTCGCTATCGTCGGTGACATTCCACGCGGTTTGCCCACACCGGCGCTTCCTGCCTTCAACACAGAGCTTTGGAGCATGCTTTTCCTACCCGCCTTAATGATCGGTATCGTCGGCTATGTCGAAACCATTTCTGTCGCTCAAACACTTGCGGCCAAGCGGCGCGAACGGATTGATCCGGATCAGGAACTGATCGCAATGGGCGCCGCCAATGTCGGCGCCGCCGCTTCTGGCGGATTCCCTGTGACGGGTGGGTTTTCGCGCTCCATCGTTAACTTTGATGCTGGCGCACGTACTCCCGCAGCTGGGGCGCTGACCGCAATTGGCATCGCCATTGCGACACTATTCCTAACCCCGCTGCTGTTTTTACTTCCCAAAGCGACACTCGCCGCGACAATCATCGTCGCGGTCTTGACGCTCATTGATGTCGAAACGATCAAACGCACATGGCTTTATTCAAAATCAGACTTTGCAGCCATGCTGGGTACGATCATCGGCACTCTTATATTTGGCGTCGAAATCGGCATAACCATTGGCGTACTTTTGTCTCTTATCTTGTTTCTAGCCAGAACGTCCCGCCCCCACGTCGCTATCGTCGGGCGCGTTCCTGAAACCGAACACTACCGTAATATCAAGCGTCACGATGTGGAGACCTTCCCCAGTGTCCTGTCGATCCGCATTGACGAAAGCCTTTATTTTCCGAACGCCCGTTTCCTTGAGGATACAGTGAACGAAACGATCTCGGGGCGGCCTGAAATTCGTGACGTGATTCTTATGTGCTCGGCTGTAAATTCGATTGATGCCTCAGCTTTAGAGAGCCTCCATCATATCAATCTGAGACTTAAAGATGCAGGCGTTTTGTTGCATCTCAGCGAGGTAAAAGGACCAGTCATGGATCGGTTAAAGCGCTCGCCTTTCCTAACCGAGTTGTCGGGTCAGGTTTTTCTTAGCCAGTTTGAAGCGGATCAACGGCTACAAGATAAGAATACCTTGCCGTCGATTTAGTCTGCGATCCAGACACCGCCCGTGCACAATCTCGCAAGCGCATCCGTTTGCGGGCTAATACCCCGAAACGAACAGGAAAGCCCAAAACGTTCTAGAGCAACGCCGCTAGACTATTCTCAAGATCATCGGGAAGGGT
>NZ_JBDWVM010000164.1:0-5165 GCF_039984035.1 Planktotalea sp. | reverse complement strand
ATTCACCAATCAGGTATGGCAGGTTTTTGTTACCAGAGCCGCGTGAGACAATTTCGATCTCAGCATAAAGCGACAGGTGGAAAATCGACTGGATCATCACAACAATCGCGATTGGACGGGCAAGGTGTGGAACCGTCAGATTGATGAACTGTGACCATGGGCTCGCACCATCCAGCGTCGCCGCTTCTTTCTGGCTTTCATCTTCGGACTGCAAAGACGTCATAAAGATAAGAACCGCGAAAGGTGTCCACTGCCAAGCCACCATCATGATAACCGCATAAGCAGAGGTTTGCGTCGCACGGAACGAGATCGGCTCAAATTCGGGCCAAAGCGAGAAGAAGCCACCTAGAACCGGGAAGTCTTTAAGACCGTTAACGATGTTGTTGATACCGCCGACCGCAATACCGTTCAGGCCAAGAACTGGATCAAGGATCATGTTGATCCAAAGAACACCGTTCACCGCAGGCATAACAAAGAAAGGCGAGATCAGCAGAACACGTACAATGCCGCGACCCGGGAAAGAACGGTTGATGAGAACAGCAATGCCGAGGCCCAGAATAACCGTAATGATCAAAATGCTGCCAACAATTAGAACTGAGTTCTGAATGGCAAACAAGAAATCCTTGGCTTTCAGAACATATGCGTAGTTCCCAAAACCACGCCAGTTGCTCAACGCCGGTGTCGTCCATTCAGGGCGAATAGAGCTGTTAAGAACATAACGGATGAAAGAGAAATACAGCGTCATGCTGAGCGGGACCAACATCCAAATCAACAGCAGGATGACCGCTGGCGTTTGGAGAATGCGGGGAAGCGTTCTATCGGACATAGTTCGGGCCACCTTTACGAATCATAAATTTCGGCGAAGTCGGAAAAATCAGGCGAAATGTTCAGCGATCGGCAGCGATATTGCCTTATTCAAGCGGAACAAAAGGGATTTTTGAGATTGGGTGGAAAGGTCCGGTGCGCACCCGGACCTTTCGCTTTAGTCGTTAACGACTGCTTAGTAGTAGCCCGCTTCGGACATGATTGCGTCCGCTGCTGCTTGTGACGCCGCCAGAGCTTCGTCTACAGATTTCGCGCCGGACAGTGCCGCTGCGATTTCTTGTGCTACTGCTGTACCCACTTCTGGGAACTCAGGGATCGCTGCGAACTGAACACCAACGTAAGGCTTGATGTCTGTTGCTTCTGGAGCCGCTGATTCAATCGCTGCCATCTCAGCTGCTGCGAAACCCGCAACCGCTTGGAACTCAGGGATTGCATACGTGGATGAACGCGTACCTGTTGGAACTTTGCCCCAACCGAAGTCTGGGTGGTTACCTACAGCTTGGATGTACTCTTTAGATGTCGCCCACTCGATGAACTTGTGTGCTTCTTCAGAGTTAGGTGAACCTGTTGGAACAGCCATTGCCCATGCCCACAGCCAGTTCGCGCCCACTGGGTTACCAGCGTTTGGAGACTGAGCGTATGCTACACCGTCAACTTCGAGGAAGGACGCAGCGATAGTCGCATCGATCCACATGCCACACTTGCCTTCGTTGTAAAGAGCAAGGATTTCGTTGAAGGAGTTGCCTTCAGAACCGGGAGGGCCGTAGTTGCCCAGCAGGTCAACGTAGAAGTTGATCGCAGCTTTCCACTCGTCTGAGTCAAGCGCTGGCTTCATTTCTGCATCGAACCATGCACCACCGAAGGAGTTCACAACAGTTGTGACGAACGCCATGTTGTCGCCCCAGCCTGGCTTACCGCGCAAGCAAGCACCGTAAACGCCGTTGTCTGGGTCGTGCATCGCTGCCGCTGCGGCTTTGATGTTGTCCCATGAATCGTTGTCAGCAACAGTTACGCCAGCAGCGTCTGTCAGGTCTTTACGATACATAACCATGGAAGATTCGCCGTAGAAAGGTGCAGCATAAAGCGTACCTTCGTGTGACAAACCGTTGCGCATCGCTGGAAGCATGTCGTCAACGTCATAGTCTGCGCCGAACTCAAGTGCTTCGATCCAGCCTGCTGCACCCCAGATTGGAGCTTCTTGCATGCCGATGTTGATGATGTCGTACTGGCCACCACCTGTCGCTGTGTCGGACGTTACTTGCTCACGAAGAACGCCTTCTTCCAGGGATACCCAGTTAAGAGCAACGCCTGTGTCCGCAGTGTATGCTTCCGCAACTTTCTGCATGTTGATCATGTGACCGTTGTTTACGATCGCGATCGTGAGCTCTTGCGCATAGCCAGCAGAAGCTGCTGCAACGCCAAGAGACAGGCCGAGAGCCGTGTTACGTAGTGATTTCATTAATCTTCCTCCCAAAATACTGGAATCAGATTGGCGCGTTATTTCCGCGCGGTCAACAAAAATTTTACACGCGACAAGTTTTAATGAAATTTATGCAGACCGCCGCATGATAAGTTTACCCTCAAAGAGCGAAACTTTCTCAGCAATTTCAACACCTTCAATGCTATTGAACAGGCTATCCACCGCATACCGAGAAATCGACTCATAGTCCTGCGCAATGGTGGTGAGAGGCGGACATGTGAACTCTGAGAAGGGATGATCGTCCATTCCAGCGACTCGAATCGAACAATTTTCCCCGTGACCGACGACCATATCGCGTTCAAAACACGCCGCCAGCAAACCAATCGCCAAACGATCGTTACTGCACAGAACAGTATTTGTAGAAAACGCCTTGCGATCTATCGCTTCAAAGCCCCCGTCCCTGCCGATCTCTTCGAAATTCCATCCCTCGCCTGCAACGCTCACCACTCTGGGCTCATGCCCTAGCGCTTCCATCGCCGCGATATATCCTTCGCGCCGTTTGTTGGCGTTCGGGTTGGAGGGGTTCTTCATTTCAAAGAAACAAGGTGGCTCACCGGTACGGCACAGATATTCGACAATCATGCGTCCGAACTGAAAATTGTCAGAGCCACTAAAGGTCAAACCGATATCCGCAAGAAGGCTATCGAACAGAACCGTAGGCACGTCCTTGCTAAACTTCTCAATCGCCGCAACATCAGAGCGACGCCCCAGCGGTGCGATCAACAAACCCGTCGGTTTCATCGAAAGCAGGTTTTCGAGAATCTCGATTTCCTGCTCTGTATTACCATGCGAGCTGAACAGCGTCGGGCGATACCCGGCATTGATGCACCGTCGCTCAACGTTCCGCGCAATCTCGGAAAAGAACGGATCGGACAGCGACGGAACAACGATACCCACGTTCCGCGTCAGCTTGCGGTTCTGGTTCATCGCATAGACGTTCGGGCGGTAGTCATATGTCTTGAGCGCATCTTCAATCTTCTCGCGCGTCGAGTTTCTGACGCTATCCGGATCGTTAAAATACTTAGAGATCGTCGGGCGCGAAATTCCACTGGCAGCGGCAAATTCTTCCATATTTCGAATTTTGGATTCCATTGTCACATGCTCTCTTAGGGAACGCCTATCGCGAAACTTACAGTTCTTTACACATTATTATCGCGCGGCAAAAAGCAAGGGGGTTTCGAGATTATGTTAAAAGTCTCTTTTGATGTGGGTCTTGAAAACGCTGGTTTTGTGACTTGCCCCTAATCGCCATTCGCACACCTTTAGGACAGCACCCCTGCCCTACTAATCAAACATCAAGACGCGCAACGGGAGTCATCAAAAGAGCCCATCGCGACGAATACTACGACATGCATAAACGATGCTTTTCTAAACTATCAAAGCGACAAAGAACTATGGCCGCCAGGTCCAAATTTCCGCTGCTTTTTGCGAAACTCTGCGCCCCTTAGCGTTCTTGAAAAATGCTAGAAAAAACTGGACAGCAATGATCAATGAGGCCATGGCCAAAAATGATCGGTTTGGTCTTTGAACTAAATTCTCTAGCTGTCGCGCTTTCTGTTGTGCAACGAGATGGTCAGCACTCACAGTTCTGTGGTTCTCCAAAAAGGTCTCAACTTCGGATGCCAAAAAAGCAGCTTCGGCGCGTTGTGCGCTATCAATGTAAAAGAAGAATGCACAAAACACCAACATGAACAAAGCACAGATAAGTGGGGTAAACCCTTCTTTCATTTCAAGTCCTTTGATCTCACTTGCCAATCTTATCCTACAGCATAACTGAGCAGATGGATTGTGTGAATAATGCGTGGCCGCCGTAGAAACATTTGCAATGACGACTCGCTAAACTCCACGAAGTGAAGGTCGGTGTTTTCACAGCTTATCAACAGTCCTAGGTGGTCAATTACACGCCCACCTTAGATGATCGTTATTTCAAAACCACCAACAACACCCTACCCCACCACATCAAATTCCTCAGGGCTTCCGCTTCTCAAACAGCACTGCCAAATGCTCCAGCGTTTCTTCCAAAAATGCGCGATCCACATCGCCGCCAATTCGGATCATAGGGCCGTTGGAATCGCTGGTGCAGCGCAGCGTTATTCCCGAGGGCAATATCTTCGTTAGCCCTTCCCAATCGTCTTGCTTTGCCTCTCGCTTACTCGGGCGCCCTCCCCTCGCTGGGTCTTTAACGGCCCCGCTGTTGAGCGCCTCGATCACCACTTCTAGCGCAGCCCATTCCGCTTCCGCATCTTCAAAGGACCCTCGCTCAAGACAATCGCGCAACGCGATGTCCGACCCGTTTCGCAGCGCACTCGCCAGCCGCAATCCATCGCGCTCTTTCAAAGCTTCGGGATAAATCAGCACATCGCCCAACTCTTCAAAGATCAAAGCAAAGGCGCGAATCTTGCTGCGCTTCGCTTTGGAAGCGACAGCGAACAGTGTGTTAACCCCCTCTTCAGTGCTGTTGAATACACCCTGCTGCGCGGCAACCACTGCAATGCGCCCGCGCTCGTAATGCGACAGGTTTGAGCGCACTTCATTCTCTTCCACCATCGCCGTGATCGCCCCGCCAAGCGCGTCAGGATCACGTTCAATCGCGGTGATGTTCTGCCACTTCGGATCAGCACTGCGCCCTGCAATCTGGCGCACCGCTTCATAACGGCGAAAGCCCGACAGCAATCCAAACGGGGCCTCCCCCTGCCCCACGGTTTCGCGGCGATAAATTTCAATCGGCAGACGCATTCCATGCGCCTCAATCGACGCCACAAGCTCCGCCATTTCATCCGCATCGATATGTGTACGGTCCCGGATCATTGCGCGCGGATCGATATCAGCCAAAGGAATGGACAGCAGCTCCCTGCCCTCT
>NZ_JBDWVM010000163.1:0-4191 GCF_039984035.1 Planktotalea sp. | reverse complement strand
GTCAACAGAAATGAGGCGGCGCTCAAACGCTTTTTACGCGCAGCGCCGGGAATATATCTCACGGGCTATCAACATGATGAAGGCGCGCTTGGCGCTGTGATGGTCTTGCTGAAAGCGCGTGAACCGATGGACTGGCCCAGTTTTCCAGAGTTGGCGCAACACCTCGGTCTGTCTGTTGCAACCTTGCGTCGTCAGCTCGGGCAGCAGGGGCATAGTTACCGTAGTCTCAAGTCGGATTTGCGTCGTGATCGCGCGCTGACGCTTCTGCGCAATGCAGACCTGAGCGTTGCCCAGATTTCACATATGTTGGGGTTTGCAGAACCCAGCGCGTTTTTTCGTGCGTTTCGGGGATGGACCGATCTTACGCCGGATCAATGGCGTAAAAGCCAGTTAAATCGGGTTTAGCTGTTGTGTAGTTCTGACAGCTTTTGCGCGGCAGTTTGAAGTCGCGGCAAGAAATCAACCAAATCCTCGACAGAATGTCTTTGATCGGGGGCGTGCACTGACAAGGTTGCGAGCAATCGCCCTGCATTGTCCTTCACGGGCACTGCGAGGGCGGTCATACCCATCATAAATTCTTCGTTGTCCTGCGAATAGCCGCGCGCGCGCGTTTCCGCGAGCTCACGGCGCAAAGCGTCTGGATCGATCAGGGTATTATCAGTGAGGGCTTCGAGCGGGCGAGATTTGAGAACCGCCTCAAGCGTGCTGTCGCGCAGCGTTGAGAGGTACATTTTTCCGCTTGCTGTACAATAGAATGGAACGTTGGTGCCGATGGGCAGTTGAATGCGCAAGGGCCAATGGGTTTCGACACGGTCCAGATAGGTCATACCTTCACGATCCGGCGTTGCCAGATTGCAGGTCTCACCAATATCTTCAGCGACGCCTTTCAAAATGGCCAACCGCCCTGTGCGCAGGTGTTCGGATGACATCGTTCGCACGGCAAGCTGACGCAATCGGGGGCCGGGCCCATAGGATCGACCATCGAGGTCCCGTTGAAGGAACCCTTCACTTTCAGCGGTTTGGAGCAGACGATGCACTGTCGGTTTCGGCAGACCTAGCACCTCGGCCAGTTGCATTGGCTTGAGCGGGCTGCCTGCTTTTGCAATTTCTTCAACGATAAGTAAGAGACGCAAATTCGTAGGAATCTGCGGCTCTTTTTGTATTTGAGGCTCGTTGGTCATCTGCGCTCTTATCTACTTGGCACGAGGAACAGCGCCAAATCTGGAATGAGTGCAACGGTGATCCACACGGTAATCAGCGCTGCTAGGTACATGGTCGAATACCTTAACAGTCTGAAATACGGAACCCCAGTGACGCCTGATGCGACATAGAGGTTCAAGCCGTAGGGCGGCGTGATGAAGCCAATAGATGCCCCAACAAGGAAGATCACTGAGAAGTGGATCGGATCAACGCCAACGCTCGCAGCGATTGGGGCCAAGATTGGCGCCAAGATAATGGTCACTGGAAGCGACTCCAAAACCATGCCTGCCACGAACACGATGCCCATTGCTGTAAACAGAACGGGGTAATAGCCACCCATGCCTGTCACGAAACCACCAATGACTTCCTGCGCGCCAAGGAGCGATAGGATTTGTTGCATCACAACCGACACAGCGATGAGCGGTGCAAGGATGCCACTGATCTGAGCCGAACGCACAACAACCGATGGGATGTCTTTGAGCGTGAAGCCCTCGACAACAAACATCGACGTGATGGAGCGTTCTTCAATCGGTGTGTCGGCGCTGGTGCCCATGATCTTGTTTAGCGGATAGCTGGTCAAAGCAACGATGATACCAAATCCCACTGTAACGCCCGCCGCCTCGGTCGGGGAAAATTTACCCGTGTAAATGCCCCAAAGAACAAGACCGATCGCGAAGAAGCCGAGCCATGCGCCAACTGCTGTTTTCAAAACGCGTTTGAATGACAGTGCGATGATGATGCCCCAACCGTTGATGGAGCAAACAACGAAACACGTCGCCATCATTGCCAGAACCATCAGCGATCCCGGAACAATGCCCGCTATGAACAGATCAGAGATCGGCAGGTTCATCAGGAAGCCATAAACGATGAAGATGATGGACGGTGGAATGATAATGCCGACCGTACCGCCCGCCGCGGCAGTCGCCGCAGCAAAGCGTTCATCATATCCGCCTTTTACCATTTCTGGGTGCAACATCGAACCGATGGTTGCTGTGGTTGCCGAGTTGGACCCAGAGATCGCTGCGAACAAGCCGCAAGCGCCGATGGCCGCCATCGCAAGACCGCCGCGGATCCATCCAAGGCAGGCATAGGCAAAGTCTGATAATCGTTTGGCGATGCCAGAACGGTTGATCAAGTCGCCCGTCAGGATGAACAGGGGCATCGCGAGCAGTGCAAAGCCGTCTTTAAAGACGTTCAAGAGTTCGCCGCCTGTGTTGTCCAATGTCAGGTCGATGACAAAGCTACAGCCGACGACCCAATAGAAGATGACCAATAAGACTGGTGTTCCCATCATAAAGAGGAACGTGCAGGCCAATGAGATAATCGTAATCCAAGTTGAATCACCCATTACACATCCCCCCCAATTACGGCTTGTTTGATCAAAGGTTGATCCGTTCTGTAGTTGGCGAAATCTTCGTGAATATTCTCCATCGCGCGTGTCGCGAGCAAGATAAAGCAAACAGGCATCGTCACGAGGAACCACCAACGCATAGTATCGTCAGTTCCAAGCACAATCGCGAAGTTATCATATGTATTCACAGTCACGCGGGACGTGGTTGTCACAACGATGATGCAGAAAATCAGCCAAAGTATGTTGTCAAAGGTAAGCCAAAAAAGCTGCCCTTTTGGGCCGAATTTCGTGCGAAACTCTGAAAAGCTCAAGTGTGTGCGCAAGCGAATGTTAAACGTCGCGCCGAACCAAGCCATGATCATAAAGAGCAGCGGTGGAATGGTCGTGGACCAGGGGACTTGCACGGAAAAGACAAAGCGTTGAATAACGCCAATGAAGATGATCGCAGCCATTACGATGTAGCAATAGATCACAATCGTTCGTTCGGGCGTACGCTCGAATAGAATAAGCAGGATCGGACCAAACACGACAAGGACAGCCAGATAACCAGCGGTCAGCGTGTCCAAAAGACTGTTGATAGGGGGCAAAAACGCAGCCGCGAGACCGAGCACTAGCAAAAGAGAAATGATTGGGTGCGTGATTTTGGTGACCGAATAGCCAAGTCGCCCTTCGAGGCGCTCCGCAAAACGTTCGCGATAATAAAGCGCGATTGCGCCAATGATGGTTAGCGGTCCGAATACGAACCAAGCCGCTTCAGAACGATATGCCTGTACAACTTTGAAATTGATGTCGCCACTCAACGTTGCTGTAACGATGGTGACCATGTCCGACCAGACTGACATCTGGCATCCTCCCCTTTGAATTGCGTTCGTCTACTATGCCGCGTTGTGGCGATCTGAGAACAAGAAAACCGGCCCAAAGGTGATTTGGACCGGCTTGTTTTGTCGATAAGCCAGTGGTGACTTACGCTTTCCACCAACGACGTGGTTCCACGTTTTCAGGAAGCGTATCTTCGTCGATCTCGCGGGAGATGTCGTAGATTTCCTGATACGTGTCCAAGCCACCGGACCAGCCGTTAAGGCGCTCGCGCCATTCTTCCCACAGCTGTGGTTGGAACTCTGGTGAGCACATTTCTTCGGCTTTGCGCTTTTCTTCTTTAGACAAGAACGCGTTACGTACGTTGTTCTTAGCAAAGATCGTGTCTGGAAGCTGTGGATCGGAAACACCAACAGTTTTGACCAGCGCTGCTTCGTTCGCGGCTTGAACGTGTGTTTGCGCCCAGTAGGAGCTTTCCATCACGACGTCTTGCAATTCGCCAGACAGGCTATCGAAGACACCAGCGTTCATTGCTGTGTGCTCTGTGCCACAGAAGAAGTCGAGATACACAGACTGAGATACAACAGGGCTCATGTTTGCATAAGCAACCGCTGAGGACCAAGTTTCCGCACCATCAATCAGACCCGTTTTCAGCGCGTCGAGTGTTTCTTCCCAAGCCACTGGAACTGGGTTCAGGTTCATTGCGGTCATGGCGATACGGCCAAGCTGTGTACCTGTTACACGGTTCTTCGTGCCTGCGAGTTGTTCAACAGATGTAACTGTCGGCTTGTCTTCCCAAGCGAGACCCAACTGGATGCCGCGAA
>NZ_JBDWVM010000162.1:0-1430 GCF_039984035.1 Planktotalea sp. | reverse complement strand
AATGATGCGGGTGCTGCTGATACCGTCGCCGTTGGTGTAGCTGATCTGAAGCTTTTGCTCGTCGCGGATGGCTTGGCGGATGTCGGATAGATCGACGTTGCTTGGCTCCTCACTACCCCAAGTTGACGCGAAGAGCGTATGGCTGAGTTGCGTGGCATCTGAGAGCTTTTGAGCCGCGCTGCGTGCGGCGCGTTTGAGGCCTTTGTCGCCTGTGCGCGCGATCATGGCGAGGCCGACGGTGATGGCTTCGGCCTCTTCAATGTTGAAGTTCACGGGCGGCAGATCAAAGCCTTTGCGCATGACGTAACCGATGCCTGCTTCGCCCTCTATCGGCACGCGCGAGGCCTGAAGCGAGGCAATATCGCGGTAAATGGTTCGCGGTGTCACTTCTAATTCAGCGGCGATGCGCTGCGCCGTGATGGGGCCTTCTGCATTTCTGAGAAGCTGGATAATTTCAAACATCCGCACGGAGCGCGCCATAGTGAGTGTCCTTTGGTTGAATGTGACCATAGCACAGACTGCTGACAGATACATGTCAGTAGGGGTGTGTTAGCTGGGTGTGGAATTCTTTTTGAGAAAGCCCTCACTTGCATGACTGATACTTTTCAAACGCGGCGCGTTGGCGTGATTATTTTGCTGCTGTCTGCGGTGACGTTCAGCTGCGCGGGGATCTTCACCAAAGCGGTAAGCGCTGATGCGTGGAGCGTAATTTTCTGGCGGGGTTTAAGCAGTGCGATTTTCGCGTTGGTTTTTCTCGCGCTGCGTTCAAAGGTGCGCGAAGAGTGGGCGTGGTTTGGCTGGCCTGCGGTCATCGCGACTGTGTTGATGGCCTCGGGTACCGCGGCGTTTATTCCCGCCTTTAAGCTGACATCGGTCGCGAATGTTGCATTGATCTGGGCGACTGCGCCGTTTGTGACAGCTTTCCTTGCGTGGCTCGCCATTCGGGAACGTCCTGAGCGGATTGTTGTTCTGTGCAGTGGCTTTGCCTTGATCGGCGTTGCAATCACGGTAAGCGGATCATTTGGCTCCTCGACCCTAATGGGTGATTTGCTTGCTTTTTGGATGACCTTGATGATGGCGTTGACGATGGTTCTGTATCGTATGTGGCCTGACACGCCGACGGTGTTGCCGACTGCGTTTTCGTCCTTGGTGTTGCTGGTGCCTGCTTGGCTTTTGAGCGAGCCTTTGCATGTGACACAGATCGAAGTTGGTGTTTTGATTGTCTTCGGTTTGGTCTTTGCCGTCGCGGCGATTGCGCTGGTGGAAGGGGCGCGGCGCGTGCCAGCGGCGCAGGCGGCGTTGATCAGTATTCTCGAAACGCCCTTAGCCCCGATTTGGGCGCTCTTGATCCTGAGCGAAGTTCCAAGTTTTGAGGCTCTCATTGGCGGCGTTATCATTATCGTCGCGGTCTTTATTTCGCAGGTTCGTAC
>NZ_JBDWVM010000161.1:0-7288 GCF_039984035.1 Planktotalea sp. | reverse complement strand
GCATATCCTTCCCTTCTTCCCATACACCTCAGACGATGGTTTTGCGGTGTCCGACTTTCGCGCGGTGAACCCGCAGCTCGGCGATTGGCCCGATATCAATCGCATCGCCCAAGACTTCACGCTCATGTCCGACCTCGTGTTGAACCATGTGTCGAGTCAGGGAAACTGGTTCAACGCCTACCGTCAGGGCCAAGCCCCCTACGACAAGTTCTTCTTCGAAGCCTCGCCCGAGGATGACCTGCGCGACGTCGTGCGCCCCCGTACGACACCGCTGCTGCAAGAGGTGGAAACTAGCAACGGGCTGCGCCATGTCTGGTGTACCTTCAGCCACGACCAAATCGATCTCGATTTCCGCAACCCTGAAGTCTTGCTCGAATTCCTGCGGATCATTCGCCTGCATGTGGACAACGGTGTCCAAATCATCCGCCTCGATGCGGTGGCCTTCCTGTGGAAAGAGATCGGCTCCCCCTCAATCCACCTGCCGCAAACCCATGCGGTGATCAAACTGATGCGTTTGCTTTGCGATTTCGCCAGCGAAAAGATCATTTTGTTGACCGAAACCAACGTGCCCAAGGCCGAAAACCTCAGCTATTTTGGTGACGGCGACGAAGCGCATGCAATCTATAATTTCCCACTGCCGCCCCTCATTCTACACGCCATGATGTCGGGCAACGCCGAATATCTGCGCCGCTGGCAGCGCGCAATGCCGCCCGCACCCATGGGCTGTGCGTATCTGAACTTCACCGCAAGTCATGACGGTATCGGGATGCGCCCCGCCGAAGGATTGCTGCCCGAGGACGAAAAACAGCAGGTGATCGACACCGTCAAAGACATCGGCGGATTGGTCTCTATGCGCACGCTCCCGGGCGGCGGCGAAAGCCCCTATGAGCTGAACACCACCTTCTATGATGCGATGTCGCGCACCTTTGCAGGGGCGGACGATCACCATCATGACCGTTTCATCTGCTCTCAAACGATTGTTATGTCGCTAGAGGGCATCCCAGCCTTCTACATCCACGCCATGCTCGCGACGCCCAACGATTATGAAAGCGTAGAACACCGTGGCATGAACCGTGCGATCAACCGTCACCGCTGGGATTACCCGAACCTGCGCGAACGTTTGGCTGATCCAACCACACCGCAAGCGCGCGTGTTGGCTGACCTCTCTAACCGTTTGCAAATTCGCCAGAAACAGGCCGCTTTCCACCCCAACGCGACGCAATTCACCGTCAACATGGGCGATGACCGCGTGTTCGGCATCTGGCGTCAAAGCCTCGATCGCGGCCAATCAATCTTTGCATTGCACAATGTCAGCGACGCTGCCGTGACGATATCCGCAGCCGCGCTCAACCTGATCGAAGACCAGCATTGGATCGACCTGCTCAGCAACACCAGCATCGACACGACGGCATCAGAGATTACCGTCGAACCTTATCAATGCATGTGGATCACCAACCGCAGTTAAACATATTCCGCGTCATCCGCTGCCGCCGCTGCCCGCAATTCCGCAAGGAAACCGGGATCCGCGGAATGCACACGGTTCCACGTGGGAATGAAGGGCGTTTCATTCGGGTTGTCCAAGAAGAATTGACCAGCCCGCATGATGTTCTCGGCAAACAGCTCAATCGCACGCTCTTCTTTGTGACGATCAATCGATAGCCCATTCATCTTGGCATCGTTGTAATAGGCTTCAAGCAGGTCCAAGGCGCTGCGATAATAGGTGGCCTTTAACGTGCGGAATACATTGGGCGTAAAGACGGTGCCATCCGCCGCCAGCTTGCGGAAAATCGCTTTGCAAATGTCCGTCGACATGCGGCTCAGCCCCGCATTGGCATCTTCTTCGCTCAGGTCCTGATGCTTATGATCATATTGATCGGCAATCTCGACTTGGCACACAGCGCGCGGCGCGAGATTGCGCCAAGCCTCAGACAGGATACCAATCTCAAGCCCCCAGTCTGAGGGAACCCTCAAGTCTGGCAACATCGAGCTGCGCATGGCAAATTCACCCGACAGCGGGTAGCGAAAACTGCGCAGATAATCGAGGTAGTCGCGATCTCCGATAACCTTCTTCATGGCGATCAATAGCGGGCTAACCAACAAACGGGACACGCGCCCGTTCAACCGATCCTGACCAACCCGCGCATAATAGCCCTTAGCCAGCTGATAGGGAAAGCTCGGGTTCGCAACAGGATAGATCAGGCGCGCCAAAAGTTCGTTCGTGTAGGTCAGAATATCGCAATCGTGGATCGCCATCACGGCGCTGTCTTCACAGGCAATCAGATATCCAATGGCGGACCAAACATTCTTGCCTTTCCCCGGCTCAGAAGGGGCGAGCCCCATCTCAACAAGCTTGGCCCCAAGCGCGAGCATCCGAGGGCTGTCGTTCCAAATCACGATGTGATTTTGGTTCAATCCTTTGAAGAACTCCTTGGCGTGGCGATACTGCGCCTCATCCGCACGATCCAAACCAATGATGATGCGGTGAAGGTAGGGCACCTTCGACAGCTCCGCCAAAATCTTGGGCATCGCAGGCGTTTCCAGCTCGGAATACAAACATGGCAACACCAGTGACATGTTGCGGTTCGCAGCAAAGGTTTCGAGCTCATAAGTCAGCTCATCCAGCGATCTCGTCCGCAAGTTATGTAGTGTGGTGATGTTTCCGTTTTGATGGAAATCAGCCATGTAATGGTGTCCTTTTTACAAATTTAGACGCGTCAAATGCGCGAGGATCGCCGCGTTCCAGCCTTCGGGTCCGGTTTGCGCGCTGCGCATAATTTTGCCGGACGCCTCCCCCTTCAATGCAGGTAAGGGCGCGCGATGGGGATTGGCAATGATGACGCCAAAATCAACCGCTTGGAGCATTTCGACATCATTGGGCGCATCGCCCAGCGCGATCGTATGGCGCGGGGCAAGCTCGTTGGTGATCTGTGCGATTTGATCCGCTTTTGTCCCGCCAAACGACAGCGTCAAAAACCGCCCCCCTTCGCGCGCTGATATCCCTTGGGCGCTCAATGCCGCAAGAAACGCCGCTTTATCCCTCTGTGTACCAGACCAAATCCCCGGTTCTGAAAACGCCCGCTCTTTGGCAAGCCCAGCCGCAGTGCGCGAAAGACCCGTAATCTCAGCGACCTCTTCGACGTCCATATCGCCAAACCCGCAAAACTGCTCGCGAAGGCTTGCCGAAATTTTAAGCAATTCGGCGCGCAATCGGGCATAGATGGAACCATCTTTCACCCCCGCCTCATGGGGTTCCAACAGACCTGCGCCATTTTCGACAATGGCAGGCCACTGCTGCAAACCCAACTCATCGCGCAATACGCTGATCTCAGGTGCCGTCTTGCTGCTCGCCATCACCACCCCTGCACCGATAGTTTTAAGGCGTTCCAGCGCAGGAAATGCAGCGTCGCATCGGTAATCCTCGTGAGAGAGCAAAGTTCCGTCGAGGTCCGTAAATACAAGCAGAGGCATTTGAAATGTCATAACAATAAGCTTGCGAACATTTACCCAGAAGCGCAACCAGTCCCCCAAAAACAGTGTTTAGGCGCCACATGGGCAAGGACCAAAAAATCGCGCCCGCCCGCGACGGAAACTTGGGCCACCCGCGTATAATTCCCAACGAACAGGAGAAACCCCATGCCCCCCTTCGCCCGATTTGCCGTTGCAGTTGCGACAACCGTGACCCTCGCCACTGCACTCTATGCCGCTACGAACAGCATGAAGCTCAGCACCTCCGCATCCGAGATCTGCATCGTCTCCAATTCCATTCCCAATCACAGCACCGGCCAGTTCCCCAACAAAGGCAACCCAAACACAATACGCGAACAGACCATCTCTGCGTGCCTACCCCTTGAGCCCACCAAATCCGACACCCCCCAACCCGGGCGCACCGTTGGTATCTTGGAAAACGGCGTCGTCATTCGCCCCGGCACTGCAGACTACTATGACGCCAGCAGCCCCCGTGGCCATTCCCGCGACGCCAGCTCCGGTTGGAACCTCGATGGCATGGGCGCCCGTGAAATGCTCGGCCTAGATGATAACAACGCGCATGTGGATCACACAGGGATTTATCACTACCACGGCGTCCCCGAACCCGTCGTGCAAACCAGCGAAGACACCCGCATCGGATGGGCCGCCGATGGCTTTGAAATCCACTACGTCGGCGACGACGCGCGCCCGTCCTATATGCTCAAGGGCGGCACACGCCCCACCGAACCGGGCGGCGCATATGATGGGACCTATAACGAAGATTTCGAATTCATCGCAGGCGCAGGCAATCTGGATCAATGCAATGGCGCTACGATGGACGGCACATATGTCTACTTTGCCACTGATGCCTACCCCTACTTCCCGCGCTGCCTCTGGGGCACAAAGATTGCAAACTTTCGGTAGGCGCTGCGCCTGACATGTGCCACTAAAGCGGGATGACGACGAAGAATACGACCCGCCGCTTAGAACGCCGCCTTGGCGATGCAATGCGCCGCCACCTGCCGCGGCCCATCACCGAACTTGTGATGTTCACACTCAAACAAGCATGGGCCTGCCTCTTCGGCGCGCTCATGCTACTCGGCTTGATCGTGTCTGACATGATCTGGCAAGACAGCTGGGCCCTCGCGCGCTATGACGCCTTGGTGATCTACGCCATCGCGCTTCAAGCAGCTTTCCTAATCCTGAAACTCGAAACCCTCGCAGAGGCGCGCGTCATCCTGCTGTTCCACCTCACAGGAACGGCGATGGAAATCTTCAAGGTCAACGCAGGCAGCTGGGCCTATCCAGAACCCGCCATCCTGAAACTCTACGGCGTACCGCTCTTTTCGGGCTTCATGTACGCCTCTGTCGGCTCGTTCATGGCGCGGGTCATCCGCATCTTCGACATGCGGTTCGCGCCTTATCCGCCGATCTGGATGACCTTCGCCCTCGGCGCTGCGATCTACATCAACTTCTTCAGCCACCATTACATCTGGGACATGCGCGTCTTCCTCTTTGCCGCCACCCTGCTGCTGTTCCTGCGCACCCGCATCTGGTTCCGCATTGCCGAACGCGACTATTGGATGCCCCTCCCCCTCGCTGCTTTCTTCACCAGCTTCTTCCTCTGGGTTGCGGAAAACGTCGGAACAGGGACAGGCACTTGGATATATGCGGGCACAGATGGCCTCAGCCTCGTCAGCTTTGCCAAACTCGGATCATGGTATCTACTGCTCTATGTCAGCTTCGTCACTGTGACATTGGTCATGCGCGATGCGCTCATCGCAACGCCAATTACAAAAGGCCGCGCCACGCCAACAGAACAATCACAAGCGCAATCACACCCAACAGATTAAAGGCCAGCGAACCCGCAAGCGACAACCACCAATCCTTGCGCCGCTCTTTTGGATCAATCTTGTCCAAATGCATGTGCAAGATCGTCGACGCGCGCGCCACGGCGCCCATATCCACCATACGCGACAGCTTGGGATGGGTCGTTTGCGCCAATGCGGCAATCATCTGATCCCCCGCACGATGCGCATCTTTCGGCAAGCGTCGACCAGCGCGCTTCATCGCTTTGGGCAAACTGCGCGCACGAATACCAAGCTTTGCGCGCAAAGCGGCCAGCGCTTTTTGCTCAATTGCTTCAATGCTCTGATCTTCTGCCATGAATCGCCCCTTACCGCCCGACTTTAGCGCCCCAACTACCCAGCCTCAAGCAAGCACCACTGGAACATGTCCCCTTTTCGCGTTAGGCCTCAACCATGCTCAATACCCTCACCTACGGCACCGACACCGCCCGCCCCCCTGTGATGATCGTGCATGGCCTCTTCGGCTCTGCGCGCAATTGGAATGTGATCGCCAAACGCCTGTCCGAGACGCGCCGCGTCATCGCCCCTGATATGCGCAACCACGGGCAAAGCTTTGCCGCAGACACGCACAGCTATTTCGACATGGCCGACGATCTTGCAACTGTGATCGACGCGCATGGCGGCGCCGTTGATCTGGTGGGCCACTCGATGGGCGGCAAGGCCGCTATGACACTCGCGCTTACACAACCCGAAAAAGTCGCGCGCTTGCTCGTTGCAGATATCGCGCCCGTCACCTATGGCCACTCGCAGCAACACTTCATCGATGCGATGCGCGCCGTTGATCTCACCCGCGTTGAGCGCCGCGCCGACGCTGTCGAACAACTCGCCCAAAACGTCGAAGACAAAGCGCTGCAATCCTTCTTTACCCAATCCCTCGACGTGAAGGAGAAACGCTGGCTCTATAATCTCGATGCTCTGGAACGCGACATGGAAAAAATCCTCAGCTTCCCGGAAATCGACAGCGCCTACGCGGGCCTCACCCTGTTCCTCTCAGGCGCAAACTCGGACTACGTCCTGCCAGAGCACCGCAACAAAATCCGCGCGCTCTTTAGCAATGCCAAATTCGCCAAAATCCAAGACGCAGGTCATTGGCTCCACGCCGAACAACCCCGCGCGTTCGAGGCCTCAATGAAGGCCTTCCTCGACTACAACGCATAAAAAACGCGCGCCTCTCCTCAGAAAGACGCGCGCTCAAATGTTCATGGGTTGGCGTTTAACCCGCAGCCGCAACCGCCCGCTTGGTGATCACATTCACCAAATGCGCGCGATACTCTTTGGTGCCGTGCAGATCGCCAATCATGCCATCCGCATCAACGCTCAAACCGTCCAACGCATCCGCGCTGAAATTCGCGCTCAGCGCCGCTTCTGCGTCACTCCAACGGAACACGCCATCCTCGGACGCGCCTGTCACCGCAACGCGCACACCGTCCGCATATTTGGCAACAAAAACACCGACCAACGCAAAGCGAGACGCAGGCTGCACAAACTTCTCATAATGCGCCGCTTCTGGGATCGGGAAGTCAACGCCTGTGATGATCTCGCCTTCCTCTAGGGCCGTCGTGAACAACCCGTCAAAGAAATCGTCCGCCGCAATCTCGCGCGCATTCGTCTTAATGGTCGCGCCAGACGCCAAGGCCGCCGACGGATAGCACGCCGATGGATCATTGTTGGCCAAAGACCCGCCAATCGTGCCACGCGCGCGCACCGCAGGATCGCCAATATGGCTCGCCAAGGCCGCCAGCGCTGGATAGCTTGACGCGCCCGCCGCAACAGCGCCATGCGTTGTCGCGCCGCCAATGCTCAGCGTACCGCCACTCGCATCAATGCCCTGCATATCCGCAATGCCAGACAGGCTCACCAAAACAGACGGGCTCGCCAAACGCTGCTTCATTGTCGGGATCAACGTCTGACCACCGCCCAGCGCCTGCGCCTCGTCCGCGCCCAAAGCCGCGACT
>NZ_JBDWVM010000160.1:0-5825 GCF_039984035.1 Planktotalea sp. | reverse complement strand
CACCGCTTACGTCGTTCTGCGACGCAACGCTTGGCCAAGATCACATTATCAATTGTTTTACGTGCGTGATTTCAAAGCCGGGCGCGACGCAGCAACATACCCATACGGATTTCTCAGGCTTGTTTGGCACCCCACTGGATATGTTTGCACCCAGTTATGCAATCAATCTGTTCATTCCTCTGGTGCCGCTAAATGACATAAACGGAACCACGCAGATGTGGCCCGGCACCCATAAAAAGCCACTCGCCTCTCCAGAGGAACACGACGGAATTTTGCCCAACGTGCCTCTCGGCTCAGCCGTTCTCATGGATTATCGGGTGCAACATCGCGGGACCGCAAACCTTTCAGATGAGATGCGCCCAATCTTAACCATTGCCTATAGCCGAAGGTGGTTTATCGACACGTCAAACTTTGCCACTGTCGCCCCTCTTGATCTGAGCCAAGAACAGTTCGAGACAATGGATGATCGGCGCATAGCGCTGTTTGAACGTGCCAAACTTTATTTCTGAGAGCTGCAAATGAGCCTTAAGCCAATTTCCATGACATCTCTTATTGAGATCGGGCCAGAACTCGTTTGGCTGCAACCGAGTAAAGGCACGAAGGCCACGGCTTTTTTCCGCACTGCAACAGGCGCGGTGCAGACACGGCAGATCACAGACCTTGAACTTGAGTTTCTTGAATGCGCTGATGGGAGCAAGTCGAAATCTGAGATCGGCATAGACCTCGGTATAACTGCTGAACAGTTTGATGAGGTTTTTCAGGGCATTGTGCGTTGGGCGCCAAAAGCACTGGGCGTGCGCAACAGTGATGCAGACGCAGCTCAAAAACGCCATAACTCTATCGCCGCGGCGGTTGAGCTTCGCGATATTTGGGCGGCCATGTCTGCGAAAAAAGACGACAACGATCAGTTTCATAAAACTGGAATTGACGATGCACCGCGTCAGTTTGATACCATCGAAACAACGATTTCGCATTGTTATCGTGAACCGACGAAAGCCTTGCAAAACCGCACCTATGGCGAAGCATTTTGCGACTGGTTGCTCAAGCAAGATTGGCTGAAGCCCCACGCGAAAATCATGGAAGTTGGCTGCGGTCTCGGTTATTTTGCGAACGCCGTTCTGACAGCGCTTTCACAGCATCGCCCTGAAATTTATGGCACAATCACCTATACGATGTTCGATTTGTCGCCTGATCTGGCCAAATCACAGCGCCAAACCTGCAACGCCCATTTGGATAAGATTCGCTTTTTACACGGCAATATCGAAACGTTTGAATTTGGCGATGAGCGCTTCGATACGATTATTAGCAACGAGGTCATTGCAGACCTGAGCGTTGAAACATTCGACAGCGCGGAGGTACAAACGCACAAGCCAACGAGCGAGGCCGCGCGCCTCGCGCTCGCGTATGATTTGGAGCTGCCCGCGACGATCAAAGGGCCAAACGCGCGCGCAGTGCTCAATGTGGGCGCTATACACTTCGTGGAAACTATTGCCCGCTGCTTATCCGAAAATGGTAAGGCCATTCTTACCGAATATGGAACTTTGGACGGCAGTCCAAAGGCAGTTCATTTTATCAACCATCAAGAGTTTACCGTGCAATTTTCGCACCTTGTACAGGTGGCACAACAAAATGACCTTCAAACGGATCTCCAGAAACTTGGGGACATGTTAGATTTTGACCGCAACTATGCGCCCTTGGACATCGCATCGTTTCACATTTTGTCCGACGCCGTTTTGCCATACCTAGATAAACCACCCTTGCCCAACATCGCTTACAGCTATGAAATGCTCAAAGCAGAGCTGGGTAGCGATCTAGACCGCATCAGAAATCTTATGTTTCGTCCCTTGTCGCACCCACAATCTTTCACACCTTTCCGTTTTTACGCGTTAACCTTGGAAAGGTGAGCAATCTTAGGGGGCATTATGAAAACGCTAAAGACATGGACGTTACGCAAACAGTGGGATTATGGTCTCGAACTAGAGGTCAACGCACGCCACACGCTCCGCGTTGTTGTGCTCGAAGACAGCTTTATCCGTGTATCCCTGAAAAAGGACGGTCAATGGCGCCTGCCCCGCACGTGGTCGATTGCACCTGATGGCACTGTTCCGTGGGAAGGGCGTAACCGCGATGATCTGTCTGGTTTTTCAGGATCGAAGGTCACTTTCGATATCACCGAAGAACTCATTTCCCTGTCGACGCCCTTACTGCAATTGACGATTACCCAGCCGCTGCATTTGTCGTGGGCCGCCAAGATCAATGGCGCTTGGACAACCTTTGTAGAAGAACGCCCCACGGGCGGGACCCTGCTTGGGCTGAAGGACAACGCACATGCTCACTACTTAAGACGTTTTGAAGGCGAGCCTGTTCATGGGCTTGGCGAAAAAGCCGGCGATCTTGATCGCAGCGGTCGCCGCTTTGAAATGCGCAACCTTGATGCACTCGGGTACGACGCAGAAACCACCGATCCTCTTTACAAACATATCCCGTTTTCAATGACCCAGACTACATCAGCGGGGGCGTGGTCAATTTTTTATGACAACCTCTCGAGCTGCTGGTTCGACCTTGGCAATGAGTTGGACAACTACCACCTGCCCTACCGCTCCTATCGCGCGGAAGATGGGGATTTGGACTATTATGTCCGCTGGGCGCCTCAGATGTTGGAGCTTGTCAAAGAGCACGTAAAACTAACGGGCGGCACGGCCTTTCCGCCCCGTTGGACACTCGGGTATTCTGGCTCAACCATGTCCTACACCGATGCCCCGAACGCGCAAGAACAGCTCGAAGGTTTCTTGAAGGATATCGAGAGCCACGCAATCCCGTGCGATAGCTTTCAACTGTCATCCGGTTACTCTTCGATTGGCCCCAAGCGATATGTGTTCAACTGGAACACAGATAAAATGCCTGACGTTCATGGAATGTCAGCCAAATTTAAAGCGGCAGACGTGCATTTGATCGCGAATATCAAACCCTGTCTGCTGCACGATCACCCGCAGTATGAAACCGCGGCAAAAGCGGGCCTTTTCGTCAAGGACAGCGAGACGGGCGAACCAGAGCAATCCACATTCTGGGACGATGTCGGATCACATTTGGATTTCACCAATCCGCAGACAATCGACTGGTGGAAGAACGGGGTCACCACCCAGCTTTTGGAGTACGGCATTGGCTCCACTTGGAACGACAACAATGAGTATGAAATTTGGGATAGAGACGCGCAATGCGACGGCTTTGGTACACCCATTGATATTTCGCTCATTCGTCCGCTGCATTCGCTCTTGATGATCCGTGCCTCGGAAGAAGCGCAGTTGGCCCATGCGCCGAGCAAACGGCCGTATCTTATCTGTAGATCAGGCTCGCCTGGCATCCAACGCCATGCACAGACATGGTCTGGTGACAATCGAACCGATTGGAAAACGCTACGCTATAACATTCGGACAGGCGTCGGCATGAGCCTGTCTGGCCTCTTCAATGTTGGGCATGATGTCGGTGGCTTTGCAGGCCCGCGCCCAGAGCCGGAACTCTTTGTCCGATGGGTGCAAAACGGAATTTTCCATCCTCGATTTACGATCCATTCATGGAACGATGATCAAACGGCCAATGAAGCGTGGATGTATCCAGAGGTCACCCCGCATATCCGCGCCGCGATCGAACTGCGTTATCGCTTTTTGCCCTATCTCTATACGATTTTATGGCAAGCTGTTCAGCACAACGAACCGATGTTGCGCCCGCTCTTTTTGGACCATCCTGACGATCCGCACGCATGGGCCGAAACCGATGATTTTATGCTTGGTCGTGATGTTTTGGTGGCGAATGTTGTGGATCCTGACGTTACAACGCGCAGTATCCGTCTGCCCGATAATGCCACCGGCTGGTGGGATTTCGAAACAGGACAATGGATTGCACCCGGCACTTTGGTCGAAAAAGCAGTCGATCTAAAATCGATCCCGATATTCATTCGTGCAGGCGCAGTGTTGCCCATGTCATCGGCAGCACCTCGCGCCAAACCATCGGCTGAGGCGGATCGCATCCTCGCCCTGTTCCCTGCACTGGAAGAGAGTAGTTCGAGCGGCGCGTTTTACGAAGACGATGGAGAGAGCATAAATGCAGCCTATTCGCTTCTGAATTTTACACTTTCGGGGGACGCGAATACGCTGAACTTGGACTGGCAACAAGATGGGTCAATTCCGCCAGTGATAAAGACTGCAACGTTCACTTTGCCAGTCGGCGAAACACGAGGTCTGACGGTGCGCGGCGCTACAGTCGCTCAAGGGGACACCATCACGTTTTGATAGATTTCTGCCCCTCAACGCATGTTCTCGCGAACAGCTAAAGAGGGGCAGAATGTTCTTAGGGATTAGGCGACATCCTTATCCATCGGGTTTTTGCCGAGGATAATCATGGACAAAAGATCGTCGTCTGTGACGTCGGAAATTTCGACGGTTCCAACCAGTTGACCATTTTTCATCACGCTGGCCCGATCACATAGTTCCATCACGGAATGCACGTCATGATCAATCAGGAAGATTCCAATGCCCTGCGCTTTCAATTGCTGAATAAGTTCGGCAACCATCTGCGTTTCGTGCGGTCCAAGGGCCGCCGTGGGTTCGTCCATGATCAAGATACGTGCGTTGAAATAGACCGCGCGGGCAATGGCGACAGATTGGCGTTGACCACCTGACAGTGCGGACACCGGCTCATTGAACTTTTGAAAGTTCGGATTGAGCTGATGCAGGATCTTACGACATTCCGCTTCCATTGCCGCATCATCAACGAGGCCAAAAGGCGTCATGATCTCGCGGCCAAGGAAAAGATTAGAGGCCGCATCGAGGTTATCTGCTAGCGCCAGCGTCTGATAGATCGTCTCAACGTTATGCGCGCGTGCATCGCGCGGGCTGTTGATTTCGACCTCTTCGCCGTTGATGAAGATTTGACCCTCGTCTTTCTGATACGCACCAGACAGAACTTTGATCAGTGTCGATTTACCAGCGCCGTTGTGACCGAGCAGACCGACAACTTCACCGGGGCGAAGATCAACCGAGACGTCATCAACCGCTTTGATGCCGCCAAAAGCGATTGAGATGTTGCGCATCTCAACCAACGGGGTTTCATTTTGTTCAGACATTATTTAGCCCCCACACCTTTGCGATAGATGATGTCGATAAGCACGGCCAGAACCAGCACAATACCCACGATGATGTTCTGGAACGGCGCATCCACACCGACCATTGCCATGCCCGATTGCAAGGATTGCATGATCAAAGCGCCGATAATCGCGCCATAGATCGTCCCAAATCCCCCCGCCAAAGCCGTGCCGCCGATAACGGCAGCCGCGATAACGCGCAGTTCGTCCAATGTACCGATGTCGTTGGAATGGTTAGACAAACGCGCAGATGCAACGACCGCAGACAATGCACACAAGAAGCCCATCAATGCGAAGATTTTGACGGTCAACATACGGGTGTTGATCCCAGACAATTCCGCGGCATCGGGGTTACCACCCGTGGCATAGATATAGCGGCCCAGTCGGGTGCGCTTGGCAACGACACTCAGAACAACAGCAACCAAGATCAGGATGAGAACAGAGACTGGCAAACCGTATCCAACCGTCAATCCTTCTGGCAATTCTTCGCCGCGTTGCTCAAACATACGTTCAAGACGACGTTGCGGGATCACATATGCATTTAAGATTGCAATGAACCCGAAGATGGCAGCCGCGATGATGCCGTAGAGCGTATATTCTGCCCAGATCGGCTTCACTGGAAAGTTATGGGCCATTTTTGCTTTGCGCCCTTTTGACATTGCCCAGATCGCTGCAACACAGGCAAACA
>NZ_JBDWVM010000159.1:0-6029 GCF_039984035.1 Planktotalea sp. | reverse complement strand
TATGTGATCTGCTTGGTTTCGGGCAACGTGTAGTTTTCGATGTTTTCATCGTAATAGGTTTGCAGCTGCTCGGGCGTTGGCGCTGCGACCACTTCGGCCAAATCAGCAGGGGTTAGCCGCGAAATAGTTGCGTTGCGACGCTCACCGATGAAGGCGACCAAAGTGTCAGCATAGGCATCCGGTACGCGGTTGCCCGACAGGATCGCACCTTGCACCAATGTACGGGCTGCTTCCTCGCGGATACTTTCCTCGAACGCGGCTTCGGTCATGCCCGCGTTTTGCAGGGCGAAACGGTACGCTTCACGATCAAACTGACCGCTCAACCCTTGGAAGGCGCTTATGTTCAGGATTTGCTCTTGGAGCTCTGTATCACCAACGGAGAGACCAAGCTCTGCTGTTTCGTGGTCCAGTGCGCGGGTGGTGACAACGCGGGCCAGTGATTGGGCCGGAACCCCAAGCGCGGTCGCGGTGGTGAAGGGAACCGCTTGACCAGCTTGGGCTGAAATGGCCCGCAGGTCTTCTTGCAAGGTGCGTGCATAAAGATCGACTGAGATGCTTTTGTCCCCGACCGCGCCGACAGAGCGAATGTTGCCGCCCAGATTGGTCGCGCCAAAGCCTGCGAGCCCGACGATAAGCATCGCCATCAAAATCCAAATGAAGGTCTTTGAAAGTTTGCTTTTGCCTATCGCCATGATGTGCCCAACCCTGTGTAAACCATCGCCGCTACAATCGGCGTTTGCCGAGGTTTACTTGGCTGCAGACGAGGGAGCAAGCGAGAAGCGCAATGCGGCAAGGCGCGTAAACAATTCCGTGATGCCGTTTGCGTCCACATTTGCAAAAGCGATGCGTAAATGACGCGCAGCTTCAGGGTGGTTTTCGGGCATAAACATCGTTCCGGGTAGGGCCAGAATGCCAGCCTCTTGCACCAAAACCTGCGCTAGCGCGTCAGACGCCATCTCAAAAGGATGTTGCATATAGGCGAAATAGGCACCGCACCCTTTGAGGGTCCAACCCGAATTGGTAAGCAAATGCATATTGCTTTCAATCGCCGCGCGCCGCGACAGGATTTCAAGACGTTCGCCGCCCAGCCAGTCACGCAGGTTTTGCAATCCCCAAAGCGCGCCGTATTGACCGATTTGATTCGGGCAGATGGTGACCGTGTCGAGGAACTTTTCCGCTTCTGACAAAAGGTCAGGGGCGGTGATGATCGCGCCAACGCGGTGGCCTGTCAGACGAAAGGCCTTTGAGAAGGAATAAAGATGCACCAAAGTGTTTTGCCAGCCATCCTGCTGGAAGAGAGCGTGAGGCGCGCCATCTTGGCTATGAAAATCGCGATAGGTTTCGTCGACGATCAGCTTGATGCCATGTTCTTGCGCGAGCTTGAAGAAGGCGAGAACCAGCTCCGCCGGGTATTCAACGCCTGCAGGATTGTTTGGTGTTACCAGTGAGATGGCGCGCGTGCGTTCGGTGATCAGGGCGCGGGCCGTCTCTGGATCAGGGAGCAGTGCGTCCGAAGTGGCCAAGGGCACCGCGGTGACGTTCGCCATGTCGAGCCACATCTTGTGGTTAAAGTACCAAGGGGTCGGCAGCAGTACCTCATCGCCTGCGCTCGCTATGGCGCTGATCGTTGCGGCAAAGGCTTGATTGCAGCCCGATGTAATGGCCACGGATGCGGGATCGATCTTTGCGCCATAAGCGGCGCTCCATTGGTTTGCGACTTCCTCGCGAAGCGCAGGCAGGCCCATGACAGGTCCATAAAGATGGGCCTGTGGTTCGTTCAGTGTAATATCGGCCATCGCGCGGCGCATGGCTTCGGGCGGTGGATCGACTGGGGCGGCTTGGCTGACGTTGATCAAGGGTTGTTCGGGCGAAAATTCGACCCCCTGCAACCAGCGTCGTGCCTCCATCACAGGAGGCGCGAATGTGTTCTGCGTCGCCGATGCCATGGATTAATCGTTCCCGCGGTAGGGTTCGACGTATTGGAGCGCCATATCCCATGGGAAGAAAATCCATGTGTCTTGGGACACGCCAGTGATAAATGTGTCCGTCTGCGGCTCGCCTTCTGGTTTGGCGTAAACGCATGCGAAATGTGCTTTCGGGTAGTGTTTGCGGACCAGCTCTAGAGTTTTGCCGCTGTCCACGAGGTCGTCCACGATAAGGACGCCTGTGCCATCGCCCATCATGTCTGCGTCCGGCGCCTTTAGAATTTCGGCTTCGCGGCGCTGATCCGCTTTGCCACCGCCAGAGTGATAAGACTTCACAGACACCGTATCCACTGTGCGAATATCCAGCTCGCGCGCCACGATCATCGCAGGCGCCATGCCGCCACGGGTGATCGCGACAACAGCTTTCCATTCGCCGTCATTTGGTCCTTTGCCATCAAGGCGCCATGCAAGCGCGCGCGAGTCACGATGCAGCTGGTCCCAGCTGACATGAAACCCTTTTTCGTGTGGCAGACGTTCTGTCATGGAAGTTCTCCGAAAGTAATAGTTAGCGGCTCAACAGGAGACGCAGGCCAAGAAGGCCGAGAATGGACGCTGCAATGCGATCAGCGATTGGTTTGGCGCGCAGATAACCCGCGCTGACATGTTTTGTCGAGAAGGCGAGCACGAGGGCTGTGCCAACTGCGAATTCAATTGCGAGATGGTTAAGAACGATCAGTGCTTTATCTGCAAAGCTCATCCCTTGGGGAAAGATCACCATGATGACCGCGCCAGCAAAGAGAACCGACTTTGGGTTGCTCATATTCACGAGTACGCCGCCAAGGAAAGCTTTGGCTGGGGGCGTTGGTGCTTTGCCCATCGGATCGCGTGCATGTTTCCACGTCCGATACGCGATCCAGATCAGGTAAAGTGCGCCGCCGGTCTTCAATAGTACAAAGGCCCAAGGGAACAATCCAAAGACGACATCAAGCCCCATGAAGGCGAGCGCGGTCCAAGTCGCGGCCATCGAGCCAAGACCAAGAACCGTGTAAATCCCCGCGAGCTTGCCGCTCGCGAGGGTTGTTCGGATGAAGTACATCATCGCAGGGCCCGGACTGGCGATTGCGGCCAGCAGCGTCAGGTTAAAAGCGATGATGTGCGTCAGTTCCATATAGATTAGCCTTTGGATATGTCCGGTGCATCGACCGCCTTCATGCCAACAACATGATAGCCCGCGTCAACGTGGTGAGTTTCACCTGTCACACCTGAGCCCAGATCGCTGAGCAGGTAAAGGGCAGACTTACCAACGTCTTCTGTGGTGACATTGCGGCGTAGTGGGCTGTTATATTCGTTCCACTTCATAATGTAGCGGAAATCACCAATGCCCGAAGCCGCAAGTGTCTTGATTGGACCGGCGCTGATCGCGTTAACGCGAATACCGTCTTTGCCCAAATCTTCAGCAAGGTAGCGAACGGACGCCTCCAAGGCGGCCTTTGCAACGCCCATGACGTTGTAATGCGGCATAATGCGCTCGGCGCCGTAGTAGGTAAGTGTGACGGCGCTGCCGCCTTCGTTCATCAACTTCTCCGCGCGCTGCATGATCGCGGTGAAAGAATAAACGGAGATATCCATCGTCATCTTAAAGTTCTCAGGGGACGTATCGACGTAACGGCCGCGAAGCTCGTTCTTGTCAGAGAAACCGATTGCGTGAACCACAAAGTCAAATGTGCCCCAGCGCTTTTCGATTTCAGCAAACAGCTCATCCATAGATTCGCCGCTGGCCACGTCACAAGGCACAACGAAATCGCTGCCCAATTGTGCAGCAAGCGGTTCAACGCGTTTTTTCAACGCGTCGCCTTGGTAGGAAAATGCAAGTTCGGCACCAGCGTCAGCGCAGGCTTTTGCGATACCCCAAGCGATTGATTTGTCATTGGCTAAGCCCATGATCAGACCGCGTTTTCCGGCCATAAGTGAGTTGGACATTATTGTAGCTCCAGTTTGAGACGTTGAAATGTCTTTAGGGCAATGACCTTAATCCATCAAGCTATTGACGAAATCCTCTTGCTTGTTCGCCTTGAAAACCTAGCTTAAGCGCGAAGGCCAGTGCACAGTGCTGGACGCATCTAAGGAAGAATACGGCATGAGCGATAGAGCAGGCATTTTTGAAGGCGCGGACCCGTTTGTTATCGCGCGCTCTTGGTTAGCTGAAGCAGAGAAAAGCGAGATAAACGATCCCAACGCGATCGCGCTTTCGACAGTTGATGCCGATGGTTTGCCAAATGCACGCATGGTGTTGCTCAAGGAAATCGAAGACAACGCTTTTGTTTTCTACACCAACTACGAAAGCGCGAAGGCTGGGGAAGTTGAACAAGCGGGCAAGGCGGCTTTTGTCATGCATTGGAAGTCCTTACGCCGACAAGTTCGTGTCAGAGGTATCGTGAGTCGGGAAGACGGACCGCAAGCGGATGCATACTATAATTCGCGCTCGCTCAAGAGTCGTCTAGGGGCTTGGGCCAGCAGGCAGTCGCAACCTTTGAATGGTCGTGCAACCTTGGTTGCTGAGGTTGCGAAAGTAACGGCAAAGCAGGGCCCCAACCCGAAGCGCCCCCCGTTTTGGGGTGGTTATCGCATCACGCCCTTAGAGATCGAATTCTGGGCTGATGGTGCCTTCCGGCTGCATGATCGTTTCGTTTGGCGACGTGCAGAAATAGGCGCTGCATGGGATATTCAAAGGCTCAATCCATAAATTTCGTGCGACGTGAATTTTTAAGTCATTGAATTTATATCGATTTTATCTCTTGCTTTCGTGGTGCGAAATGCATCACATATCTTTCAGGGATGAGGCTCACTAGAATAGGGCATGATGATGACAGGTGAAGAGACGACGGGCGCGACGCGCGGCCTCGTCAAATGGTTTGATCCGGCTAAGGGTTTTGGTTTCATTGTTTCGAAAGAAGGCGGCGCAGATATTTTGCTGCACGCCAACGTTCTTCGAAATTTTGGACAAAACTCTATTGCGGATGGCGCAACGGTAGAGATTCTCACTCAGAAGACCGACCGTGGTGTGCAAGCAGTTGAGGTGCTCTCAATAGAGCCACCTGTAGGGGAAGATCGCCCCGTACTGCCGGATCTCGAAGAAATGGACGTTAGTGAAGTGGAGCAAATCGAGCTCCAAGCTGCTCGCGTTAAGTGGTTCGACAAAGGCAAAGGTTTTGGCTTTGCGAATGTGTTTGGCTCTGATGCTGATGTATTTATCCATGTGGAAGTCTTGCGCCGGTCTGGCCTTGCTGATCTTGCACCTGGTGAAGCATTGGCGATCCGTGTGATCGATGGTAAACGCGGTCACATGGCGATTGAGGTGAATGCATGGGAAGCGGCGTTAAACTAACCCGATTTAAATCAACACTATTGGCGCTCTTTTTTGGACTAGCGCCAATGGCTGCCGTCGGCGCAACGTGTTCTGGTGATCACGTTATTGTCCAAGGCGGGTTTGGTGAGGCACGATTTACTGTCGAACTGGCAGATGATCCGAGCGAACAAGCCCAAGGTTTGATGCATCGCGAGCAGATGGCATCGTCCGCTGGAATGCTCTTTGTATTCGAGGCACCGAAACGGACAGCATTTTGGATGAAGAATACATTGATTCCACTTGATATGATTTTTGTCGATCAAGCGGGGACCATCACCCACATTCACGAGAACGCGATTCCTCATGATGAAACGCCGATTCTTGGGGGGGATGATGTTTTTGCTGTCCTGGAAATCAATGGTGGGCTTAGCGCACGCTTTGGTTTTTCTCTGGGAGATACCCTCGTTCATCCCGCGTTTTCAGGCGCGAATGAAAATAACTTGTGTACACCGTAATTTTTCTGATTTTTGGGCTTTCCATCTCCGAGGGACACCGCTAAACAGCGCCTCAGTCGGGGCGTAGCGCAGCCTGGTAGCGCGACGGTTTTGGGTACCGTAGGTCGCAAGTTCGAATCTTGCCGTCCCGACCACTTAAATTTCCCAACTTCGATATGACGATGCCGCTTGTTTCAAGCGGCATGACAGTCATTCGTCGTTTGCCTAAAAGGCAATGCACATCGTGTAAAAAACGGGCGGATC
>NZ_JBDWVM010000158.1:0-7166 GCF_039984035.1 Planktotalea sp. | reverse complement strand
CAAGAAGGTTGGATGATCCTAACGCGTCGTTTGACGGCGATGTTTGGCGCGCTCGCGCTCGGGAATGAACTGGTCTGGCGCACGATGTCCACAGACGCGTGGGTCAAGATTGAAACTTTCGGGTTTCCGATCCTGTTGTTTGTTTTCCTATGGTCACAATTTGCGATGTTGCAAAAGTATATGGACCTCGAAAGCTGACGCAAAAGTGCGGTTTTGTGCGTTGACGATCATTTCGCACGGGCGTAATCAAAAGACAGTGGCGATTTGATACCGGATTGTGGGCCACTTTAAATATGCCGCTAAAAGGTCAAGGCTCGGGAACCCCGTATGCTTGACCGCATCGGGGTTTTTTCGTGGGGCAATGCCCCCGCGTTTGGAGAGAGCTATGAGTGAAGACTGGAACACCCGCACGAAATTGGTGCATTCAGGCAGTAAACGCAGCCAATGGAACGAAGTGAGTGAGGCAATCTTCCTCACGCAAGGCTTCGTCTATGAGACTGCGGAGCAAGCCGAAGCGCGGTTCCTGAAAACCGAACCTGACGAATATATTTATGCGCGCTACGGCAACCCGACAGTTGCGATGTTCGAAGAGCGCATGGCCACCATTGAGGGCTGTGAAGACGGTTTTGCGACAGCCTCCGGCATGGCCGCGGTGAATGGCGCGTTGATGTCATTGGTGAAAGCGGGGGATCACGTTGTCGCCTCGCGCGCGCTTTTTGGCTCTTGTCTGTACATCTTGGATGAAATCTTGCCGCGTATGGGGGTTGAGGTCACGCTCGTGGATGGCACGAACAACCAAGCATGGCAGGACGCAATCCGCGAAGACACCAAGGTCGTGTTCTTTGAAACGATTTCCAATCCGACGCTGGAAGTAATCGACATTAAAACCGTCTGTGAATTGGCCCATAATGTCGGCGCATTGGTCGTGGCTGACAACGTGTTTGCAACGCCTGTTTTCTCCAACGCGATCGCGCAGGGCGTGGACATTGTTGTCTATTCAGCGACGAAACACATTGACGGGCAGGGTCGCGCACTTGGCGGGATAATCCTAGGCAGTCGCGAGTTGATCCGCGGCACGGTTGAACCCTACATGAAGCATACCGGCGGCTCGATGAGCCCGTTCACAGCTTGGATCATGCTGAAGGGTCTTGAGACAATGGATTTGCGCGTGCGTGCGCAGGCGGCAACGGCGGCCAAGATGGCAGCGGCGCTAGATGGTCACCCGAAACTGGAACGTTTAATCTATCCAGGTCACCCGAGCCATCCACAGCATGAGCTTGTAATGGAGCAGATGGGCAATGGCGGCACGATGTTGTCCTTTGACATCAAGGGCGGCAAGGAAGCATCTTTCCGCGCGCTCAACGCACTTCAAATTGCGATTATCTCCAACAATCTGGGCGATGCTAAAACCATTGCAACACCGCCAGCAGCAACGACGCATCAGCGCCTGCCAGAGGATCAGAAACAGACGCTTGGCATCACGCCCGGTCTGGTCCGTCTCAGCCTTGGTATTGAAGATAGCGACGATCTCATCGCGGATGTTTTGCAAGCTTTGGAAAAGGCCTAAGCACCGCAACTGGCGATCAGATTGGCGCGGTTGTGCAAAGTGGATAGGAGGTGAATTGTCGTGTTTGCCTCTATTCGCTTCGTCTTTGCCACTGCGGCTTTGCGTAATTTCGTAGGAAAAGACGACACTGACCCTATATAAGGGTCGGTAACACTCTTTATTCGGGGGCCTGTCATGAACGTTCGGGCGACAATCAACAGCGAACACACAAGCGATGAGGATGCTGTAAAAGCGCTCGACGTCTTGAAACGCTGGGCCTCTCAGGCAAGCGCTGACGAAATCGACGCGCTTGATCCGAATATGCGCGCGCTGCTCGATGGCGCAACTTACCCTGCGTTGAACAATGAATATCCCACCGATTTCACCGTCGATTCGGCCTACAAAGCCACGTTGCCTGATCTTCAAAATGGCCCAAGCTCGCTCATTCGCGGCTCAAAACAGCTGATTCAACACGTGGGAATTTCAAATTTCCGCCTGCCGATCCGGTTTCACACCAAACATGGTGGCGATCTGACGTTGGAAACCTCAGTGACAGGCACTGTGAGCCTTGAGGCGGATAAAAAGGGCATCAACATGTCCCGCATCATGCGCACGTTTTATCGCCGCGCAGAGGAGACGTTCAGTTTCGATGTGATTGAAGCGGCGCTAGATGATTACAAATCCGATCTCGAAAGCTTTGATGCGCGGTTGCAGATGCGCTTTTCCTTCCCTGTGAAGATCGAGAGCCTGCGTTCGGGTCTGTCTGGGTATCAATACTACGATATCGCGATGGAATTGGCAGAGCAGAATGGCGTGCGCAAAAAGTTCATGCATGTGGATTACGTTTATTCGTCCACGTGCCCATGTTCGCTCGAGCTGAGCGAACATGCGCGCAGCAGCAGGGGGCAATTGGCAACGCCGCATTCCCAGCGTTCGGTTGCGCGTATCTCGGTTGAATTGATCGGCAAATCCATTCTCTGGTTCGAAGATTTGATCGATCATTGCCGTGCAGCGGTGCCAACTGAAACCCAAGTCATGGTGAAACGCGAGGACGAACAGGCCTTCGCAGAGCTAAATGCAGCCAACCCAATCTTCGTCGAAGACGCGGCGCGCCTATTTTGTGAGCAGCTTTTGAAGGACGCGCGCATCGGTGATTTCCGTGTTGTGGCCTCTCATCAAGAGAGTTTGCACAGCCATGATGCGGTCAGTGTTTTGACTGAAGGCCCTAGTTTTGCTGGGAATAGTCTTGATCCAAAGTTGTTCAGCACGCTGTTTCACGTCGGTTAAAATTAGAGCCTTGCTGCGGATGCATTGCTGCAATGCGGAATGAGCAGGGGCCAAAACCTTACAATGCAATTCCGCTGTGTCTAAGTTGATTTCAACACGAACGACATTACACACAGAGGTTACTATCATGGCTGTTCTAGACCACTCCGTTTCAATCGAACCTTCCTTTTTTGCACGCGTTGGTTCTGCAATCGCAACTGCATTTGAAAACTACACGCTCGCGCGTTCACGCTCTGCTGAGTTCGAATATTACGAGAGCCTGAGCGACAGCGAATTGGCTGCAAAAGGTCTGAAGCGCGACGAGATCGCACTGCACGTTTTTCGCGACCACTACCTCTAAAACCCTCCAAACGGGGCGTCGACTTCGTGCATCTGCTTGACAGCGCGAAGGCTTGAGGCCAAGCCTTCGCTTATGTTGGACTTTCGCCCCGTTGGATATGTGATCGGCCTTTTGGTCATGATTTTGGGCATCGCTATGCTGCTGCCCTTGCTCGTTGATATCGCAGAAGCGCGCGGTCACTGGCCTGCTTTTCTTCAAAGTGCCCTTTTGACAATGCTGATTGGCGGGATGATCGCCCTTGCATGTTCTAACGGTGTCAAATCCGGCCTCAACATTCAACAGACCTTTCTTCTGACCACCGGCGTTTGGCTTGCGCTGCCCTTGTTTGGCGCGTTGCCTTTCATGTTTGGGGCGACTGAACTGCGCTTTATTGATGCGTTCTTTGAAGCCATGTCGGGCCTGACAACCACAGGCGCGACGGTCATCACAGGTTTGGATGATCTCCCCAAAGGATTACTGCTGTGGCGTGGTCTAATGCAGTGGATTGGTGGCGTCGGTATTATTGTTGTGGCGATGGTGTTTTTGCCAGAGCTGCGCGTTGGTGGTATGCAAATCTTCCGCGCTGAAGGCTTTGATACCATGGGTAAAATCTTGCCCCGCGCAACGACGATCGCCTCACAAGTGTCCTATATCTACATCGGGATCACCTTGGCCTGCGCAGTTTGCTATATGGTCTTTGGCATGAACGCGTTCGATGCGACCGTGCATTCCATGACGACTGTGGCCACGGGTGGCTTTGCGAATTACGACGCCTCGTTTGGTGCATTTCCTGCGGCAACTGAATACGTCGCTTCGGTCTTTATGATCTTGGCGGCCTTGCCCTTCGTGCGCTACGTGCAGCTATTGAATGGCAACAGCCTTGCCGTCTGGCACGACGCTCAAGTGCGTGGGTTTTTCAAAACGATAGGAATCCTCGTTCTTATTTGCGCGGGGGTTCTTATTTTCGCTCAAGACCGCGCTTTTGAACCTGCATTGCGCCAAGCGATTTTCAACATCATCTCCATCGTGTCTGGCACGGGTTATGCAAGCGCCGACTATATGCTTTGGGGTTCTTTCCTTATTGCGCTGTTCTTCTTTGCTGGGCTGATTGGCGGCTGCGCTGGATCGACTGCCTGTTCGATCAAGATATTTCGCTATCAAATTCTCTTTGCATCTATACGTACGCAAATGCGCCGTATCCATTCGCCAAATGGCATTTTCACACCGCGCTTTGATGGGCGCGCTGTGAGCGAAGATGTGCTCAGCTCCGTCATGTCCTTTTTCGTTTTCTTTATGGTGACCATGGGGCTGTTGGCCGTCGCGCTGAGCATGACAGGTCTTGATCTGGTGACGGCGCTCTCTGGCGCGGCATCGGCACTGGCAAATATCGGCCCTGGCCTTGGACCTGAAATTGGCCCTGCGGGGAACTACGCAGGCCTGAACGACACAGCCAAGTGGCTTTTGGCCGTTGGCATGCTCATCGGTCGCTTGGAGCTTATGGCAGTCTACGCAATCTTAACTGTTGGTTTTTGGAGAGCTTAATATGGATCAACGCCCCCTTGGTGCACAAATTTCACATATGCTAAAAGCGCGTGATGTGGACGTGATTTTCGGAATTCCCGGAGTGCATAATGTCGAAATGTATCGCGGCATCGAAGAGGCGGGGATCACCCATGTGCTGGCACGGCATGAACAGGGCGCAGGTTTCATGGCCGATGGCTACGCGCGCGCAACGGGTAAGCCGGGCGTGGCCTATGTGATTACCGGACCGGGGCTGTGTAATACGATGACACCGTTGGGGCAGGCCTATTCCGATAGCGTGCCTGTGCTTGCGATTTCTTCCTGCCTTGATGAAACATCCGCCAAACGTGGCCAACTTCATCAGATGCTGGACCAAGCGGGGGCGGCGCGGACGGTTTGTGATTGGTCAGAAGAGGTCCGCAGCAGTACTGCGGCCTATCAATTGATTGATCGCGCCTTTGCAGAGTTCGAGGGCGCGCGCAAACGATCAAAACATATACAGGTGCCCATCGCTTTGGCTGGATCATTGGCGGACGCCGCGCCTGCACCTTTTGACGCGCCTATCATCCCGCAAGCGTCGCACGATCAGCTTTATAAAGCGATTGAGTTGCTTCTAACCGCGCAAAAACCAATCTTCGTCTTTGGCGGCGGGGCTGCCGGGGCCGCTGATGTTGTTGGCGATCTCATGCGTATGAGCGGCGCGGCCTCTTTCACGAGCTATGCAGGGCGGGGCGTTGTGCCGATTGGTACGGCCTTGAACTTTGGCGCGGCGCTCGCGCGCGGCGATAGTGCAGACATTTTTGCCCAAGCTGACCTCGTTATTGCGATTGGTACAGAGTTGGCTGAGGTCGATCTGTGGCGCGATGAATTGGGTCACACGTGCAAAATGATCCGTGTGGATCTTGATCCGAGCGTTCTGGCACAAGGCAAACCAGATGATCTGCTCATCCAAGGCGATGCCGAGAGTTTCTTAAGGGCAATGGCGATTGCCATTCCCGCACGCATCGATGATCGTGACCCGTGCTGGGATGCGGAGCTGGTCGCCAATATGCGCGCGCGTTGGCGGAGCGAGGTGGACGCAGAGCGCCCCTATATCGTGCCGATCTGTGATGCTTTGCAGGCGATGTTGCCGGATGATGTGATGGTCTATTCCGATATGACCCAGTTTGCCTATGTGGCTAAAGAAGTTTGGGACATGCCGCGAGCTGGTCATTGGCATCACCCCTATGGCTTTGGCACGTTGGGCTATGCTTTGCCTGCTGCAATCGGTGGCAAAATCGGACTTGGGGCGCAGCCCGTTGTGGCCATCGCTGGGGACTATGGCTTTCAATATACCTTGCAAGAATTAGGCGTGGCTGTTGAGCTAGGTCTCAGTTTGCCGATTATCTTGTGGGACAATGGTAAGCTGAAAGAAATCGAGGATGCGATGGTGCGCAGTCAAATCGCGCCGAACGCAGTGATCGCGCAAAACCCTGATTTCTGCAAACTCGCAGAAGCCTACGGCGCTGCGAGCGCGCATCCTGCATCACTTAAGGATTTGGCGCGCGACATGAAAAAAGCGCTGGCCCATCAAGGACCAACGCTTATCTATGTAACGCCTGAAATCTTAGGCGCTTAAGGCTTATTCCCAGCAGCTGACAAGCACAGTCATGTCAGCTGCGAGGCTCGCCAAATCTTCTGCCTGCAGCGCGGCGCTTTGGCTTGACGCTTTGCCTGAAATGCCCGCACCGGAAAGCATGTCTGCGATGACATCATTCGGGATTGAGAACCCAACACCTGCTGGCAGCGTGCGGCCTTTCACTTCCTTGGGGGCCAAGATGCCAATGATCGCGCCGGCTGTGTCCAGAACAGGGCCGCCAACGTCGCCTGACATTGCGTCCAGTTCCAACCGGTTGAGCGTTGTTTCACCAGCAAGGCCGCGCAGGTCTTCCAAGGTTCCGAACGTCAGCGTTGGCGCGTTCAAGGCGCCTTCAAACGGATATCCTGCGACTGCGATATCTGTCTTGAGACGCGGCGCACCCTCGCGGAAGGACGCAACACCTGCTGGGGCAAGTGCCTCATCTGGGCGCAGCAACGCGAGCCCGTGGGCTTCATCCGTGGCTGCGATCTGCGCGTCATAATCACCGTCAATTGTAATGCGGGAACAGGACTGTACCGCCTCAAGCGTGGTCAAAGCCGCGCCATTGGAGGCGACATAAAAGCCACTGCGCGACAGGCGGGGCGTGCGGATCTTTAGGCCAGAGACCAGATCAATTTGCTGCAACTCATCCATGCCCGCTGTCGGATCGAGCACACCGTCAAGGCGCGCAAAGCTGGCCTGCATTTCAGCAAGCAAACGGGTGCGACGTTCTTCATCGCCTTTTGGCCAAATCAGCGTAAAGCCTTTGACGTGACCGTCTTTCAGGCTGACTTCGGTTTGTGAGATAATTTGATCGTTTTCACCAATCAGCGAGAAGCTGTTGTTGCTGCGGCTACGTTCACCATCAAGCGGTA
>NZ_JBDWVM010000157.1:0-3437 GCF_039984035.1 Planktotalea sp. | reverse complement strand
GTTAAGGGTGGCGGTCTGTCTGGTCAGGCTGGTGCGGTCAAGCACGGCGTGTCCAAAGCGCTGCAACTTTATGATCCCGCGCTGCGTGGTGCCTTGAAAGCCGCTGGCTTCCTGACACGTGACAGCCGTGTGGTTGAGCGTAAGAAATACGGTAAGGCCAAAGCGCGTAAGAGCTTCCAGTTCTCCAAACGCTAACGCCGAACGGCAAAAATCAAAACAATTTCAGACGCCTGCTTTTCGGAGCGGGCGTTTTTTTGTGGCGGCACTTTTTGAGCAGGATGCTGAATATGCTGGCGTTTATGGGTCGCGAATTTAGCGTAACGATACCGGTTGCAGCATCGTTTGAGCGGTGCGCGTGTGGCGTTTTACGAGGATAGGCAGGAACACTAAGACGGTACGCTAACCTGGCGGTTGCGGTGCCAAACGCCTAAACGCACCGTGCGCGAAACGGCCAGCTGGGGTTGAAGATAGCAGAATTAAAGGTCACATCGCACGCGACGTAGAGCTGGCGCGGTCTGAATATCTGCATTTGCAGCAAGCATCACTGCTTGGACGAATTTACTTTTGTGTTATATTTGAACGATAGATATGAGCGTAGCCTGCGCAACGAGAGCTAGGCAACGGATAGCGCGTCGATGTTGCTGAATGACGAAACACCAAAGTTGAACGTTTCACACTGGGCGCAGACGGTCAAAAATACCATGACAGCGCTCCTGCACCAGAACCTGAAACAACGGATTAGGGCAATACACCGCCTCGCGAAAAAGCACCCAGTGTTGCAGCACAGCGCTGGCCGTTGACCCGTTGACCTGTCGTTCCTTCTTGCTGCGCCAATTGCTCGTTTAGGCTACCTTTTGTTTAAAAGCGACAGGGCTTCTCCAACCCAATGTTGAGTGTCGACGGTGTGGGTTGTAGAAGCCATTCATATATTCGAGGATAGCCATCTCGACTTATCTGCGTGTGTTTCAGGCCTCCCACCAGATAAGTCCTGCTTTAATTGCCGTTATCGCTCATCCACTGCCGGGCAGTGGTTTGCCCGCAAACCGTGATAGGGATACCTTGAAGCCATGATGGCGCAGAACCTTCTGATAGTCGTGTGAACAATATTGGCTGCTGCTCGCGGTCCAGCCGATCCCACGCCGACGATGTAAAACCAAGATCACAACCAAATAAAGCCAACCCTCACGCGTCTGGATATAAGTAATATCACCTGCCCACTTTTGATTGGGACCATCTGATGCAAAGTTCTGATCCAGTAGGTTGGGCGCAATGTTGAACTTGTGGTCGCTATCCCCTCTCGCCAGTTTGGGCAAGCGCGGCGTGCGCGGTGCCCTCAAATTGCTCCGGGGCTCAGCGCGCTTTTGCGAGCGTTTGGTTCCCCAGCGATGAACGCGGTCTGACGTTATTGTAGTTGTATCGTGAGAGGGCCAGCTTTCGGCGGGCATCATCTAACGTGTCGAAGATCTTCTCATTCAGCACCTTGTCTCGCAGGCTGCCGTTGAAGCTATAGATGAAGCCATTCTGCGGAGGCTTGCCGGGATCAATGTAATGCCAATCCACGTCGTTATCGCCGGCCCATTTCAGGATCCCACGGCCGTTGAACTCCGTCCCATTATCGCTGACAATACAAGCTGGCTTCCCGTAGACACGCACAAGTGCGCCCAATTCGCGGGTTACGCGCGCGCCAGATATGCTCGTGTCGCGGTTTAGTTCCGGTCTCTTTCGAGCAATTGACTGCGCCGTTAAAGCTCCTCCAAGTTTGTGTAGAGTCCGCCCAACAAAAGGACGGACGGATGACAGCACGTTTCACGGACGGATAGATCATGCACTGCCCGGCAGGCGATTGCGTGGCAATCTGCTGAGAGGGTCAAGGAACAGGAAGCTGGCGAGAAGACTGCTGACGTATGTCGTCGGCACGGGATCAGCTCGGCGACGTTCTACAAATACAAATCGAAGTATGGCGGGATACGCTGCACGGCAGGGTTAGGCGTAGCATGATCCCGAGAGTGGAGCCCTCAGATGCGAAGCGGCTGGGTGCGCTTGAAGACGAGAGCGGCAAGCTCAAAAAAAGTGGTGACGATGTGGCCTTTGTCCGCCATTGGTCCGAGGACAATGGACAATGGACGCATGGGCTAAGCGGAATGCTGTGGTCCACTTGTGCGAGGCGCATGATGTGAGCCAGCGGCGGGCGTGTGATGTTTTACGAGTTGATCGATCTTCGGTCCGATATCTGTCGCGTCGAGGTGATGATATTGAACTGAGAGATGTCATCAAGCGAGTTTCAAGAGAAAGGCGACGGTTTGGGTGCCGCCGTGTTCACGTGAGAAGGTTTCACAGTGAACTGTCACCCAGAAGTGCCTCTTTACACGCATGAGCGGGCACAAGAAGGTGAGGCGCATATACCGCGAAGAGAAGCTGCAGGTACGGCGCAGAGGTGGCAGGCAGCGTGCTTTGGGTACGAGAAAGCCAATGGTGCTGCCGGATGGTCCGAACCAACACTGGGGCTTGGATTTCGTATCCGACGCGCTCACAGACGGACGTCGCTTCCGCATCTTGGCCGTTGTGGATGATTACAGCCGTGAGAACTTGGTGCCGGCTGCAGACACATCCTTGTCAGGGCATCGTGTTGTTCGAGAACTGGACCGCATCATTGCTGAGCGCGCTGCACTGAAGACAATAGTCTCGGATAACGGCACAGAGTTTACCAGCATGGCGATCCTCAAATGGGTGCAGGATGCAGGCATCAATTGGCACTATATCACGCCTGGAAAGCCCCAGCAGAACGGCTTCATCGAAAGCTTCAACGGCAAGCTACGCCCCTCTCCTGCATGTAAATATACACTGCTGAGCAATGGATGAATGCCTCAATGAAACACTGCTCGGCACATTGGGCGGGGCCCGCAAAACGCTTGAAGAATGCCACGAGGACTACAACTGGCGCAGACCTCATTCCGCATTGGGCAACCTGACGCCGGCGGAATTCTTGCAGAGAAAGGCGATGGACAAAATGGCAGCTTAACGCCAAAGATTTAACCCTAAGGACTCCGCGCAAAGCTGGAGGAGACTTGGGACTCAGGTCACGAAGGCCACTCTAGTACGCCGTATGTTGCGTGAAAAACAGAACAGAAACCTGACATTCAGAGATGTGTGATGCATAGACGCGCGCGGAATTTCTGGGGTTTGAGAGGGGACTGCGCGGGGCCTCTTGGGGCCACCAGACATGTGCAGACGACGCTACTCTCACCCATAAACCTATGGGATATATGCAGTGGTAAAATCGTGAAACGAACCAACTAAGCCAACCAAAAAGCCCACATAAATGAAATTATCTGGTGAAAGTGGCAGCCCGTAGGGGAATCGAACCCCTCTTTCCAGGTTGAAAACCTGGCGTCCTAACCGATAGACGAACGGGCCACTGTTTGTGTGGGCTAATTAGG
>NZ_JBDWVM010000156.1:0-34946 GCF_039984035.1 Planktotalea sp. | reverse complement strand
GGTGAATCCGGTCAAGCGGCGGCACATGCGATGCATGATCCAAGCCTTGCGCTAAAGGTGTTCGGATATGAAATTATCCCGATGTCCAAAACGACCTTCTACTTCTCTGTCATCGTCTTGGTGGCGGTAGAGGTGATCCAGTCTGGCTACAGCCGTAAATTGAACGCAGAGCGTCGCACAGCATCGCGTCACTAAGCGCTTAACTACACGTCAGGGGGGAAAGCCATGTGTTTTTCCCCCGCTTGGCACTGGTTTTTTTACGATCCTGAGCACATAGTTTAAGTGCACGTTACATTTTGGGGGCCTTTATGACCGGAACCGGTCTACAGAAATTCGCATATATCGCTTTGATCGTCTTACTGTTTGGCGTCAGCTCTGGCTGGCTCGGAGGGTTATAAGCATGGCTCAGAAATTCGGGGGCAAATATAGCCCTGATGGCAGCACCCAAACCGAACATGACGCGCCCGCGCGCAATAGCTTTCATGGGGCTAACCCTGATGCGGCTGGCGCACGATCAAACGTTCTTTTCGTGCCTGCGATTGTTCTTGTGGCAACCACGATTTGGGGCGGCGCTATTCCCATGGCGCTTGGCCTAGTGGGCGCTGGTACGCTCACGTTATCTGCTTGGCTCTTGCGCTCTGGTCTGCGCGCCGAGGCAGAATACAACGCACGCAAGGTTGCGCGCCGTCCGGCCCTACCTCGTAAAATCATCGCCTCTGCCCTTACCGGTATCGGCGCGGCTTTGGCCGTAACAGCCCATGCCGATGGCTTTGCAATCTTGTCGCCGCTGATCTTTGGTCTTGCAGGCGCTGGCTTGCACTTTGCCGCCTTTGGCCCTGATCCGCTAAAAGATAAGGGCATGGAGGGCATCGATACCTTCCAGCAGGATCGCGTAAGCCGCGTTGTGGACGAAGCCGAAGCACACTTGAGCGCCATGTCCGATGCGATCTTGCGTGCAGGTGATCGCGGCATGGAGCGCCGTGTTGAGCAATTCCAGCGCACAGCGCGTGAGCTGTTTCGCACCGTCGAAGAAGACCCCCGCGATTTGACCGCTGCGCGCAAATACATGGGCGTTTATCTGCGCGGTGCGCGCGATGCGACGATCAAGTTTGCTGACATCAATGCGCGCACGGGTGATGCACAAGCGCGCAACGATTACGCTGCTCTACTCGACGATCTAGAGCAGAATTTTTCCGAGAGAACCCGCAAGATGCTGCTGGATGACCGCAGCGATCTAACAGTTGAAATTGAAGTGCTGCGCGAACGCCTGCAGCGCGAGGGCGTGCGCCCGTCATAACCTGGAGTTAACGAATATGGCCTCTACAATCCAAGCCAAAGCACAGGAAACCCTGTCGCTCGTCGAAGAAGTAAACGCAGTGGTTCTTGCCGAACCCACAGATGCAAACGCCGTTGTTGCGCTCGCTGATGCGGATGCGCCTGTCAGCGCCGAGATCACAAAGCGTATGAGTGAAATCGACATGGATGATACAAATTCCATCGTCTCATTCGGCTCTGGCGCCCAAGCCGAGTTGCAAGTGATTTCCCAAGCGATGCTGCAGGATGTGCGCAACAAAGACGTCGGCCCCGCGGGCGATAGCCTGCGCAACATCGTCACGACGATCCGCGGTTTTTCCGTGTCCGAACTCGACGTGCGCCGCAAGCGCAGTTGGTGGGAAAAACTGATCGGTCGCGCCGCGCCATTTGCGAAATTCACCGCCAAATTTGAAACGGTTCAAGGCCAGATCGACAAGGTGACAGAAGACCTGCTGGAGCATGAGCACACACTGCTCAAGGACATCAAATCACTCGACATGCTCTATGACAAGACGCTCGCCTTCTATGACGAATTGGCGCTCTACATCGCGGCGGGCGAAGAAAAAATCCGTCTTCTTGATGAAAACGACATCCCTGCAAAAGACGCTGAAGTCCAAGCCGCCCCAGAAGGCGATCAGGTGATGAAAGCGCAAGAGCTGCGCGATCTGCGCGCCGCGCGTGACGATCTGGAACGCCGTGTTCATGATCTCAAACTGACGCGTCAGGTGACGATGCAGTCTCTGCCCTCCATCCGTTTGGTTCAGGAAAACGACAAGTCCCTCGTGACCAAGATCAACTCGACTTTGGTCAACACGGTTCCGCTCTGGGAAACGCAATTGGCACAGGCAGTTACAATCCAGCGCTCCGCCGAAGCGGCCGCTGCGGTCCGTGATGCAAATGATCTGACGAACGAGCTGCTCACATCTAACGCGGCGAACCTGCGCGAGAGCAACAAGATGATCCGCACCGAAATGGAGCGCGGTGTCTTTGATATCGAAGCGGTCAAACAAGCCAACGCAGATCTTATCGGTACGATCGAGGAAAGCCTGCAAATCGCCGACGAAGGCAAAGCTAAGCGCGCCGCAGCCGAAGCGGAATTGCAGAAAATGGAAGGCGATCTGCGCGACACGCTCGCTGCAGCAAAAGCCAAGTCGACAGGTACAGGCGACAACATCGCTACGTCTGCAGGCTAAATGAAAGCTCTGCGGCGCATAGCACCACTGGCAACCCTGCTTGGCGCATTCGCGCTGGCGGGGTGCGTCACTGATGCGCCGCAAACGTCCTCAGGGCCAGAGGTTTCCCCGCGCCCCGCGACAAAGCCCCTCCCCCCAGCGCCTGAACCAAAGGTCCAATCGACTGAGAGCCTCGCACTCGCGACCTATTATGGCCGCGTTCAAGCTGATCTTTTGGTGCAAGGTCTTTTGCGCACAGATGGCGGTGGTCCTGACACCCCCTACACCGACACGATGCTAGCGCGCGATTTCGAACGTATCGCTTTTTATGACGAATACTCAGGCGTCGGCCTCGGCGCGAGTAACGGTCAAGCTGGTCGTCTCAAACGGTGGGAAGGTCCTGTTCGTTTCAACGTCGAATTCGGCTCTCACCTTAGCGCGAGCCAACAAGAACGGTATCGCAGTAATATCTCAAGCTATGCTGCCCGCCTTGCCCGCTCGACAGGTCACCCCATTGGCACTAGCGCCAGCAGCGCCAATTTCCACGTTCTGATCATGAGCGAAGATGACCGCGATCATGTTCAAGACCGGGTTCGCGCGCTCGTGCCGCGCATTGATCCCAACTCGCTTCGCGTCTTCGCGACACTCCCCCGCTCTATCCATTGCCTCGTCGTGGCGTTTTCGGGCAACCAAGGCGCCTACGGGTATACGCAAGCCGTCGCGCTGATCCGCGCCGAGCATCCCGATTTGCTTTTGCGTTCCTGCATTCACGAAGAATTGGCGCAGGGCCTTGGCCTTGCCAACGATAGCCCTGCTGCGCGCCCGTCGATCTTTAACGATGATGATGAATTCGCTTTGCTGACAACGCATGATGCGCATTTGCTCGGCATGCTTTACGATCCACGCCTGACAACAGGCATGACCCTCGAGGCCGCGCGCCCCATCATTCGTCAAATGGCGAGTGAACGCTTGGGAGCAGGCTCTTGAAACACAACGAACTGACCACCTGAATGAAGGATTAATTCCATGGGTATTTTTGACTTTCTCACCGGCGAGTTTATCGACGTCATTCACTGGACGGATGATACACGCGACACAATGGTTTGGCGTTTTGAACGCGAAGGCCACGAGATCAAATACGGTGCGAAACTGACAGTTCGCGAAGGCCAAGCCGCTGTTTTCGTTCACGAAGGTCAGCTCGCGGATGTCTTCACACCCGGTCTCTATATGCTTGAGACCAACAACATGCCGATCATGACGACGCTCAATCATTGGGATCACGGGTTCCAATCGCCGTTCAAATCCGAAGTTTATTACGTCAACACAACGCGCTTTAACGATTTGAAATGGGGCACCAAAAACCCGATCATCGCGCGCGATCCTGAGTTCGGCCCTGTGCGCCTGCGCGCCTTTGGGACCTATAGTGTTAAGGTCTCTGATCCAGCACGTTTCTTGACGGAAATCGTAGGCACCGACGGCGAATTCACGATGGATGAGATCAGCTTCCAAATCCGCAATATCATCGTGCAGGAATTCTCCCGCACAATCGCGCGCTCAGGCATTCCTGTTCTGGACATGGCGGCGAACACCCGCGAACTCGGCCAGCTCGTCGCGAAAGAGATCGAAGCGCAGCTTGCCGAATATGGCCTGTCCCTGCCAGAACTCTACATCGAAAACATCTCCTTGCCGCCCGCGGTGGAAGAAGTCATGGACAAACGTTCGTCCATGGGGGTTATCGGCAATCTCAACGAATACATGCAGTTCCAAGCCGCCGAAGCCTTGGGTCGTGATGGCGGCGGTGCTGCTGCGATCCAAGCAGGCATGGGCGCAGGCCTTGGCATGCAAATGGCGCAAGGCATGGCGCAAGCTGGTCCATGGGGCGCGGCCCCAGCAGCAGCCCCTGTGCAACAGGCAGCAGCACCAACACCGCCGCCGCCCCCAGTGGAACACGTCTGGCACATCGCCGCGAACGGACAAACAACTGGCCCCTTCTCCAAAGCGAAAATGGGCCGTATGGCGTCCGAGGGCAGCCTGACACGGGAAAGCCTGGTCTGGACAGCAGGCCAAGACGGCTGGAAACCTGCAAGCGACGTCACAGAACTCGCGCAGCTCTTCACCATCATGCCACCGCCCCCACCGCCAGCGGCCTAAAGCTGGCGCTTTTCATCTTTCCAAATAAACTTCCGCCGGAGGCTCCCGAACCATGTCAGATGCGCAGACGGGCGACATAGCAGACCACCGTTTCCCATGCGATCAATGCGGCGCGGATTTTCGTTTTGATCCTGCGGCAGGTCAGCTGACGTGCGATCATTGCGGGCACAGCGCACCGATTGAAGGCATGGGCCGCAGTGCCCAGCCTATTCGCGAACTCGACTTTGACGCGGCGCTCAATGCGCAATTGCCAGAGGCGGAAATCGAAGAAACCCGCGTTCTGTCCTGCCCCAATTGCGCCGCGCAGGTCGAAATGGGCGATGCAGAACACGCCAGCGAATGCCCCTTCTGCGCGACACCTGTTGTCACGGGCACTGGCACGCACCGCCACATCAAGCCAAAGGCGGTTTTGCCATTCGCGCTCGATGAACGCACGGCGCGCGGCGCGATGGGTGACTGGCTCGGGCGGCTTTGGTTTGCGCCAAACGGCTTGCAGAACTACGCGCGTAAGGGGCGTAAAATGCAGGGCATTTACGTGCCCTACTGGACTTTTGATGCGGACACACAATCGCGCTATTCGGGCGAGCGCGGCACGGTCTATTACGAAACCCGCACAGTCATGCGCGACGGAAAGCCGGAACAAGTGCGTGTCCCCAAAGTGCGCTGGCGCTCTGTCTCGGGCCGCGTTGCGCGTTTCTTTGACGATGTGCTGGTGCTTGCGTCGACCTCACTGCCCAAGCGCTATACAGATGCGCTAGAGCCGTGGGACTTAGCCGCGCTGGAACCCTACAGCCCTGAATTCCTCGCAGGTTTGCGCGCGGAAGGCTACACAGTCGAATTGTCTGCTGGGTTTTCCGAAGCGGGTCATCACATGGATCGTGTCATCGAACGGGATATCAAGTTCGATATCGGCGGGGATCGTCAGCGTATTCACAACGTCGATACAAACGTCGATGATGTGACCTTCAAACATATTCTCCTGCCTGTCTGGCTCGCGGCCTACAAATACCGCGGCAAGACCTATCGCTTCGTCGTGAATGGCTCCACAGGGCGCGTACAAGGCGAGCGACCCTATTCCGCTTGGAAGATCACCTTTGCTGTGATCCTCGGCCTCATACTCGCGCTTGCGATTGGCTACGGGGCCGCGATGTCACAATGAGCCAGATCGATACATTGAACACGCTGTTGGCAGAGCGGCATTCCTGCCGTGCATTTCTAGACCAAACTGTTGAGCGCGAGATTATTGAAGAAATCTTGCGCACCGCCGGACGCGTTCCCTCTTGGTGCAACGCACAGCCGTGGCAAGTGATCGTCACCGATAGGGTCGCCACAGAAAGGCTACGCGTGGCTTTGCAAGACTATATGCAAACAAACGCCCCTGCCCCGGATATCCCTTTCCCTAGCAAATACACTGGTGCCCATCAGGAACGCCGCCGTGAATGCGGCTTTCAGCTCTATGATGCTGTTGGCATTGAGAAAGGCGACCGCGCTGCATCTGGCGCGCAGATGATGGAGAACTTCAAGTTCTTCGGCGCACCGCACGTCGCAATCGTGACCGCAGGCGCGGAACTTGGCCCTTACGGCGCATTGGATTGCGGCGGGTTTATCACGGCATTTACACTAGCCGCGCAGGCCTTGGGCGTTGCGAGCATTCCGCAAGCGGCCATTGCATCTTATGCGCCGCTGATCCGAAGCCACTTTGACGTGCCAGAGGATCGTACAATCCTCTGCGCCATTTCATTTGGCTATGAAGACACGGCGCACCCCGCGAATAATTTCCGCACATCTCGCGCGCCTTTAGAAGATATCCTGCACTGGAAAGACTGATCCATGAAAGCTGTCGTTCAACGCGTCACCCGCGCCTCCGTCACCGTAGATGGCAAGATCATCGGTGAAATCGCTCATGGTGTTTTGATCCTCGTCTGCGCGATGCAAGGCGATGACACGGTCAAAGCGGATCAGCTGGCTGCCAAAATATCCAAGCTGCGCATTTTCAAAGACGAGAGCGGCAAGATGAATCTCTCGCTCAAAGACATTGGTGGCAGCGCCTTGGTGGTGAGCCAATTCACCCTTGCAGGCGATACATCGCGCGGTAACAGACCCGGTTTCTCAGCCGCCGCCGCGCCTGATATCGGCAAGCAGCTCTACGAACATTTTGCGCAAGCTTTGGCCGCGCTTGATATCCCTGTCGAAACAGGCGAATTCGGCGCGGATATGGCGGTGGATTTGCTCAACGATGGGCCTGTGACCATCCTCTATGATCTCTAGGATCCGCTCTTTTTGACGAACTCGGTCAGGATCACGATGCGTTGGCTTTCAACGCGCCCCTCAATGTGACCTGCGTTATCCGCAACCAATGAAATATTGCGAACGGCTGTGCCGCGCTTGGCGGTGAACCCTGCGCCTTTCACAGGGAGGTCTTTGATCAGCACGACCGTATCCCCGGAACTCAACACAGCGCCATTGCTATCGCGGTGGAGCAATGCAGGCTCGGCCACGTTTTGCGCCGCGGTTAGGACCTCTGGCTCAAGATAAGCGATCTCAAGCAAGTCACGCGCCCAAACAGCATGCTCAAGGTTCTTCAAAGCGCGAAAGGCTGCGATCTGTGTCGCAGGCTCTGTGCTCCAAATTGCGTCATGCAGGCATTGCCAATGCGGCGCATCTTCTACAGCGCCTTGAACGCCCGCGACGCAGGACTCGCAAAGCGGAACGCTCATCGATGCGCCCTCCAGGTCAATCGTCGTTGCAGACGCAGCGGAGCAAAGTGCGCAGGTCATAAGATTTCCTAAATGTAATTGATGCTACTAGGAGCTTAACGCTCGCGCAGGGCTTCTTTGGACTTGTAAAGCGGCTTGAGCAGATATTGCAGCACAGTCTTTTGACCCGTGTGCAGCTCCACGCTCGCCTGCATACCAGGGCGAATTTCGATACTTGTCTGACGATCTGTCAAACTGTTCATATCCACCTTGAGCGTCACCTTATAATGCGGATCACCGTCCGCCGCGCGGGAACGTTCGTCTTTGAACGTGTCCGCAGAGATAAAGCCAACCCGCGCCTTGAGCGTGCCGTAGATCGTATAGTCATAGGCGCTCAGCTTGATCGTCGCTTCTTGACCACGACGGATGTTGGCGATGTTTTCGGGGGCTACACGCGCCTCGACAAACAGTTCCTCATCAAGCGGAATGATCTGCAGGATTTCTTCACCCGGGCGCACAACGCCGCCGATGGTCGTCACAGACAGGTTGTTCACAACGCCGCGCATCGGGCTAACGAGCACGGTGCGGTTCAACTGGTCGGTGCTGGACTTCATGTTCTGTTTGAGCGTTGCCAGCTCTTTCAGAACATCAGAAAATTCTTGTGCGCGTTCGAGTTCAGTCGTGGTCACAACCTCATCGAGTTTGATCTGCGCATCCGCATGTGCCTTGCGCGCGCGGGTCACTTCAATCAGCGAAACGATTTCGCGTTTTAACATGTTCTCCATCAAGCCAAGCTCTTTGGCCGCTTGATCAAGCACCCGCTGCGCGCCTTCGCGGCGCGAGACGAAATCGGATTGGCGCGCACGAAGCAACGCTTTTTCAGAGGCCACCATGCCCGGCGCTTGCGCGGCCAAGTTGGAGGGGATGTTGAAATCAAACTGTCCTGCGAGTTCCGCCTCCAAGCGCAAACGACGTACTTCAAACCCTGTGATCTGCTCGGCGAGATCGTCCACAGAGGATTGGAATTGCGTGCCATGAAGCCGTGCGAGGATATCGCCCTGCATGACCTCATCGCCCTCTTTGACGAGAAGCTCGGCCAGAATGCCGCCTTCAAGGTTTTGAATGATCTGCGGGCGAGACGACGAAATGAAAGAGCCATCCGCGCGCACGATTTCATCGATCCAAGCAAAGGCCGCCCAAACGATAAACAGCCAAACAGAACCAGCGCAGAGCCAGATCATCAAGCTCGGTCCTTTCATGCGCTCGTTCATTTGCGCCGTGAGATTGGTCATGTTCGCTGCGCTCATGCCTTAGGCTCCATTCGCCGCGTTTGTGGATTTGCTGTTAAGATGCGCCAGAACCTGATCGCGTGGACCATCCACCGCCATACGGCCGTTCTGGAGGATCAGCGTGCGTTCCGTCAATTTCAGAATCGGCACGCGATGCGTTGCGATAACCGCCGTGCGCCCCTCAAGCCATGTCTCAAGGCGGCTGACGAGCGTGTTTTCCAGTGTCTGATCCAGCGCAGCTGTTGGTTCATCGAGCAGACAAATCGCTGGGTCTTGCAGCCATAGACGCGCCCAACCAATGGACTGACGTTGACCAATCGACAGGCCAGCGCCGCCATCGTGGATTTGCAGATCGAGGCCTTTAGGGTGGTTCTTCACGAACTGCCCAAGGCCTGCGAAATCAAGCGCGCTCATCAGGCGTTCGTCGTCGCGCTCAAGCATGTTGAGGTTCATGTTATCGCGCAGCGTGCCCGTGAACAGACGCACGTCTTGGCCAAGGTAGCCAATCAAACGGCGCAGATCGCGCGGCTCGATCTGGTTCATATCGGTGCCGTCAATCAACACACGGCCGGAAGTTGGCGAATAGAGACCAGAGAGGATTTTCAAAAGCGTGGATTTGCCAGAGCCATTGGTGCCAAGTACAGCAACCGATTGACCCGCGTTCAAAGCCACGCCCGGAATATCGAGTGTCGGTGCGCCCTCTTCATCATAGCGAAACATCACGTCGCGCAGCTCAAACCGTCCTTCAAGCTTTTCACGGCGCAGATAGGTGCGGCCTGCTTCCGCGTCTTGTGGCGCGTCGGCAATACCGTCGAGACCATCAAGTGCGGATTTCACATTGCCCCAACGTGCCATCGTGCCCGCGAGCTGTGTCAGCGGCGCGAGCGTGCGGGAGGTCAAGATGCCGGTCGCAATGATAGAACCGACCGTGAACTCACCCGCGAAAACGAGATAGGCACCAGCAACAACCGCGCTCACATAGGTCGCTTGCTGAACACCTTGGGACCAGAAAGTCAGGTTAGATGACAAGCGGCGCTGCTCAGATGACTTCATCGCGGACAGTGTTGTCAGCTCTTGCCACATGCGGCGCACACGATCTTCGGCGCGCTGCGTTTTCACGGTGTCGAGTTCGAACAGAGCTTCTTGCAACAGGCGCGATGCTTTGGCGGAGGCACCTTGGGTTTCCTCAGTCAGGCGCATCATCTTCTTTTGCAAGAAATAGCTTGGCAGGACCATCAAGATACCACCGATGACGAGCACCCAAACCACATTGCCTGCGATGGAGGCCACGAGGAACAGGAAGACAAAGATGAACGGAATATCTGTGATCGTGCCAACGGTAGACGCGGTAAAGAATTCGCGCACAGAGCCGAATTCGCGCATCGCTGAGAAAAGCTGGCTGGGTGAGCGCCCTTTTAGATCGGAACGCATGCCGAGGACGCGATCCATCAATGTGGCTTGTACTTCCAATTCAATCGCGCGACCTGCTCCGTCCAAAAGACGTGCGCGCGCGATCTTGATGAAGGATTCCATCAACAAGGCGATAGCCGCGCCGCCCGCGAGCACCCAAAGCGTGGCTTCGGATTGGTGCGGGATCACGCGGTCATAGACCTGCAAAGAGAAGAGCGCGACAGCAACGGCCAAGATGTTCGCCACGAAGGATCCCATGATCACCTCGCCAAAGTGGCGTGAGAATTTGGGGAAATGGCTCCAGAACCAATGCTCGTTCAGTTTCGCCGTTTTATGCGCGTCGCTGATTTGTTCCAGCGGCGCTTCGGCTTTGATGATTGTACCAGAGAAATACGGGCTGAATTCACCGTAAGGCACCTGCGCGCGGCTATCAGTACAAGTGGGATCATAAAGGATCAGATCACCGCGCTCTTGGCTGAGCACGAGCACATATTGCCCATTCGTCATCTGCGCGATGGCGGGCCAGATATCTGGCGTCACATCGGTGATGCGGCCCGTTTCAACGGTGAGGCCCACAGATTTCAACGCAGCCGCGTAGCCATCCGCCTCCAGCGTGTCACCACTACCTGATTGGGCCGCGACAGTTTCCAGCAGATCGGTCGAAACCGCCTGCGTGCCGAGTAAGGACGCATAAAGCTTGATCAGGTCAGCGCGGGTCTTTGTCTTTTCGCTATAGCGCGGCGCGTCACTCTTTTGAGGCTCAGCCGCCACTCCAGAGATCGCACCGAGAACCGCCTTGCCACCTTGTATGATCGTAGGAATGCGTGAGGCTTTGCTCAAATCTCTGCTCCGCTGGCCAAGAGACCCATCTCATTTGCGATTTCGAGTTTCAAGCGCGCGGCTTTGAAACGCAAATCAGCGGCATTTTCTTGCTGACGTGCGTAGGTCTCGTAAACGCCAACCACATCCATCACCTGACGTGTGCCGGCTTTGTACTGCGCTTGGAAAAGATCGAGGTTTTTCTTGGATTGCGAAGTTAGATTACGTGCTTCACCCTTTTGACGCTCTGCGCCGCTCAGCTGCGCTTCAAGGGCGCGCAGACGACGGTTGCTGTCTTCACGCGCTTGCGCGACGAGACGCTGGGCGCCCTCTTTAGTGGCTTCAATCGCTTTCAGGTTTGCGCCTGTGCCAAGGTTCAAAAGTGAATCGGTTGTCACGTTCAAGCCAAGCGAATTGCCAGAGGTCCCCGTTGATCCAGATGCCTTAAGACCCGGCAGGTGACCTGCGCGATCCATCGTGGCTTCCGCAACGGCGCGTTCTTTTTCAGCTTCCGCCAACAAGATCGCGAGCGGTTTGGAGCTCAGACCATTCACATTGAAATCAGGTAGGCCGCGAATGCCATTCAGCGAACCGATAGACATAGCATTGAGTTCGGCAAACGCCGCGTTGCGCGCTTCCTGGTTGGACGCCATATCACTGCGGATCTCTGCCAGCTTCTGACGAAGAACCACGAGGTCGGAACGATCAGATACACCGCCGCGCACGCGCTCGGACATGATGTACTCAAAGTGGCTCATGTCATTGAATGCGGTTGTGCTCAGATCAGCCTTCTCAGCGGCTTCTTGCGCTGTGAGGTACAGGCCGAGTGCTGTGAACACCCGCTCGTTCGTGTCGATGGATAGGTTGACCGCGGCCACCTCAACATCTGCTTTTGCGTATTCGCGTTCTGCTTTCTTACGACCGTTGTCAAAAAGGACTTGCTCGACAATCAGGTTCGCAACCAAATCACCTAGGGAGGAAAGCGAGATGGAAGGGCCGATTGAGGGCAGCCAGTTTTTTGACGCCGCCACAGCGCGCAGTCGTGCTGCACGAAGTTCTGATTCAGCGGCTCGGGAGTTCGCAGCCAACACGCTGTCAGCGACCTGATCGTAGGCGCTGCCGTTTGGCAGGATGGATCGGCGAGATTGCAGACCCGAAATAATGATGCTCTCAGCGCTTTCTTTTGCGCGCGCTTCTGCTTGTTTCTGTGCCTTACGGTCAGCCACGCTCAAGGACGCGTCGTCAGCCTTAGGCTTAAAGAGCGCTGCAAATTTGGTGCCGCCAGCATTTTGAGACACGCTTTCATCCGCAGCAGCGTCGGCGTCGCTCTTTTTGAACATGCCTTTGAGCGGGTTGGATGCGGTTTGTGCGCTGCTTGCGTCCGCTGTCTCGTCCTTTTTGAACATGCCCTTGAATGGGTTGCTCGCAACCGGCGTCTCGGACGCATCAGCCGCAGCATCGGAATTCGCCTTCTTGAAAAGCGAAAAACCCTGCCCCTCCGCTTTCGGTTGGGCAAGGTTGGCTTCGTCACTTTTAAAGCGCGACACCAATGGAATATTTTCATCTGTTGAACTGACGCAGCCTGAAAGCCCTAAAGCTAGGCCCGCTATCAACAATCCAGATTGTACCTTCGTACCCGTCATCTGCCCCAAAACCTCACCAGAAACCGTTACACCGTATTTTTATTTTGCAAAGAGCGCCGCCTAGAGGAACGGCGCTCTTTGGTGTCACTTAGATTGTGACGTTGGTGATTTCGTCTTCAACGTAGATAGTCGCATCGCCCAAGGAGTAGACGTTATAATCAACGCCATTCTCGGTCGTTGTGCCTGCCGCTGTTGCACCTGTGATATCAACAGCATCGTCTGCCCCACCGCGAACCGCGACAGTGTCTGTGTTACCAGACAGTGCAACGATATCAGCTTCGGTCAGGGTCAACTGTGTGTTGTCCATAACGCTGAGCTCGATGGTTTCGATGTTGTAATCGCCAAGGTTCGAGTTTGAGACATCACGTGTCGCAGTGCCATCGTTCAGAACAACATAGGTACCAGCGTTGTTACCAGCTGCGTCCGTTTCAGTGATGATCAGGCTTTGACCATCTGAAAGTTCATCACGCAGTTCGTAATCCGTTTGACCCGCATCGAATGCGTTTGGAGTTGCGAGGAAATCAACGCCGCTGACAAGATCATCCACTGAGCCATCCGCGTTAACCTGAGTCAGGCCAACTGTTTCGGAAGAGGTCTCAAGTTCGAACTCGTCATAGCTCTGAGTACCGGACCCATCGATGTTCGCAGAGTAACCAAGGATTTCTGAACCCTCAGGTACGCTTGTATCAACGTTGATGGTTTCGTTCAGAGTGGACATGTTGCCAACGGAATCTGTGCCTGTGACTGTGTAAGGCATCGCGCCTTCATAGTTCGCAGGAATTCCGCTTTCTGGGATGTTCACGCTCCAAGTGCCGTTAGTGCCATCAACAGTCGCGACATAGTTCACGCCGTTGAAATTGACGATAACACTTGGTGTGCCTGCAACATCTGTCCAGTTGGTTTCCATGCTACCCGACAAGGTCACGCCGCCTTCTGCGTCATCCAAACCAAGGATGCCGTCAGCGCCAGTTGCTTGAAGCGAAGAAACAGACAGGTCTGTGACTTCAGTATCAACGCGTACTGTCATGCTTGCGGATGATGTGTTGCCCGCTCCGTCCGTTGCGACAGCTGTCGCTGGATAAGAGTTGGTCCCTGTCGCATATGTGCCTGGCTCGAATGCCACGCTCCATTCACCCGTCACAGGATCGACTGTCGCATTGCGCGTGAAGCCGTTCATCGTGACTGCAACTGCCGTTGTGCCAACTTCAGACGTACCCGTCAGGATAAGGTTGGACGCACCGTCATTGGTTTCAGCTTGGTTCGCAACGTGATCGTTGCCACCGGAAACGTTAGACGCGATGCCTACTTCACCCAATGTATCCACATGGATTGTGTCGCTGATCGGATCAGATGCGTTGTTGAAGCTGTCCCAAGCCGTAATCGTGACTGGAACTGTATAGCCGTCTACACCGCTCATCCCGCCGAGTTCCGCTGTCGAGAACTGAACATTCCAAGTGCCGTCTTCAGCAACAGTGGTTTCACGTGTTGTACCATTTGCAAGAGCAACCTGAATGCGCGCACCGGCTTCGCCCGTGCCGCCCACATCAGCCACACCATCAGATGTGAGATCAGCGTAGTTCACAACATAGCTAGCAGACCCTGTGCCTGATGTCGCATTCACGACAGGCGCGATGGTATCGATCAGCATCTCTTCAGTTTGCGTATAGCTGTTGCCGAAGGAATCTGTTGTTGTGATAATCACATCAGCCGTGCGCTCACCTGGAGTAATTTCGCCGCTTGCGAAATCTACAGACCACGTGCCGTCAGCGCCAACCACGGTAGAATGTGTTGTACCGTCGATTGTCACATCAACAGAAGCACCCGCTTCACCCGATCCCGCAACATTGATTGTTCCGGTGTCGTAAAGCGCCGCGTTCACGGAATCGCCGTTAGACAGGGTACCTTCTGTCGGATCGATTTCAGGCGGCGTCGTATCAATAACAACCGTCTGACCCGTCAGGTTTGTCGTTGTGCCATCTGCTTCAACAACTGTAACCTGTGCATCATATGTGCCGTCGGCAGGGAAGTCGTCGCCATCGAACGTTGTTGTCCAAGTGTTATCAGCGCCTGCAACAACAGTTGTCACAATACCGCCAACGGTCACAGTCACGTCAGAGCCAGCTTCCGCCGTGCCGCTTACAGTGATTGATCGATCTTCTTCTTCAAGATCGTCACCGCCGTATGTGTCTTCACGACCCGTGCCATCAACTGTTGGCTCGATGCGCGGATCTACGACTACGTCATCTGGATCTTCTGGATCTTCTGTCGGATCTTCAACGACAGGCGTATCGGCGGGTGTCTCATCAGAGCCACCAGAACCGCCAGACGCGAGCAATGCAGCACCGGCTGCACCAGCTGCCAAAGCACCTGTTCCGATACCGCCGCCGCCGAGAAGGCCCGCGCCGCCCAAGAGGCCAGCACCAAGCATCGACACATCCTGATCGCCATCAACGCTCGCAACCAAAAGGTCTGGATCGTCAACAAATACCAATTCGCTGTCAGGGCTCCACTTGCCCCATTCGGAGGAGGTTCCGTACTGCGCAAAGAGCGCACCGTCCGCACCTTCGATGAAATTCACTTCATTCAACGTGCCGCCAGAACTGATGAACAGTCGGTTCGGGTTTTCGCCCCCCCCAACAAAGTAGCCCTCAAGAACAATAACGCGCCCATCAGCGAGCACGATCTCAAGACTATCACCTTGCCTGCTATAAGCCTGCATGTCGCCTGGCTGGAGGTTCAATGAGAACTCTACGCCTGACCCCATGTTAACGACCGTCTCAGCAGCATCTGCTGCTACAGTTCCGCGCTCAACAACGCCCACACCCCTACGGGCAACGAAATCTATCGCTTTCATGACCTTTACCGCTCTACCTCGGGCCGCCTCTTCTGGGCGTGCCTTTTTTCAATATGCCCAACTGCTAACAATTTATCGCCGCATTTCATAGGGGAAATGTTGAGCGATTCGGCCATTTCCAGAGACTGTCAAGGAATTGTTGCATCAAACGCACAAGGTTTAGTGCCACTTTTATGCGAAATCGGCCCACTTTAGGCAGCCACGCCACTAAATGTAGCGGCGTGGCGGATTTGCATCAAACATTGTGTTTCAACGCGATTTAGCGCTTGTCACAGCGTAACTGCTGCGCCTGTCGCCGCGGATTGCTGAGCAGCTTGCCCAATTCGAACCGCCCAAGACCCATCCTCAAGGCTAACTTCAACATCGCCCTGCCCCTGCACAGCAGCGACAAAACGTTGATGCTGATAAAAGGTCGATCCGTTGTGATCTCCGACCTCCAAAAGCGTCGGATCGACGGGAATTTCATGCTCTTTTGGCCCCATCGGGCTGCGAGGGCTTTCTACAAGGCGCGCAACGGGCGGCGCACCCAAATGCTCAGGCCAGAACCGACCAGGGCCAGGAACAAACACTTCGATTTTACCCGCAGGTCCAACTGCGCTGATTTCTTCTTGATAGCGCGCCCCCTCTGCGAACATGCAAAGCTCAAGCATAGCGCGCGCTCCATTCGCGAAATCGACAATCACATAGCCGCTGTCCCAAATATCAGGAACAACGCCATCATAAGCCTCATCCAAGTGGTTAACCGCCTGCCCTGCGCTCGCCATAACGCGGACAGGATCACTACCCAGCGCCAACCGCATCAGATCGAAAAAGTGACAGCACTTTTCAACCAAGGTCCCGCCCGTTTTGCTGTTGAAGCGATTCCAGTCCCCAACCTTTTCAAGGAATGGAAAGCGATGCTCGCGGATCGTGAGCATCTTGGTGCCGCCTGTAGACACCTCCAACTGCTCCAGAAACGCCGCGATCGGCGGCATATAACGATATTCCATCGCAACCCAGATTGGCGCTTTGTGAGCCGCCTTGAGCGCCGCGACCTTCGCAGCGTCCGCCGGGTCTGTGAACAAGGGTTTTTCCACAAGGATCGCAAGATCAGAGCGCGCCGCGCAAATTTTTTCCAACTGAGCCGCATGACAGTGGTTCGGTGAGGCGATCAAAATTGCATCCAATTCGGGCATCGCAATCAAGTCATCTTCACTCTCTGGCAGGGCGGCGCCGGGCGCCGTCGCATGCGCCTCAGCGCGCATTTCTGCATTTGGCTCATAAATCGCTGCGACCTCAGCGTTCTCCAAAAGTGCGATGTTGCGAATGTGCTCGCCGCCCATCATGCCGCAACCCAAGATACCGTATTTGAACGTCTGCATGGACGCTTCTCCCTATTTGATGCGCGCGATGTAGCGCGCTTTGTTCGTATCGATCCAATTTCGTGAGACTTCCGCAGGCACGCCATCTTGCGCCCAACTAATCCGCTCCGCGTAACAGAGCGGCGCACCATGTTCTGGCGCAAAACCATCTGGCGACCATGTCGGACACGGCGCGACGCTCAAGCGATCTTCGGCCCGCGTAATCCACAGCCCCAAACGCTCGCGGTAAAAAAGGTAAAGCGAGTCGGAGAGCATCTCCGCACTCAGGCTCGGCGCGTAAGATGCATCGAGCCAGATCTCTTCCAGCACGCAAGGCACGCCGGACAAACTACGCAATCTGCGAATCCGATAACCTTCGTCGCTGCGGCCAAACTCAGGAAGCACATCTGGCTTCACTTCCCGCGAAACCGACAAAAGTTGCGCCGTCGGAAGACCACCACCCGCAAGTAATTCAACACGGAAAAATGCATAAACGCTGTCCACATCAGCCTGCGTTTGAACATAATTTCCTGACCCGTGAATACGCTTTAAGAGTCCTTTTTCTTCTAAAATCATCAAAGACTTGCGAAGCGTGGTTACAGTAGTACTCAAACGTTCTGCTAACTCGCGCTCGGGCGGAAACCGCTCGCCGTCCAGATAGCGGCCAGCCGCAATGTCGCGGATCAAAAGCTCCGCGATCTGTACATAAAGGGGAAGACTGCTTTGCGCTGGCATGTGGCAAACCTCAAAAAATTGATACACCATTGATTTACATTTTGTGGGATGCTACGCAAGGTCAAATAACGAATTTGAAAGGCCGCACATGACCGTCGTACCGATTACCTCTCCCGACCTTGATGCGGCCGAAGTCTCGTGGTTCTCTGCCCTGTGTTCTGACGACTATCAGTTCCTCGGCGTGCCCGAAGGAGACCTGCGATCCAGCTGGGATCATTGCTCCTCCATCGTGAAAGAAGCAGAGGCTCAGGGCTTTCGAAACATCCTTTGCCCGTCCTCATATCAGGTCGGTCAGGACACGCTGAGCTTCGTTGCCGGCTGCGCGCCGATCACCGAGAAAATCAATATGTTGGCGGCTGTACGCTGCGGTGAAATGCAGCCCATTATGTTAGCGCGCACCATCGCAACGCTTGATCACATGTTGCAGGGTCGCCTGACGGTCAACATCATTTCATCTGATTTTCCCGGTGAAAAAGCCGACAGCGAATTCCGCTATCAGCGCTCTCGTGAGGTCGTGGAAATCCTCAAACAGTCTTGGACACAGGACGAGATTAACCACAAAGGCGACGTCTACAATTTCGAAGGCGTTTCCACTGACCCTGCCCGCCCCTACCAAACCGGCGGGCCGTTGCTATACTTCGGCGGCTACTCTCCCTCTGCACTAGAGCTGTGCGGTGAACATTGCGACGTTTACCTGATGTGGCCAGAGCCGAAAGACCAGCTCGCTGAGCGTATGGTTGCGGTCAATCAGGTCGCTGAGCGCTATAACCGCACGCTGGATTACGGTCTGCGCGTCCACATGATTGTGCGCGACACCGAAGCCGAAGCGCGTGAATACGCAGAATACATCACTTCCAAGCTCGATGATGAACAGGGCCGCGCTATTCGTGAGCGCGCGCTGGACAGCACATCGCTCGGCGTAAGCCACCAAGCGAAAAACCGTGATCTGGCGGATATGGAAGGCTTTATTGAGCCACACCTGTGGACTGGTGTCGGGCGCGCGCGCTCTGGTTGCGGTGCAGCCCTTGTTGGCAGCGCGGACCAAGTAATGAGCGAAATCGAAGCCTATCAGAAAATGGGTATTCGTTCCTTCATCTTCTCCGGCTACCCACATATTGACGAATGTAAGCACTTTGGAAACCTCGTGCTGCCGAACTTGAAAACATGCTCGCTGCCCCATGCCTATGGCCGGGTGCCAGCAAGCACACCACTGACACCGCTTGGCGCGGGGGAGCGACGTTAAATTGGACCGTATTAACCTAAATTCAGATGTAAGCCTGAGCCGTCTTGTCTATGGCATGTGGCGTATTGGCGATGATGCCGACACCAGCACAGGCCATGTTCAAGCGAAGATCGAAAGCTGCCTTGCACAAGGCATCACAACGATGGATCAGGCCGACATCTATGGCGGCTACGAAGCTGAAGAAATCATGGGCAACGCGATGCGTGGCACGTCGCTGCGGGATCAGATCGAGATCGTCACGAAATGCGATATCGTTGCGCCCGCAGGCCGATATTCTGATGCGCGTGTCAAATATTACGACACATCGCGTGCGCACATTATCGCTTCTGTTGAACACTCATTGCGCCTCATGGGCACCGACCGTTTGGACGTGCTGCTTATCCACCGCCCCGACCCGATGATGAACGCCGAAGAAACAGGCGCAGCATTGGATGAGGTCGTAGCGTCTGGCAAGGTACGATCCGTTGGTGTGTCCAACTTCAAGCTTCACGATTGGACACTGTTGCAATCCGCAATGAGCACACCTCTAGCAACCAACCAAATCGAACTTTCCCTGCTTGCGCATCAAGGTTTCACCAATGGTGACGTTGCGTACCTCCAAGAGCGCAAGATCGCGCCTATGGCTTGGTCACCGCTTGCAGGCGGGGCGCTTTTTTCAAATGAAAATAAAGAGCTGCTGGATGCACTGAAAGTAATAGGTGAAGCACACGGCGTTGATGAAACAGCAGTTGCAGTGGCTTGGCTTCTTGCGCATCCTGCAAAGATCATGCCGGTCTTGGGAACCAACTCGCTTGAGCGTATCGGCAAAATTAGCGATGCGATGAAAGTGAATATGGATCGCCAAACTTGGTTTGAACTTTACACAATCGCGCTCGGAGACGAAGTGCCATGAGCCGCGAAATGCCCCCTATCGCTGTCGCCGACAGCTTCGAGCCTAGCGCCGAAACTGCGCGCGATTTTCGCAACGCTTTGGGGCGTTTTGCAACGGGTATCACTGTCATTACATGTGACAGTGAATTCGGCCCTCTTGGCATCACTGCAAACAGTTTTGCTTCGGTATCGCTCGATCCGGCCCTTGTGCTGTGGTCCCCTGCCAAATCGTGCAAGCGTTTCGATGCGTTTACCAAAGCCGAGAACTTCGCAATTCATATCCTATCTGAAGATCAAAAAGAGATTTGTAACGGCTTCACCAAAAATGGGGGTGCCTTTGACGGATATGACTGGCATGCTTGCCCGAAAGGTGTGCCGTTGATTTCACACTGCCTGTCACGTTTTGAATGCACGCGTGAAGCGGTTCATGACGCAGGCGATCATGCAATTGTTGTTGGTCGCGTAACCCGCGTCAGCACGCAACCAGGAAAGCCAATAATGTTCTATTCTGGAAAGTTTGGAGGCTTTCTGGAGCAATAAAACGTCTATTCGCATCGGCTTTGTACAACCGGCGAATATCGGGAGGAGACGTAGATGACTATTTTGAAGGGGCTTCTTGCCCCGTTTCAGATCTTTAATGACGTCGTGCTGCCAATAGGCCGCGGGATCGCTGTTGCGTGCATTGCATTGATGGTGGTCTGTATCTTGGTTCAAGTGTTTTTCCGTTATGTTTTGAACAGTGCTTTGCCTTGGCCCGATGAGGCAGCCCGTTTCCTGATGCTTTGGATGACCGGACTGATTGCACCGTCTGCGTATCGCACTGGCGGTTTCGTTGCGATTGACATGTTTGAGCGCGCATTGCCCAAAACCCTGGCCGCAATCGTGAGCCTTTTGTTGCTCGCCATCTCGCTGATCGTTCTCGTGACCGCCGCAAAGCTTGGCTACACCGAAACCTTCGGGTTTGGCGGCAAGTTTGCCTCCTCTACGCTGTGGGTGCCGCTCGATTGGGTTGGTGGAACCAGCTTCAAGGTTCTGTTGCGTTACATGTATATGTCGATCTTTGTTGGCTTCGTGCTTTTGACCATCGTCAACATTGAGCTGATCTTGCGCTCAATCATCACCCTTTTTGGCGGGGGCGACACGTTGAAGCCACTGTCAGACCTTGATCTAGCGGGAGCAGAATAATGTTAATTTGGTTCCTACCCGTCTTTTTGATCTTCTTGATGATCGGTCTACCTGTATTCTTCGGCCTGCTTGCAGCGCCGGGTATTTTGCTTTGGCTCAACGGCCAAGAGCGCGACGTCGCCCTTCTCTATCGAAACGTCTACAACGGCATGGATAGCTTCCCGCTGATGGCGATCCCGTTCTTCATGCTTGCGGGCGAATTGATGAACCGCGGCGGTATCACTGAGCGCCTCGTTGAATTTTCCCAAGCGTTGATGGGCCATTTACGCGGTGGTCTTGCGCAAGTGAACGTTCTGTCCTCGATGCTCTTTGCTGGCCTGTCCGGTTCTGCTGTTGCCGACACCTCTGCGCTCGGGTCCATGTTGGTCCCCGCGATGGAGAAGGAAGGCTACACACGTAAGTATGCCGCCGCGATCACAGCCGCTTCTTCCGTGATTGGCCCGATCATTCCGCCGTCCGGCATTATGATCATCTATGCCTATGTCATGGGCGAAAGCGTTGCAGCGCTCTTCCTTGCGGGTCTTGTCCCCGGCATCCTTGTCGGCGTTGGCCTGATGATCATGGTGCGTTTGACGGCAGATAAATACGATTTGCCAGCGGCCAAACGCGTGGTTCTGACAGGCACAACGATGGGTCCTGTAGAGTGGTGGGTCTCTTTCATTCTGATCCGTTTGAACATCGGCCTATTGATCTGGTCCTTTGTGCCGCTCGGCGAAGATGCGAGCGCGGCCGCAAACTGGGGTAGCCTCGTGGCATCCCTACTCGCAGCACACGTCTTGTTCTTGGGCGTGCGCCGCACGGTCAGCCATGACATTCGCATGGTCTGCAAACGCGCGATGGTGCCGCTGCAAACGCCAGTCCTAATCTTGGGCGGTATTTTGATCGGTGTCTTTACCCCGACAGAAGCCGCGGCCGTCGCAGTGTTCTACGCGATCCTCGTGGGCTTCTTCATCCTGCGCACCTTGAAAATGAAAGACTTGCCGCTGATCCTGATGAAAGCCGCAAGCACGTCAGCGGTCGTTCTTTTGCTGGTTGGTTCAGCGATGGCATTCAAAACCGTTGTCAGCCTCAGCCACGCGCCAGAGCAGCTTGCCGCAATCATCCTTGGCCTTTCCGAGAACCCGCTCATCTTGCTTATGTTGATCAACCTGTTGTTGTTCCTCGTTGGTATGTTCTTGGACGCAGGTCCTGCGATCATCATCCTCGGCCCCATCTTGGGCCCGATCTTCGTAGATCTCGGTGTGCACCCTGTGCACTTTGCAATCATTATGAGCGTCAACTTGACCGTTGGCCTAGCCACACCGCCCATGGGTTTGGTGCTGTTTGTTGCCAGCTCGGTCAGCGGCGAGCGCGTCGAAGCCATCGCGCGCGCCATTATGCCCTTCCTTTTGGTCGAAATTTTCGTGATTTTCTTGATCACATATATTCCGGCCATTTCGATGACGATCCCGCGTTTAACCGGGTTCGTAAACTAACTAAAAAACTAATTGGGAGAACCAAGAAATGCTAAAGACACTAACCAAATCGCTGCTTGCAGCCAGCTTGATCGCGGCGAGTTCCATCGCGGCGCAGGCGGCGGATTACACGATCCGTGCCACAGCCAACTCTAACGAGAACGACGAAGACTATGACGGTCTTGTTGTCTTCAAAAACTACGTTGAGGCGGCATCCAACGGCGCAATCGAAGTAGAACTCTTCATCGGCACGCAGCTTTGCTCCAAAGGCGCAGAATGCTTACAAGGTGTGGCTGACGGCTCCATCGACGTCTATATCTCCACATCAGGCGGTGCATCCGGCATCTTCCCATATGTGCAGGTTCTTGATTTGCCATACCTGATGGCGGACGACCGCATCGCAGAAGAAGTTCTCAGCGGCGACTTCACACGTAAAATGCGTGAAATGGCACTGGCGTCTTCAGGCGACAAAATCCGTTTGATGACAATTGGTAACACAGGCGGCTGGCGCAACTTTGCGAACACAAAACGCCGTGTTCAAAACCCATCCGACATGGAAGGCCTGAAAATCCGTACGGTTGTTGCCGACCTTCCACAAGAGCTCGTTCGCGCATTGGGTGCGTCCCCGACACCGATCCCATGGCCTGAGCTGTTCACATCGTTCCAAACGGGCGTTGTTGAAGGTTCCAAAAACGGCATCACCGACATCATGGGCATGAAATTCCCAGATGCGGGTCTGCAGTACGTCACACTTGACGGCCACGCTTACATGGGCGCTCTGTGGTGGATGAGCAACGACAAGTTCATGTCCATGCCAGAAGACATGCGTTCTGTTGTGGTTGATGGTTTCTCTGCGCTTCAGCAGGCGACCTTCGCGTCACCAAAGCGTAAGTCCATCCAAGCGTACCAAGATTTCGTCGCAGGCGGCGGTGATCTTTACGTTCCAACACCAGCAGAAAAAGCAGCTTTCAAAGAGTCTGCGGCACCTGTTTATGACTGGTTCAAAGGCAACATCGACGGCGGCCCAGAAATCTTTGACGCTCTGACAGCAGCTGTTGCGGACGCGGAAGCGGACATCAACGCTGGCCGTATGGCAGACATCAAGTAAAGCAAATTGCTTTATCGTCTTCTTTGAAGATGGCATAAAATTAGAAAAGCGACGTCCCCGAGGCGTCGCTTTTTGTTTGAACCTCCCGTAAAGCTTGGCACACTTGCCCTAGCCTACTCCGAGACAAGGAAACCCAATGCCAGATTTCGCAATCTACCCGAGCCTGAAAGACAAAACCGTTATCATCTCAGGGGGTGCCCAAGGCATCGGCGCAGAGATGGTTATGGCATTCGCCGCACAGGGTGCACGGGTTGGTTTTCTTGATTTGGATGAGGTCGCGAGTCGAAAACTCGCCAGCTCTCTCGTAGGTGTCAGTTACGAAATTTGCGATCTACGCGATATTGACGCGATGAAAACCGCTCTTGGCGCGCTGACGGATCGCCTCGGCCCTGCTCATGTTCTCGTCAATAACGCGGCTCGCGATGATCGCCATGCTTGGCAGGACGTGACACCCGAATATTGGGATGAGCGTCAGGCAACCAACCTGAAACACATGTTCTTCGCAATACAAACCATTGCCCCCGGCATGATCGAAAACGGCGGTGGATCGATTATCAACATGGGGTCAAATTCGTGGTGGGAAGCAGGCGGCGGTTTTCCTGCCTATGCTACTGCGAAAGCGGCTGTGCACGGACTGACCCGCACAATGGCGCGCGATCTCGGCGATCATCGCATTCGGGTGAACACGGTGGTTCCGGGTTGGATCATGACAGAACGTCAGAAAACCCTTTGGGCTATACCCGAAGCACTTGAGGGGCATCGCGCGCGGCAGTGTTTGCCTGACTTGATCGATCCAGTTTACGTTGCGCGCATGGTCCTGTTCCTCGCCTCAGATGATGCGGCGATGTGCACGGCGAGCAATTACATGGTGGAGGCTGGTTCAATTTAGAGCCCCGGCGATATTTATTGAAAGACTTTGAGCCGCTTAGATTTCCCGGCGCAAGGACAGCTAACGTCGCAAAAAATGATGTTTAAGAGGAGCAAAATTATGAGAAAATTTAGAACTTTCATGGCCTTGTGTATTTTGGCAAAGTCAATAACGCTACCAAACACGGCCTCCGCTCAGGATCTACAGGCGGACCTTAATGCCTTCGTCGAAAGAACAAATGAATGCATAACACTGGAAAAGTCCGATCCAGGCGGACTAGACGCTCTGGCCACCTGTCGTTGGGTATATGACGATATCATTAGGTACATGTCCGGTTCCAAACATAGCAAGCAAATGTTGAATATGATGCTGTATTTAGCCGTCCTGAACAACAATGCGCTATTGTCCTCCGCGACACATGGAAAAACAGAGGTTAATAAAATTACTTGCCAATACATAAGTGAAAGAAGGCAATTCAAGCAGGCTTATGCTTTGGGTGCTACGAGCCACCTCGACAACAAAATGAAAATCATTCCCCTGCCACAAGATGTTGCTGCAAAGTGTTCTGCCATCTTTAGCGAGACGAAATAGGTTTAAAGTGAAGGTCTGACGATTATGGCTATTTGCACGCTGTAAATGAGGCATTCAAATACCACTGAACAGTGCCGCAAATTAGATGTGTGCATCGTTTGAATTTCGCGTGCAGCCTACTCGAGTTGCCAAAGACAAACACCTCAATTGGGTGTCTTTGTAGCGCATCAAAACGCTTCACCTAGGCCACCAACTCGACTACGCTCTTAGCGAAACGGATACATCCACACACGGTAGTCATCGATCAGAACATGCGCTTTTTCAATTTGCTCTTTCGTCATCTTTTTCACGACTTCCTCTTGGGAAATCGCCGCGTCGGGATCGCCGCCAATCGCGCTCAGGACGTACCACATGTAGGCGCGCGTGAGATCAATGGCGGGCATGCCGAGACCGACCTCGTAGTACCACGCGACACCGCTTTGCGCCCCCGGGTGTCCCTTCATGGCGGAGCGCAAATACCATTCAAAAGCGCGTTCGTAGTCTTGCTCCACCCCGAGGCCGAGTGCGTACATCACGCCAATCAACTCTTCGGCGTCCGCATTGCCAGAACGGGCCGCGGGCCAGAAGGCTTCGCGCGCTTCTTCAAAGCGGCCCTGCTCCATCAGATCGCGGGCTTCTTCGATCTCCGCAAAGGCAGGCGCGCCCAAAAGAGCCAATACCGTCAATATCTTACGCATGCGCTTTTCCTCGCGTTTGTGCCGTTTGCTGCCAACGCGCAGGACTTGCCTGCACCCCTTAGCCTTGATCAATTTCACCCGAGTGATCCGCAAAAAGCAAGCATCGGACAGCTGCTTTTCTACGATAAAATTCTGAGCGGGAACAGGAACATTTCGTGTGGAACCTGCCATCATCACGATCATGGCAGCGCAGATGGTTTGAGCCTCGGAATTGGTGAAGGCGGCATGGGTCTTGGCCCTGAACGCACGGCTGGCACGGGCGAGGACCGCATCCGCAAACGCATTCCGCGCAACGCGCCTGCGCTTTGGAATATCGGTCACAAAAGCATCCGCAATATTTTCCATGACGGGCGTTTGTCGGTGTCTGATTTGTATGACAACGGTTTCAACTCCCCTGCGGAAGAATGGCTCCCCAAGGGACTCGACAACATCACCGCGGCGCAGGCCTTGTTCCCGCTGACCGCACAGTTTGAAATGGCAGGGAACCCCAAGGAAAACCAAGTCGCCGGCGCGGTCCATGACCGTATCGATGCCGCATGGCCGATCATCGCAAAACGCGTGCGCGTAATCCCAGAATATTCCGATATGTTTGTCGCAGCTTTTGACGATGTGGAAGACCCGAAAGACATCAATATAGTGCACATCGGCAATGCTTTAGCTGCCTTTATCAACTCTGAATGGCGCAGCTTTGATAGCCCGTTCGATGCCTATTTGAGCCAGCAAAAATCGCTTAACGACGCCGCGATGCGCGGCATGGAGCTGTTCTATGGCGAGGCCAATTGCGCCAGTTGTCATTCCGGTGCGCTCTTTACGGATCAAGAGTTCCATGCCCTGTCCTTGCCCGCCTTTGGGCCCGGCCGCACGCGTCGCTTTGATCCGATTGCACGAGATGTGGGGCGTATGGGGGAAAGCGACGCGTCGGAAGATGCTTACCGCTTCCGCACGCCGCCCTTACGCAACATCGAATTGACCGCGCCTTATGGGCACAACGGGGCCTATCCGACGCTGCAAGATATGATCCGTCATCATCTTGATCCTATTGGCAGCAAAGCGAATTGGACCAGAGAAATGGCCGCCTTGCGCCCTGCGCCGTGGATCAAAGCGATTGATTTTGTTGTACAATCAGACAGTCGCGAAATGGCGCGGCAGAACCAAGCCTTGGACATCACTCCTGCCGCGCTGAGCGATCAAGAGATTAATGAGCTTGAAGCCTTTTTGCGCAGTCTCACTGGCGTAACGCGCAACGATCGCCCAATGGGGCGACCGACGCGTGTTCCGTCTAACTTGCCTGTCGATTAAAGTAAGCGCGCGTTATCGAATGCGCGCTTCGCTCGCGGCGTCAAAGACATAGGAACGGCTTTCTTCAAAGCTGAGGCCTACAATATCGCCTTCGCTGCAGCGTTCATCACCGCGTTCTTCAACGACAATGCGCTCGCCAGTTTCGGCAACGAGATAGGCATAGGACGTTCCGCCCAAGCTCTCTGTCAGATCAACCTTGAACGTATCGCCCGCAGGATCGATGGTCAGATGCTCAGGACGAATGCCAAAGCTGACCTTGGTTCCTGCAACGTCCTGAACACCAGTCGCAACATCCTGTTTGAGGGCAGGCACAGTCACAACGCCGCCCTCGCCTAGCACACCGTCCATGAAGTTCATGGCGGGGCTACCGATAAAGCCAGCCACGAATTTATTGGCTGGGTTGCGATACAGCTCCATTGGGCTGCCAACCTGTTCGATCTGCCCGAGGCGCAGCACGACGATCTTGTCAGCAAGCGTCATCGCTTCGACTTGATCGTGGGTTACGTAAATCATCGTTGCGCCGATTTCTTTGTGCAGGCGCGCGATTTCTACGCGCATTTCAACGCGCAGTTCCGCATCGAGGTTGGACAAAGGTTCATCAAACAGGAACACTTCAGGGCCACGAACAATCGCGCGCCCGATAGACACACGCTGACGCTGACCACCGGACAAGGCGGCGGGCTTGCGATCCAGATAAGGCTCAAGCTTCAAAATCCGCGTGGCTTCCGCGACCTTCTCTCTGATTTCGGCCTTCGGATGGCCGTTTATTTTCAGACCAAAGCCCATGTTATCGCGCACCGTCATATGCGGATAGAGAGCGTATGTTTGAAACACCATCGCAACGCCGCGCTGGGACGGATCTTCGCGGGTCACATCGCGGGCGCCGATATTGATCTGACCGTCTGTGGTTTCTTCCAAACCAGCCACCATCCGCAAAAGCGTGGACTTGCCGCACCCAGACGGACCAACAAAGACGCAAAACTCGCCGTCTTCGATCTCTAAGTCGATCCCGTGAATAACCTGCACATCACCATATTTCTTGATGACTTTGTTCAGCGTAACTCCTGACATGAGCCCTACCCCTTTGCCGTATTGGCGGATTGTGTGTTCGGTTGATCGGGAAAGCGCCAGCTTTCCGCGTCTTGTGCGATGGCGGCTGCCGCTTCTGATATGCGCGGCACGAGAACTTCGAGCGCGGCCAAGTTGGTGCGCAGCGTTGAGCTGGTGACAGACAACGCGCCGAGCACGCGGCCCCGTTTCGTTAAGATCGGCAGGGCCACGCAAATGATGTGCGGCTCATGCTCTTCGCGGTCAAAACCGTATCCGTTGGATCGGATATCAAGCAGCTCTGCGCGCAAGGCCTCTTCACTTGCGAGTGTATGTTCCGTGAAAACATGGAAACTCTGCTGCGCAATGACCTCGGCCAGATGATCAGCTTCCAAATACGCCATCATCGCCTTGCCAACGCCTGTGCAATAGGCGGGGCCGACCTTACCGGCCTGCGAATACATCTCAATGGGTTGGCCGGGGACGATCTTATCGACGTAGAGCACTTGCGCGTGATCAAGCTGCGCGAGGTGGACCGTTTCGCCGACGTCGCGTGCCAGTTTGTCGATGACAGGTCGTGCAATGGGAGCGAGCGAACTTTGCTGCCAAGCGGCATGTGCAAGGCGCACGAGGCGAATCCCTGGCGCATAGGTTTGACGATCAGGATCGTAACTTAGCATCCCTTGGGACGTCAGCGTTTGAATGAAACGATAGACAGTGGCCTTGGGAAAATCGGCACGTTCGAGGACTTCGGAAAACCGAACCGGACGACGAAAGGACGCAACAAGATCAAGGATCTCGAGCGCTTTCCCGACGGTTCCATCGCTTTTCGAGCGATCTTGCGACATAGTTTTTCCTCCCCTGCCCGTGGCCTGCCTCCTCACATCGAAACGTTCGGTTTTGGCCCTTGGCTGTTGACAAGCCTAGCCGAGTCGCGATTTAGTATCAATATCCAAAACCAAGTTTCAAATAATGGAACTTCGAAAAGTGGAATTACGAAGGCTGGGCATCTCGAAATTCGTGTGCCCTGTTTGACATAGGAAAGCATCTAGGGAGGAAACCATGCGTTCCATTATCAAAGCGTCCGTTGCGACGCTCGCTGCCAGCACGATTCTGGCCGGCACTGCATTTGCAGACGGTCACGGTGCACTTAAAGGCGAACTGAACATCACTTCAGACATGTCCAACCCTGCGCCACGCGCAGTGATGGAAGGTCTCGCGGCGCAGTTCGACGAAATGCACCCTGACCTCACGGTTAATCTGACGATCGTTGACCGCGAAGCGTGGAAAACACAGATCCGTAACTCACTCAGCGCCAACGCACCTGACGTAGTGAACTGGTACGCGGCAAACCGCATGGGCCCATACGTGTCCGCTGGTCTGTTCGAAGACGTATCCGACCTTTGGGAAAGCGAAGAGCTCGCAGCGCTCGCATCCACAAAAGGCGCGATGACCATCGATGGCAAACAGTGGGGCGTTCCGTACACGTACTACCAGTGGGGCATCTACTACCGCGAAGACATCTTCAAAGAACTCGGTCTTTCTGAGCCAGCAACGTTCGACGAAGAAATGGCAAACTGCGCGAAAATCGTAGATTCTGGTCGCAAATGCTACACAATCGGCTCCAAGTACCTTTGGACAGCTGGCGGTTGGTTCGACTACATGAACATGCGCACAAACGGCTTTGATTTCCACATGGAACTCGCACAAGGCAACGTCGCATGGACAGATGACCGCGTTCGCGAAACATTCGCAAACTGGCGCAAGCTGATCGACATGGGCGCGTTCGTTGACGATCACCAGAACTACTCATGGCAGGAAGCGCTTCCGTTCATGGTTAAGGGTGAGGCAACAGCATACCTAATGGGTAACTTCGCGGTCGCACCACTTCGTGAAGCTGGTCTTTCCGATGATCAGTTGGGCTTCTACCAGTTCCCAACAATCGCAGACACGCCACAAGGTGAAGATGCGCCAACAGACACGTTCCACATCCCATCTGGTGCGAGCAACAAAGACGCTGCAAAAGCGTTCTTGAAGTTCGTGACATCTGCGGACGTTCAGTCTGACATCAACGGTGGCGACAAGCTGGGCCAACTTCCTGTGAACTCTGGCTCTTCTGTAGCGTCTGACAAGTTCATCGAAAAAGGCTTCGACATGCTGTCCAACAACGCACAAGGCGGCGTTGCACAGTTCTTCGACCGTGATTTCCCTGCGGAAATGGCATCTGCCGGCATGGAAGGTCTGCAAGAATTCATGGTGTTCCCAGACAATCTGGATGACATCCTTGCACGTCTCGAAGACACACGCGCACGCGTTTACAAATAAGCACTGGGAGGCGGCTTAACCGCCGTCTTCTGCGCCCCGCCCATTGTGGCGGGGCCACTCTCTACCCCAAGCGACAAAACTGCTGTTAACCCATTCGCAAACGATCAAACGTTTTCGCATGTGTTGACCCGATCAGGAGCCCGACATGGCCACGCCCACATCAAACCGCAGCTGGTATCGGCGCAACGAGATCGCTGTCACGCCCTGGCTCTTTCTGTTGCCCGGTATTCTATTCTTTGCGCTCTATGTGATCATTCCGATCTTTCAGAGCTTCTGGATCAGTTTCCATGAATGGGACGGTCTGGGTGAAAAGACATATATCGGTACAGCGCATTACGAGCGCCTGCTCGGTATTGGCGATCAAAAGATGGACCGAAAGTTCGAGACGTCCTTTTGGAACAATCTGAAATGGCTGGCGCTTTATCTGCTGGCGATCCCGTTTGGTTTGTTTATCGCACTGTTCCTGAACCAAACCGTGCGCGGTATTCGCATTTACAAATCGCTCTTCTTCTTTCCCTTTGTGATCTCGCAAGTGGTTGTCGGCCTTGTATTTTCTTGGTTCTACCTGCCGCGCGAAGGTTTGCTAACCGCGATCCTTGGGTTCTTTGGCATGGGTTCGGTCAACATCCTTGGCGATCCTGATCTGGCGACCTATGGCATCATCGCCGCCGGCCTTTGGCCACAGACAGCCTATTGCATGATCCTCTACCTCACGGGCCTCAATGCAGTTGATCCTGAGCAAGTTGAAGCTGCCCGCCTTGATGGGGCGAAGGGATGGAAAATGCTCTGGTACGTGATCCTACCACAGCTCAAACCAGCGACCTTCATCGCCTTCGTTGTGACCATCATCGGCGCGCTACGCAGCTTCGATCTGATCTCTATCATGACCAACGGTGGCCCTTTCGGCTCCACCCGTGTTCTCAGTTTTTACATGTTCGAAGAAAGCCTCTCTGAATTCGGCTTCCGCATGGGCTATGGCTCTGCCATTGCGACGGTGCTGTTCTTCATCATGCTCGGCTTTATCGTATACTTCCTCTATTCCATGTGGCGCGACGAAAAGGAGGCACGCTGATGTTTCCCACACCTATCGAAAAAAGTTCGCGCTCTTGGCAGCTAACATACCAAGGCTTGCTCCCCATTGCGCTCATCGTCTGGCTTTTGCCGCTGATCGCTGTTGCTGTGTTCTCGATCCGGCCCGATTCCGATTTCACCAACGGTAATTATTGGGGCATGCCCAGCAGCTTTAATTTCTTTGAAAACTACGGAAAAGTTTTCTTTGAAAGCGATATGCCGCGCTATTTGCTGAACTCTATGTTCATCACCATCCCAACGGTTCTGGGTACGATTGCCCTCTCCGCGATGACGGGCTTTGCATTGGGCATTTACCGCTTTAAGGGCAATCTGCTGATCTTCTTTATGTTCATCGCTGGCAACTTTGTTCCGTTCCAAATCCTGATGGTCCCCGTTCGCGAACTCACTGTAAACATGGACCTCTATGATACGAAAACAGGTCTGATCCTGTTTCATGTCGCCTTCCAAACCGGCTTCTGTACACTCTTTATGCGCAATTTCATTCGCGCGCTTCCGTTCCCATTGATCGAAGCGGCGCGCGTTGAGGGCGTGCGCGAATGGCAGATCTTCCTCTATGTGGTTTTGCCGCTGATGAAGCCTGCCTTGGCAGCGCTGGCCGTGCTCATCTTTACCTTTATCTGGAATGATTACTTCTGGGCCGTGGTTCTGACCCAAGGACCAGATGCGCAGCCCGTGACCGCTGGCATCACCGCGTTCAATTCACAGTTCCGCGCTGCCTATCATTTGATGAGCGCAGGCTCTATCGTCGCGGCCCTGCCCCCTGTTTTGATGTTCTTCTTGATGCAGAAACATTTCATTGCAGGCCTAACGTTGGGCGCTGTGAAATAAGATGAAACAGTGGAGACTAGATTGCAGCCGCCAAACGCTTGTTCTGGCGTCACTTGAAGAGCGACTGCCACAAGTGATCTATTGGGGCGATCCGCTGCCAATGGATGAAGACTTGGCCACATTGCAGGCTGCGCATGGGATCGATGTGACGGGCGGTATGCTGGATGAAAATCCGGATCTGAGCATCTGCCCAGAAGCTGCTCGCACCTTCCCGGGTCAAGCGGGTTTGTCGCTGCGTAGCGCGACTGGTGCACTAATATTGCCGCTGTTTCGTTTTGAAAGCGTAGACGCGAACGATGCTGAACTTAGCCTGCGCTACCGCGATGCAGACAACGGTCTGAACTATATCGCCCGTTTTGCAGTTGATGCCAAAAGCCATATCATCACCGCTCAAGCCTTTCTGGAGGCAGATAGCCCTGTCCATCTGAACTGGCTCTCCGCCCCAGTCTTTCCTGCCTCGCAACACAGCGCGGAAATGATCGATTTCGCGGGGCGGTGGTGTGGTGAGTTTCTGCCGAACAAGACGCCGTGGAGCGCTGGCATCCGTATGCGTGAAAGCCGCACAGGGCGCACGGGGCATGAACATTTCCCCGGGTTGATTGTTCCAAACACAGGTACGAGCAACACCAAAGGCGCTGCGCAAGCCTTCCATTATGGGTGGTCCGGCGGTCACAAGATGATCGCCGAAGAACTGCCTGATGGTCGTCGTCAAATCCAGTTCGGCAATGCGAGCGAAACAGAGCTAAGCGCTGGCACGACGTTCCAATCGGCGCCGCTCTACGCGACCTATTCCAATGAGGGTATCAATGGCTGCGCTATAGCCTTTCAACGCCATGTTCGCGACGAAATTGTCAGTTTCCCCGATACCAAGCGCCCCCGCCCCGTCCACTATAATTGCTGGGAAGCGATCTATTTCGATCACGATCTAGACGCGCTCAAAGATATCGCCAATCGCGCCGCTGATCTAGGGGCAGAGCGGTTTGTGCTTGACGATGGCTGGTTCGGAATGCGCGACGATGACACGTCATCCTTAGGTGATTGGGCCATTGATCCGCGCAAATACCCTGATGGTCTTGGCCCGCTGATTGATCACATCCATAACCGCGACATGACCTTTGGCATTTGGTTTGAACCTGAAATGGTGAACCCTGATAGCGACATTTATCGTGCGCACCCAGACTGGGCTTTGGGCGCTTCGGATCAGATTTTGGGCCGTCAGCAGATGGTCCTGAATATGGCACTGCCAGAGGTGCGCGAGTATCTTTACGATCACATCGCAGCGGTGCTCTCCGCCTACCCCGTTGATTACATCAAATGGGATCATAACCGCGTTTTGCCAACGCCAGATGCAGCGCAAACACGCGGAACTTATGCGCTGTTGGAACGTCTGCGCAATGACTTCCCTTCCGTTGAAATCGAAAGTTGCGCCTCTGGCGGTGGACGTATCGACTTTGGCATTTTGAAGCAGACCCATCGTGTGTGGCTGTCTGATAGCAACGACGCGCTGGAACGTTTGCGCATGCAACATGAAGCAGCGCTGTTCTTGCCTTCTGTTGTCACGGGTTCCCACGTCGGTCCGCGCAAATGCCATACCTCTAGTCGTGAGCTCGACATCTCGATCCGTGCATGGGTCGCGGCGCAGCGCCATATGGGGTTCGAAATGGACCCGCGCGAGCTTACCGAGCATGAGACATCAGTGCTTAAAGAGGTCACGCAATGGTGGAAAGACAACCGCAATTGGATGGCCGATGCAGATATCTTGCGTCTCGACAGCCCTGATCCGGCGGTGATTGCAGAGCAGCAATTGGCAACGGATGGAACGCGGTTTGTATTGTTTGCTGGCAAAGCTGCGACATCAGCACAAATCCAACCGCGCCCCTTACGTCTTGCGTGCCTTGAGCCAAATGCGCAATACGAGATCAATCTATTAAACAAGGCCGATGCCCCCGCTCTGTCGCGTGGTGCGCCGATCCTCAAAGACCAGAAAATTACGCTGTCTGGCAGCTATCTCATGAGTCATGGCATTACTCTGCCATGGACTTTTCCTGACACTATGTGGGTGATCGAGGGGCGCAAATGCTAAAGCGACCTTTCTCCCCGAAATCCCTGCCGGAGGCACTTCTATGACCGCGCAATTCTCTGAATTCAAAGACGCATCTGTCTACATCACAGGCGGTGGCAACGGCATTGGCGCAGCGCTGAGCGAAGGCTTTCTGGCTCAAGGCGCAAAGGTCGCTTTCGTCGGGCGTTCAGACGCCACCGAATTCTGCGACGCGATGGAAGAAAAGCACGGAAATCGTCCGCATTTCATGTCTTGTGACATCACGGATATCGAGCGGCTCAAAGCGACAATCGATGAAGCGAGCGAACGTCATGGACCGATCACGACGCTGGTGAACAACGCAGCGAATGACAAACGTCATGAATTGGCTGCCATCGATGATGATTTCTATACGTGGATGATGGACATTAACTTCAAGGCCTATGTCTTTGCCTGCCAACATGCAGCCCCGATCATGGCGGCGGCCGGCGGTGGATCAATCATCAACTTCAGCTCAATTTCTTACATGATGGGCAATGGCGGCTACCCGCTCTATACGGCGGCGAATTCGGCGATCAACGGTCTGACCCGCTCGCTCGCGCGCGATCTTGGCGGTGACAAAATTCGCGTTAATGCGCTCGCCCCAGGTTGGGTGTTGACGCAAAAGCAAAAGGATATGTGGGTCACAGAAGACGGGCTTGCAGCGCATTTGGACCGCCAATGCCTGAAAGACCCGCTCGAGCCAGACGATATTGTCGGCGGCGTGCTGTTTCTTGCGTCCAATCTGAGCCGCGCGATGACGGGCCAAGCGCTTGTGATCGATGGCGGCGTGGTGGTGACGGGATGAGTTCTGACAAGACGATATCCCCTGACTGGATCGCCTTGGATTGGGGCA
>NZ_JBDWVM010000155.1:0-12489 GCF_039984035.1 Planktotalea sp. | reverse complement strand
CTTCACCCCATAAAGGTCACGCTGCGCCGGTCGCAAAGCCAATGCCTGATCAACAACGCGCAGGGCTTGCGATGGCCGCCCGTCCCAACGGTAGCCATCCATGAGCACGCGCATCAGATAAAAATTCTCGGGCTGTTGCTCAAGCAAAGCTGCCGCTTGTTCCAAGGTTGCCCGGCGGGCCGATGCATCTTCTGCAATCACTGCGCTACGATAGTCCGCCAGCACCTTCACCGCATCAGAGGCCGGTGTTGGCGCTTCGGCCGCGGCCTCTAGCACAGCCGCACTGTGACGCTCGAATTCTCTCCAGTCCTGCAAATCAAACGTGATCTCACTGAGCGCGACACGCCCTTCGAGATCATCGGGGTATTGTTCGACCAACCGCAAATACTGGCGGTAAGATCCACGGACATCGCCGCTTTCACGTAACAGCCGTGCGTAGGTCTGCCGTGCTTCACGGTGGTTGCTGTTAAATTCGAACACATTGCGCAATTCAACAATCGCGCGGGGGATGTCCCCTTCTTCGATCAGGGTCAGGCCGCTTTGGTAATAGGCCTCCGCCTTTTCCTCTGCAGATTCACAGGCTGCCAAAAACAAGCACACCGTACATGCGAGAAAAAGCTTGGAAAAGAATGTCACGCCTAAAACCCCTGATTTGAAGACTCTTTAAAATCGAGTCGCACACACTACCGGCTTATTATCATGGAGCAAGAAACTACACGAACCGTGCCTGATATCTAAATGAATACAGACACGGTTACCAGATTGTGAACCTAGGATTGGCTAAAAATCAAATCAGCGGGATCAGCACCCTGTGCCGCGCAACACCACACCAAAGGTCTTGGCGATGATTTTCACATCGGTCCGGATCGACAAGGATTTGTCGTAGGCATCATCAAAGAACGCACGATCCACGAAATCACATTCGTTGCGATCAGAGATTTGCCACAGGCCAGTGATGCCCGGGCTCAACCGATAATAGCGCGTACCGGGGTACAGATCCATCTGATCTGTCATCATTGGACGCGGTCCGACAATCGACATATTCCCGATCAGGACATTAAACAGCTGTGGCAGCTCATCCAGCGAGGTCTTGCGCATGAACGCCCCAACGCGGGTGATTCTTGGGTCGGACTTAAGCTTTTGCGTCCGCTCCCACTCGCTGCGCGCCTCAGGGTTTTCCTGCAAGTACTGCACCATGAAGTCATCCGCATTGGAGATCATCGTGCGCATTTTCCACATCCGGAACGAACGCCGATTACGCCCGATCCGTTTTTGTGTGTAAAACGGGGATTTGCCGTCTGTGACGACCAATAGACCCATCAGAACAATAAGAGGCAGCGCGACCGGAAGTGCCAGCAACACAAGTGTGATGTCGAGCGCGCGTTTTGCGATGTTGCGGTAGACGTACTTACCAAGGGCGCGTCTTTTACGGCGCTGGCTCGATACTAAGATGTCTAAGTTCTGAATGGTATTGGTATCAATTGTCATATTTACCTACACCGGAAAACACCCGGCCCTATCTGACTACACTCGCCACATACTGATAATTGTGACTAAACAAAATTTTCATAGCTTTTTAATAAACCATTTCGAATAAAGATACCAAATCTTGATGAAAAAAGAGACGGCTTTGTAAATAGTACCAAAAAATCAGCAGTAGATATACGTCAGGCCGCGATAACTCCCCTATAGCGTGCATATTGAGGCGATGACTCTGCCACCAAACCCCTCTTTTCACGGCAGGGCCCTTCAATTCTAACGGGTTTTCAGACGTATAAGGGCCTTCAATACGGGGGGGCATGCTGTGCAGTTCGAATCACCGTGAACGCGCGGTGCCTGCGCCTCAAATCTGCATCCCACCGCAAACAGCTGCTTGAACGGCGTTGCCCGCCTGGGTATTTGACACCGCGCGCGTGCCGCCATTGCCACGATCCCCCTCAAAATGTAGAAAGATTGCCCAAAAGGCAGCATCTGGGCCCGTTAGGCCCCGCGACTGGCAACTGCATCTTAATTTTACCGTAGTTATCTGCTAGAGGCTCACCTAAATATGCGCAGTTGTGCTTGGTGCACGTGCAGCCTACATGACACTGTCCAGCGTTTCGGGTGAAAGTACTCTTGGTTACAGAATTATATACGCAGTTCTATGGCTTTAGCGAGCGGCCCTTTACCTTGCTCCCCGACCCGGATTTCATCTTCTGGTCGAAAGCCCACCGCCGCGCGTTTTCGGTGCTCGATTACGGGATTCAAACCCACGCGCCGCTGACCGTCGTGACCGGAGAGGTTGGCGCAGGCAAGACGACGCTACTGCAGCACCTGCTCAAAGATCTCGACGAAAGCAAAACTGTCGGCCTCATTTCCAACGCCCAGGGAAACCGCGGCGATCTGTTGCGGTGGATTTTGCATGTCTATGGAATCGAACCCGATTCTTCGGGCGACTATGTCGCGCTGTTCCGCCAGTTCCAAAACTTTGTGATCGATGAATATTCGATGGCGCGCAACGTGCTGTTGATCATCGACGAGGCACAGAACCTGTCTATCGAGGTGCTGGAAGAGTTGCGCATGCTGACCAACATCAACTCTAACAAAGATGAGCTTTTACAGCTGATCCTGGTCGGCCAACCCGAGTTGCGCAGCAAAATCCAACGCCCCGAATTGCGGCAATTCGCCCAGCGGGTTTCTGCCTTCTACCATCTTATGCCGATGGACGCCGACACAACCACCGATTACATTCGTCACCGTCTGCAGCATGTGGGGGGGTCTGGCGACGAAATCGCGCCAGACGCCATTGCCAAGATTTTCGAAGAAACCGGGGGTATCCCGCGGATGGTCAATAAGTTGAGCGATATCACATTGGTATATGGTGCCTCAGATGGCCTGAAGGTTGTTGGCGGCGATACTGTCGAGGAAATCTTGGAAGATGGCCTGTTCATCACATCGCAGAAATTCGCCGACCCGCTCCGCCTGACGGACCGGGTCGATACGCATAAAAAGGTGCATTAATGTCGATTGATATCCGCTTTTATCGCAAGATGGCCTTGCGCCGGCTGCCCGCGATGACCGTGCTGTTCTTGCTGTGTGCTGGGGTGGGCGTCATTCTCGCCATTAAATTGCCGACGACTTACGCCTCTAGCGCGCGCCTTTTGGTAGAAAGCCAGCAGATCCCGGGGGAATTGGCAACCTCGACCGTGTCCACAGATACGCCCGAACAGCTCGAGATCATTCGGCAACGGCTCATGACGCGGGCCAATCTGATTGATGTGGCCAATAAGTTGAATGTGTTTCCCGCATCCGACGGCCTGACCCCTGACGACGTCTTCCGCAGAATGCGCAGTGCAACATCTGTTAAAACAAGCGGCCGGCCTATTGTCGTTTCTATTTCATTCGAAGCGGGCACGCCCCGTGCGGCGACGGCTGTCGTCAATGAATTTGTGACCTTTATCCTGTCGGCCAACGCAGAATTCCGCACCGGCGCCGTCGATGACACCCGCGACTTTTTCGAACAAGAGGTCAACAATCTCAACCGTGAACTTGAACTGCAAAGTGAGCGGATCCTGGCGTTCAAGAATGCGAACGCCAACGCCTTGCCCGACAATCTGGAATACCGGCTTAACCGGCAATCCACGTTGCAAGCCCGGCTCACCCGCGCAGAGCGTGAACGCGCAATCCTACTTGAGCAGCGCCAGCGCATCGAAACGCTCTACGAGACCACCGGACGTGTCACCCAAGAGCAAAACAATCTCTCTCCCGAAGAACGTCAGTTGGGTCAGCTCGAAACAGAGCTAAACAACGCATTGCTTGTCTATTCGGCAACCAGCCCTCGGGTGCGCGTGCTGCAAACACGCGTGGAGCAGCTGACCGAGATCGTCAGAGCCCAAAAAGGCGCTGGAGCCGCAACAAACGAAGCCGACACACAGGCCTCGCTGTTTGAGATTACCATCGCCGAGGTTGACGGCAAGATCGCCGAACTTGAAACAGAGCTCACCAAGCTACAGCAAGACCTCGACGATCTGGCCGCAAGCATCCGTGCGACACCGCAAAATGACATCGCCCTTCAATCTCTGGAACGCGATTATTCCAACGTGCGCGGCCAATATAACAGCGCCGTCTCTCGGCTTGCGCAGGCCCGCATGGGTGAGCGGATCGAATTAGGTTCGAAGGGGCAGCGCATTTCTGTTGTCGAACCCGCCAGCACCCCGCGATCCCCCAGTAGCCCGAACCGGCCGATCATCGCAGGGGGTGGTATTGCCGCGGGCATTGCGGCCGCAGTTGGGTTGTTCTTATTGCTTGAGATGATCAACACGTCGGTGCGCCGCCCTGTAGAGATCACGAATAAGCTGGGGATCACCCCGCTTGCTGCGATCCCGCACATAGAAAGCAAACAACGGCGTCTTTTGCGCATTTTCACTTTTGGCTTTTTGCTGTTGGCAGCACTGGTCGGGGTGACGGTGCTGCTATGGGGTATCGACCAACATTACATGCCCCTGGATATTCTGTTTCAGCGCATCATCACCCGTCTTGGCCTTGGATAAGAGCCTCCCCCACCCCTCTGGCGCAGGGTGCCGGTGGGTTCACAGCAATTAAAGGGACGATCCATGGAGAAACTTCAAAAAGCTCTGCAACAGGCGCGCACAAAACGGGCTGAAGTCAGCGGTGATGCGCAGACCACGCCCACAGATGCGCCAGTGAAACGCGATGTTGCGCTGGATGGGACCTGGGAGTCGCTACCGCTCGCCGAATTGAACAACACCCACCTGACCAATATGCGCGTGGTAACGCGGCACGCCTCAAAGCTTGCCATGCCCTTTGACATTCTGCGCACCAAGATCTTGCTCCAGATGCGTCAAAACAACTGGACCCGCTTGGCGATCACCTCGCCCTCTGCCGCCTGCGGCAAGAGCACGCTTTCGGCCAATCTGGCGCTCGGCCTGGGTCGCCAGAACGAACTGCACTCTATCCTCTTTGAACTGGATCTGCGGCGCCCGTCGCTGGCCAAGACATTGGGCGCGCAGCCCACGCACAACATCGATGAAATGCTTGGTGGTGCGCTCAGCTTTGATCAGCAAGCCATGCGATTGCGGCCAAATGTGGCGGCCTGCCTGTGCAGCGCACCTGTTGAAGATCCAAGCCGCTACATGCTGCACGGCCAAACCAGCGAAATCCTGGATGAGGTCGAAAAGACCTACGCCCCCGACGCCATGCTTTTTGATATGCCGCCGCTGCTCGTCGGAGACGACACCCGCGCGTTCTTGCGCAATGTCGACTGCGCCCTCATCGTGGCGCGCGCCGAAGTGTCGACCGCGACCGAAATCGACATCTGCGAAAAAGAGCTGGGCGAACATACCAACGTGCTGGGCGTTGTTTTGAACCAGTGCCGGCACTTACCGCAAGACGACAACTGTTATGGGTACGGTGCGGACTGACCCAGTCACAAAGCGTTGGGGTCCGCACGGCGCAGCCCGGCCGTTTTGAGACCCGTCTGGATTTTGGGATCGGGATGCAGGTCTTCTACGCCCTGTAGCCGGGCCGGACTTTTCCAAGCCGTTGTGATCTGGCGGCAATGCCAAAACCCGGCGCGATCAGAAGACACGGTTGTCCGCTGACGCAATTTATTCAGACGGTGCACGCTCCAACTGGCCCAAAACAGCGGCCCTCTTGGGCGCACACAATATTTGGTCGGGCATTGGTCAGGGACAGACCGGGCGCAAATGTGATCGGCGTGTCTGATATCGGTGCGCCCCTCCTGCACATCTGGATAACGCCAAGCGCCATTGAAGCGCACCACGCCCAAAGGGTGCCGCACGGCCCTGTCAAAGATCGACTCGCCATTGTCGGTCCAAACCAATTCATCCACATCGCATTGCAATACGGCACGGGCTTGCCTGAGAAACCGCAGCCGCGCGATATTCAAAAGTGACATTTGCAGGAACCCGCCATCAAAGCTGGATCTGCCGCCCGCAGTGACGCCTTGTGCCCGGAAAGGCAAAGGCGCCGATACCAGCGTAACCTGCGCCAGCCCGGCACGGCTCAATGCATCCAATATATCATCAGGGCCATAGCGATCCGAGCCGTTGTCAAAGAACAAAACCGCCTGCATGCCATGTTGCTGCACATGATACCTTGCGTAATCCTCGATCCAGGCGAGATCGTTGTTGCGCGATAGCAAAAGCCCGGTATTGAGCCCGGCAAAATCCACCCCGTCTTGGCGGCTCGACACGCCCGACCCAATGTCTTGTCCTTCAATATCTAGATGCACCCGCACAGGTTTGCGGTGAGCCCGGATGCGCACGATCACATGGTGCTCTTGCTGTGTGATCTTCAGTTTCGCGACGGGCACCCCATCCAACATCAACCGCCCCGCCGCGATTAGATCGTCCAACCCATACAGTCGCGGACAGATCAACCGCAACGTGCCGCGATGCCAGATCGCATCGTACCACAGGGTCGTGTCATCATAGCGGGCGGGGTCTTCGCCCGGTGCCAGTGTAAAGTTAGGCGGAAAATCTCGGCGGCGCGTGGTGTTTTCAAGGCTGCAAGTCGCCAGCTGCGCCACGCAGGCCTTAAATTCGGTATTGGTCATGTTTCTTTGATCTTTCCCTGAAGCCCGCGCCGGATCATACCCAAAAAGTTTTTGAAATTGACAGGCAGACGGTTCTGCAGCGCGGCGGCCCGCAAATGCAGCCCGCGGTATCGGGGTGTCGGCAAGCCCATCAGGCGCAACCCAGCCAACCGGGCAACCAGCGCCCGTTTGCGCCCAGATTGCCCCGGTTGGATCTCTGCCAAACCGGTGCTGTCAAAATCGGCAGTGGCCAATCGACCGGCCGTTTCAGCCGCCCGCATAAGATCGCGCCCGGTCTTGGTCCGGACCACCATCAAGCTGATGCCGTCTTGTTCTTCGAACAAAGGATACCCCCGCGTGTCGGTCTCCCAGGCGTCGGCACAGACAATATCGGCGGCCATGCCAACGCCATCAGCACAGACCTTGCAGCGATGTTGCACATGTTTCGACAGGATTTTACCCCAGCTGTCGTGATAGCTCATTTGTCGGGTGGTGCCGTCGCGTAGGGTCGCGGTGGCGAACCCCGGCCAGCCCTGCCCGCGATAGCGAAACGCGGTCACATCATCACGCGGGGCCTCCAACGCATCCAGCACCGCAGCCGCTCCTTTGAGCGACGGCACACCAGCACAGAAAAAGGACATCATCACCGGAATACGCGCATTGACCCGCGGGTCATGCAGCGCCAATGCCCGCAAGGCAGCGACATCGCAGGGTTTCCCAACGAAGGCATGGCGCTTTTGCCCATCCAGAAGCGCGGACAGATCGGCCAGCGGGCTGGATGGGGCATACCGTGATCCCGCCGCCTGCAGCACGTCCTGGCGCGTCATGGAAACAACTGCCGCGTTTCCGGTCGGGGGCGTTTGGGCGGCGGCGGTCTGCACCACACTGTCCACGACACCGCTTTCGATCAGATGTGCCAACACCGCCGAAAGCGCCCCACCAGAGGATGCCGCGTGGCGCATCGCGGGGTCTGTTGCCCACCCCTGACGCATCTCTAGCACCGGCCCCCACAGCGCATCATCGGGACGTTCCTGCACATCTACCGTTTGGCCAACACCGGGGCAGATCGCCGCAATACGTGCTTCCGCATCAGCAGGCACCTGACCGTGTTGGCGCGGGCGCAAGAAACCGTGGCCCGAAAGTTCCATCGTGATGGCTTCAGGAGCCACCAGCGCACAACCACCGCATCCAGCGCACAGGGCGCCCCGCGCGACTTTTGCAAGTGTAGGGGAAACATCCGACATAGAACCAACCATTACTAATATAACTTCATGCGTCATCGCTATTTAAAGGTCGCACGTCAATACGCAGTACCGCTTGCACGCGACAGACCCGCATTTGGGCCACGCATAGGGCTATTTCCCAAGCACACCTGCAATTTGATATAAAAGCTATCATGACACCTCGCCCGATCTGTTTGCACGTGAGATACCATAAAAGCACAACCACATCGTTACAGCACACCAAGTTTTGCTCAGAGCGCGGCCTGTGGCCCATGGCGAATATCGGGGCGGCCTGGGCCATTTAAAACGCCATGAGGTTGCATTGATATTGACGCCATCTGGGTGTTCAATATCAAGGGCCTGTCCCCCTGCGGGAGGCACACACGCATCTCCACCCGAAACCTGGTTTCATGGTGGCCTTGCTCATTTTTAACGGTTCGGGGATGTCCACCGCAATGCATATTGAAACAGCTGTGGACCCAACAGGCGACGGTAAAATTGCGGTTATTGGTCTGGGCTATGTCGGGCTACCTCTTGCCGTTGAGTTCGGCAAAACACGGCCGGTGATCGGTTTTGATATCAGTGCAGATCGCGTAGACGCATTGCGTCAAGGCCAGGATCACACCCGCGAGGTCTCGTCCGACGAATTGGCCACCGCTGACCATCTCGATTTCACCTCTGATCTGAGCGCCATTTCCGACGCGTCCATTTATATCGTAACGGTGCCGACACCCGTCGATGCGCACAAACGCCCAGATCTGACGCCCCTGTTGAAAGCTTCTGAAACTGTGGGCCAGGTGCTGTCTCCGGGCAACATCGTCATCTACGAATCCACAGTCTATCCGGGTGCCACAGAAGAAGATTGTGTGCCCGTTTTGGCGCGCGTGTCAGGCCTGACTTTCAACCAGGATTTTTTCTGTGGATATAGTCCAGAACGTATCAACCCCGGGGATAAGGCCCACCGCCTGACCTCGATTTGCAAGGTCACCGCGGGGTCTACACCGCAGGTCGCACAGGTCGTTGATGCACTTTATGCCTCTATCGTGACGGCCGGGACCCACAAGGCTCCAAATATCCGCGTGGCAGAAGCTGCCAAGGTCATCGAAAACACACAACGGGATCTAAACATCGCGCTGGTCAATGAGTTAGCGATGATCTTCAACCGCATGGACATCGACACAGAAGCGGTTCTGCAAGCCGCTGGCACCAAATGGAATTTCCTGCCCTTCCGCCCTGGTTTGGTGGGTGGGCACTGCATTGGCGTTGACCCGTATTATCTGACCCACAAAGCCGCAGAGATCGGTTATCAGCCCGATGTGATCTTGGCGGGGCGCCGGGTGAACGACGAGATGGGCGCCTATGTCGCAGGTCGGCTGGTCAAGACCATGCTGCGCAAGGGGATCAATGTGGGCGAAGCGCGGGTGCTGGTTTTGGGGCTGACGTTCAAGGAAAACTGCCCCGACCTGCGCAACACCAAAGTGGTCGATGTCGTTTCAGAGCTGCATGATTATGGCGTCGCGGTAGATGTCCACGACCCTTGGGTCGATCCTACAGACGCCCTACGAGAATACGGCCTAACGCTCGAAACCACCCCCCGCCACGGACAGTATGACGGCATCGTCCTGGCCGTGGGGCATGACATATTTCGCGCGATGACCTCAGATCAGCTGCGCAGCTATGGGCGGGATCCTCACGTGCTGTTCGATCTCAAGAGCAGTCTGCCTCGCTCTGAAAGCGACCTGCGGCTGTAGCACACTGGCACCTATTGGGGGCGTATGCGGGAGAGTGTAGAATTCTACGCGAAGCGGCGAGGACACGTTCTCCCGCAAACGACCCCTTGAACCACCCCCCTATTCAGTCTTAGCTGTCGCCCTTGAGCCCCAAAAACGAACAGAGCCAGCATGCTAAAACGGTGGATCGCCAAAAAGAACGACAGCATGATGTTGCGGCTGCTGCGCGAAAATTTCCAGCTGCAGGTCTTTAACTACGGGATCGCCATTGCTGCGATGGTCGTGATTGCTGTGACAACCGCGCTGACGGCGTGGATCATGCGCGACATTATCGATTCCATGATGGTGTCGGCCGATAACACCCAGGTTTTTATCGTGGCAGGCGCTGTTGCGCTGATTTTCTCTGTTAAAGGGGCGGCGACCTACATTCAGGTCGTGTTTCTAAGCCGCGCGGGCAACAGCATCGTCGCAACCCAACAACGCAACCTTTATGACCGCATCCTGCAGCATGGGGTGTCGTTCTTTAACGACCAAGATTCGTCGAACCTGCTGATGCGGGTCACCCATTCCGCACAAGCCGCCCGGTCGGTGATCGCCACGTTGGTGATGGGCTTTGTGCGCGATCTGCTGACGTTATTGGGTCTGATCGCGGTGATGATCTACCAACAGCCGACCTTGTCATTGTTTGCTCTGGTCTTCGGGCCTATTGCTTTGTTGGGTGTGCGCCGCCTGCTGAGCCGTGTGCGCAAGATCATGGAGGCCGAAATGATCTCGATGGCCGAGATCATCAAGGTGGTGCAAGAAACCTCTATCGGGATCCGCGTGGTCAAGGCCTTTGCCCTTGAAGACCGTATGGCCGCCCGCATGGACAGTGCCGTCAGCAACGTCGAAAGCCGCGCCAATGCGCTGTCCCGGCTAGAAGCCGCCACCAGCCCCTTGATGGAAACGCTATCAGGGTTTGCCATTGCAGCGGTGGTGGCGCTGAGTGCGGTCAATTTGTTTGGCGACACCGCCAACACCCCCGGCGAGCTGATGTCGTTTGTGACGGCCTTGCTGATGGCCTATGAACCGGCCAAACGGCTGGCGCGCATGCGGATCAGCCTAGAGGCCGGTATGATAGGGGTTGGCCTGATGTATCAGGTGCTGGATACCCCCGTCCCCGTGGTGCAAACCGCAAACCCAGTGGATCTGCCCCATGGGGCCACCGCCGTCGGGTTTCACGATGTCGGGTTTGCCTATGATGATGGCAGCGCCATTCTGGGCGGGCTTGATCTGACCTTTGAGGCGGGGCAAACAACCGCGCTTGTGGGGCCTTCGGGTGGGGGCAAATCGACGATCATGAATTTGATCATGCGCCTTTATGACCCCACATCGGGGCATATAGATATCGGCGGTTGCGATCTGCGCGATGCCACGTTCCGGTCTTTGCGGCAGAAAATCGCCTTTGTCGGGCAAGAGACGTTTTTGTTTTCAGGCACGGTTCAGCAAAATATCGCATTGGGCCGCGAAAACGCCACGCAAGACGATGTCATTGCCGCCGCCAAGGCCGCGAATGCGCATGATTTCATCGTCAAACTCAACGCGGGATACGACACTGATGTGGGCGAAAACGGTGGAAACCTATCTGGCGGGCAGCGCCAGCGGGTGGCCATTGCGCGGGCCATTCTGCGCGACAGCCCGATCTTGTTGATGGACGAAGCCACAAGCGCGCTGGATTCTGAATCCGAACATCTGGTCAAGGAAGCCCTAGACCGTCTGACCAAAGGCCGCACCACCATCGTGATCGCACACCGCCTGTCTACAGTGATCAACGCCGACAAAATCGTTGTGATCAAAGACGGTCGCGTCGCAGAGGCCGGGAAATTGGCCGACCTGCTGGCCCAAGACGGGTTGTTCCGCAAATTATACGATCATCAGTACAACCAAACCACGCCCTAACAAGCCCCCACAGGCCAGTAATCAAAGCGCCGCGCGCACCCTGCTCAACGCGTCGCTCAAGAGCTGCTGCGCCAACTGTGTGTCTTTTGTCTCTATATAGACCCTAAGTTCGGGTGCATTTCCCGATGGCCGCACATGGATCACATCCCCATCCGTCAAGATCATGCGCATCCCATCTGTCAGATCCAGACGGGCTTCGTCTTTGCCCATAAGAGCCAGAAAATCGGCACGTGTTTGCGGGTTCTGTTGCCATTGCGCCAACAGAGCTTGGCTTTTGTCTTGCGCGATGTTTTGCAACCGGTCTGCCACAGTCACCACTGCCGGTTCCTGCGCCACACGGGCGCGCAGACCACCGTCTTGACTGGCGTATAGCACCGTCAAAATAGGCAATGTACAGTCACGGGTCGCAAGGGGGCTAAGTGGGCCGGCCGGGCCTTGCGCCTCAAACCCCAGCAAGAACCCGCCATTGGCTTCATAGCCTACGACATCATCCGCGCCCGCCATCGCAGCGATCACATAAGGAGACCCGATTTGCGTCAACCGCACGTCTTTGATGCCTTTCAGCGTGATCCCACTGTTTGAAGATATCGGGGTCACAACCACCTGCGCGTGCAACGTTTGCGCCGTGATTTGGCCCAAAATATCGCCCGGAACGATACGCCCCTGCGCGTCCGCCATCAGGGGCCTGTCTGAATCTCCATCCGTTGAAACCAAGGCATCAAGGCCATGCGTCTTCACCCAATCCGCAATCTGGGCGCGCACCTCCGGATCAACCGCTTCGGTATCGACAGGTATAAACGTCTCTGAGCGGCCCAGTTCAAGGACCTCGGCGCCCAGATCCTTCAAAATGTGGATCAAAACATCACGCCCCACCGCGCTATGGCTATAAACACCAATGCGCTGACCAGACAATGCACCCGTGCCAAAGGCGTCTACATATCGTGCTATGTAGCGGTCTGTCGCCTTTGTATCAGTGTCTAAAGCCCCCTGCGCGATGGTTTCAGGTGTCTCTGTATTCCCCAAATGCGCCAAGATCGCAGCT
>NZ_JBDWVM010000154.1:0-34699 GCF_039984035.1 Planktotalea sp. | reverse complement strand
AAATCATCCAACCGAAAGACAAATAGAACAATCGCTGCCGTTGCCACGCCCATAAGCCCCACTTGATAGATCGCGGTTCTATTCACACGGGACCAATTGCCCAATGTCGTGTTGAAATGGGTTTCGCGTGCTGTGGAGGCACTGATGGTGATCTCTTCGATCTCTGCGCTGCGCTCCGTATCAAAGGCGCGCCGCGCCGCAGTTATATAAGCGCTTTGCTGTGGGATTTGCTCTGCGACACGGATGATTTGGCGCCAGTTGGAGAAAACAACCAATATTGCGATTGCAATCGAGATAATCAAAACGATGACAAACAGATCAACCCTGAACAGCGCAACGATAGCTAAAGCAATAATAATAAAAGAGGCACCAGAGAAAAACCGACAGAGAAACAGCAGCAGTGCAGGCGCACGTGTTGTTACGAACAGGTCTGTCTTCAGGAACACTTCTTGCTCTAAGCAAAATTCGTGATTGCGCCGTGCAATACGCGCAATGATCCGGGTTTCGAAAATCTTAAGAATGCCCGGCATCATAAAGATACCAACCACAAGAGCGGCCAAGAGCCAGGGCAGCCAAGCATCGCTCAGGCCCAGAAAATCAAAATACTCTTTCCCTTTGAAGGCCGCCCCGTGGGATGCGGAGCTTTGAAAGGCGATGTAGATGCTTTGGATGCTGATGACAAAAGCCGCGAGATTGAACACGCGCCCCAAGAAATTCAGCACAACAGTGACGAAAAAGGGCCAGACATTGCCTCGAAGAAAGATGATGTAGAGCGTCTTGCTAAAGCGGGCAATCATGCGCGCGGCTTGGAGCGCCCGCGTTGTCCCCGAATACAATTTCGAATGTGGCATTTTGAGCATCTTCCGGCAGGATGTTTCACTACTTAGCTGCCTGATATTTAAAGGTATAGCCCTATTCCAACACAGACGATCTCCCCATGGTGTAAACAGCGGTTCACCGCTCAATCTTCATTGAACGCCTTAAGTGCGAATGATAACAAGTCGTGACCAACCCCATTAAAAGGCAGATCACATGCAACTCAGACGCACTTTCTTGTCGGTGGTCAGGAAGACGGTGTCTCCGTTGATATCTGCAGGTCTTTTAAAACGCCCAACGCCTTTGAACCTGAGATTCAGAATTGTTCAATCAAATCATTTAATCCGCCAAAATGACTGCACTGCGGCTTTGGACGTGATTTGGGAGTTGGGACAAAACAATCTCGGATACCCCGGTGTTGGCGCGCAGCTACACAAAATTGCCCTTTATGCGAACAAACAGAAAAACACTGACGTCCTAGCGCGTATTTCCCAAACGATCCTGCCGGCGTTTAAGTCCAGCGCGCTCACAAGCGTGCCCTTTCACGTCAACAAAGCCTATGTCAGCTTTTTGTGCGAAGATTGGGACGAGGTCCAAAACGCGCTTCACGTCTTGCAAAACAGCGATGCGAACATCGATAACCTGTTGTGGGATATCCATGTCAAACGCGGCCAGCTGTGCGAGACAACCGGAGAGTTCGAACAAGAGTTTCAATATCTCAGCACGCTTTTGGATGGCCCCTTCGACATGCCAAAAGTGCGGACACAAGTCGCTAAGATGGGATTGTCCTCTGTCAGATATGCACAGAAGCTCGGCCTTGAGGTTACGGCGCATTCGCCTTTGCTGACGCCAACGGTCTTGGAACAGGTTTCCCCAGAAACCCTGCGCAGCATTGCACCCAGCCTGCCTAAAACACTGCACGACTGGAGCGCGATGGATCAAACCCCGCGTGCCACACCGTCAAACGCGTCCGCAGCGGATCGCCCTTTGCGCATACTCATTGCGTCAAACGCAGGAAACTGGAACTTTCTACGCGAGGCCACAGAGGTCTTAGAAGAGGCCGGGATCGAAGTTCGCTTTCTGCCCTTCGACCATCTTAAAAGGGCCATCGATCAGACCAACAAAACAGATCGTACGCACCCAACGATGTTCGACATGCTCTATACGACGGGGCCCTGCAAGCCGTCGCAACAAGACGGGTTTGCGTTGTTGGCCGATGCTTGCCCTTGGGCACATGATCTTATCACTTGGTGCGACGTTGTTTTTGTTGAATGGTGGAATGCGCCTGCTGTGTGGTTCAGCCGGTACCTCCCAGAAGACACAAGCCTGATTGTCCGCTGTCACAGCTACGAAGCGTTCAGCGTAAACCCATATTTCACCAATATGGCACGGGTGGATGGTGCCATCTTTATTGCCGATCACATCCGCGAAGTGTTTTTGAACAGCTTCTCTCTGCCCGCCCTTACCGTTGAAAACACCACGGTCATTCAAAATATCCGCGATCTCAAGCAACTGTCGCTCGATCCGAAAACGGACGATGCGCGTTTCACATTGGGTTTGATGCAATATTCAAACTGGAACAAAGATCCTATTTTTGCGCTCGATATCCTAGAGCAGCTGGTTGCACAGAACCCGCGCTGGACCCTGCGCTTGGTTGGCACGCCTTGGGCAGACGAGCTCAGTGATTTCGAGGCCGCTTATCACGATGCATTTCTGGCCAAGTTGGCGCCTCTTGAGCAACATGTCATCTTTGATCCCTTTACCCGTGATGTCGCGGGATGGCGGGAAAAGATCGGATATATTCTCTCGACAAGTCGTCGCGAAGGCAGCCACGAAAGCGTGGTCGAAGCTATGGCCAGCGGGGTTATTCCTGTGTTGCGGCGCTGGCCGCTCATGGCCCAATTCGGCGCCCCTGAAAGCATGTTCCCAGACTTCCCCGCCTTTGATACGGCCGAGGACGCCGCCGCTTATATTCTCGCAAAGTCGCAGCAAAAAGAGGACGCCGCAGATCGTGCAAACATAAGAGCCCAAACCCTGGCGCGTTATGACATTTCAACGTCTGGCATCGATTTCGTGACCTACATCCGAGACACACACAGTAAAGTTCAGATCGGACAAAGGCATGAGTGATCCTATGCGCCCTCGTATTTTCGTACAGTTTTTGGACAAGCCGTTCATCGAGCCAACTCGCGGCGATATGATCAACGAGCTGAGATTTTATAAAGCCCTGATGACCTTCGCGGATGTCTATTACAACGACCATCTTTTGCATCCTGATGGCACATTCGAAATCAGGCCTGATAAACTTTATGCGCCATCGCGTGACTACGACCTTTATTATGTACGCGCCAACGCAGAACTCTTTAAATCTCTTCCGCATCCCAAAGTGACAATGGCGTTGCCCTATAATGAAGAGATGTTCGCAATCGCTGATGCTCTCATCGTCACGACCCAAGCCTGGAAGGATCTCTTGGGCTCGAACGGCGCCAGCGATCCAGACCACGCCTTCCTGCAAAAATGGTATCCAAAAGGGTTCAAAACCTCGAGTAAGATCGTCAACATCCGGCAATCCATAGACGCGCTTTTCCTGAAAGAGATTTCGCCCCAAGACCGCTTTGAAGCGCGCGCAATGACAACCGGCGCAGGTGTCTTTGGTTTCTTTGGGCGCGTCACCGACGAAACGATCCCTCAAACCTTAATGCGTGCCATCCAAACCGCAAAATCGCGCGCGAAAGACACGTCTCCCTTGCTAAGCGCATTTGCTGGCAACATAAGAATCGCTCTCCCCAAAGACAGTCTGAATCTAGGCACAGTGCCTTATGAAAAGATGCCCGCCTTACTCTCTGGATGTCTTGCAACATTGGGCCAGGAATGCGCCGATTCAAGCTATTTAGGGTCTGGTAAAATCCTAGATTCCATGGCCGTCGGCACCCCTATTGTCTCGCGGCGCAATCTGGTGCGCGAAGAGCAGCTCGGTGCAGACTACCCCGGCTTGTTCGATACCCAAGAAGAGGCGAACGAAATCATTTGGAAACTTTGCGATGGCTCTGACTTTAGCACGGAGCTGTCGAACTATCTGCTTGAGCGGCGTAATATGTTCACGCCCACCTCAAACGGTGCCTTTATCCGTCAAGCTTTAGAGCAAGCGCACATGCTTCCAGCGCGGCAGCCTTCGTAAGTACAAATTCACTTCCGGGATGCTATTTTCGGGCAAATAAAGACCAAAAAATGAAAAAGTTCATTCAAGACTATCTCGGGTTTCTCATCCCTCCTCTCGTTGCAACGAAAAAGGCCTATTACAATACGGCAAAACTTTTCGTACATCAGCTTTTTCGCAGCGTTTTCGAGAACGATATTGTCGCGTGGAAACCCGATGTGGTGCATACGCATGACGGCATGTCCTTGCCCTTGGGCGTCGCAGCCGCAAAGCGCAGTGATGCATTCATGGTGTTTGATAGCCATGAGCTTGAAGCCCACCGCAACCCGCCTTTGTCCCCACGCCAGCGCCGCAACGTTGAAAAGATCGAACAGCGTTATCTGCCGCAAGCGGATGCCGTCACCACCGTGGGCCAAAAGATTGCCGATCATCTGGTTGCAGAGTACGGGATTGAACGGCCTCGCGTGATCTATAATGCACCGCCGCAGACCTCGCGCCCCTTGCCAGAAAAGTGGCAGCAACCCGCGCGGGGAAGCCTGCGCGCAGAAGCCAATATTCCTGATGATGCTATCGTGCTGGTCTATACGGGCAACATCACTATGAACCGCGGCGTCGAGCAGACCTTGGAGGGCATGGCAGCCTATCTCAAACGCCCGGGCGCCAATCCAAACGTTCGCCTGTCCATGGTCGGCAAAACCCGCCCCGAGATCTTCGACGCGGTTACTCAGCTCGCAGCTAAGCTGAACCTACAAGATCACATCCATTTTCATGATCCCGTTTCGCCAACAGCCGTTGTCGAGTTCATCGCCGAAGGGGATATTGCCGTCATTCCGGTGATCCCCGTGGCGCTGTCCTATGATTACGCGATGCCCAATAAGTTATTTGAATCCATGCTTGCCGGTCTGCCCATCTTGGGCGCGCGGCTGGCGGAAATGGGCCCTTTCATCGAAGAACATCAACTGGGTGTGTGCTATGATCCAGTCTCCGCCCCGGCATTTGCCGATGCTTTGGCCACGCTTCTCAGCAACGGCGCAGCGCCACGACTGAATGAAACGCGTATCGCTGAACTGGCCAAACAATTCAGCTGGGAGGCACAAGAAGCTGTCTTGCGCGACGTCTATGCCGGACTTGATGCAACAGGAAACCCATTGCGCGTTGCGATGGTGGTGCCGAACCCGTGCAATCCCGATTACCGCGTCGTGAAACAGGCCGAAACCTTGGCCGCTGCAGGCCATGAAGTTTGTATTTTCTGCACACGTCCCGTTGGCTCTGATCTGCCCGATCTGGAAACGATCAATGCTGTCGACTATCGCCGTTTGGATTGGTCTGTGCGTTCCGCCGCGGATGGCTTTTTGAAATTTTACCTGCGGCGTTTGCTCGCCAAATGACTAATTTTGTTTTAAAATAGAACACATTACCCTAATTGCTTTTCCACCATCTTTTTTCATGGACGATTTAATGCGCTTTTACAGGGTTTTTTGATGTCTGACCGTGTTCAGACCACTTTAAGAGCGGGCATTGCTCTGTCTCTGGGACTGGTGCCCGTGGTGCATCTTGTGGCGTTGCAGCTCGCAACGGTGCTGATCCTGATATCGGTCATCTGGCGCGGGAAAGGCAATTTCATACCCCGACCAAAATTGATCTGGCCCTATGTCCTGCTCGCCCAATTTGCACTCTATTTCACGCTGAATGCACTTCTCTATCCTTCGATGGAAGGTAACATGCGTCACTTCCAACGGATCGCCCTTGAATCCTGGTCCATCACTCTGGTGGGTCTGGTTCTGATGTGGCTCTTCGTTAACAAAAACCGCGACTTCATCACAGATATACAGCGCTGGATGCCACTCGGTTTACTCATGTCCTTCATGATCATGAGCGTCTTCTTTTTCGGCGCCCAAGGCAGCCGGGCACAGGCCTTTGCCAACACCGCATTGGTGCCACCCGTCTGGTTCTTGTGCCTGACCTTGATTTCCTTTTGCAACTTTCACAACATGCAACGCCACGCGCAGCTCTTGCGCGGCGCTTTGCTGATACTGGCCGCAGTTATGGCACTCTATTCAGGGGGGCGCATGGTCCTTGTGATCTGGTTCCTGTGCTCCGCAGCCCTCGGCGCCTATTTGATAATCACACGCCCCAACGGTCGACGTCCCTTGCGCGATCTAGGGGGGCTTGCTCTTGGCCTCATCGCAGTCCTTGCGCTGCTCTATTTCGCAGATGCGGTCATGGGTGGCACGCTTGATATGCGCATGCGCTACACGATCGAGCATATTCGCAAAGACGGGCTTTCAAGCACCGCCTTTCTCCGCTTCGAAATTTGGGCCGCGGCGCGCGACGTGATCATCGCGCATTGGCCGATGGGGGCAGGACAGGTGAATGAGCGCTTGTTAATCCATGAAATCATTGAGCGCGATTGGTGGTTCAGGGCCCATCAAACTTATATGTCTTATATGATTGCTGGAGGGGTGATTGGGCTCATCTCGGGTCTGTTATTCCAAGCCTCGGCCCTATGGTTTTGCACCCATCGCCTGTTTCCTGCAGCGCTCGGTCTGTTCTTTGTGCCAGCACTCAGCGGGCTCACCGATTCAATTTTTCAGTCGTTCTTTTCCGTCCAGCTCTACATGCTGTTGGTGTTCTTGCTCTCGGGAATGTTGCTCTCTGACAGGCAAGAGAACACCAGCGCGCGCTAACTTCATTCCTTCGGCTTATATAAGATTGCATTGCGCTTGATATAGGCAATCGGAACATCTGCAATTGCCGTATAATCCTGTGGGAATGAACGCCCGGATCCTGTCTCTAAATAGCTGTTAAGCAGCTCTTGTGAGAGGCTCTTTTTGTAAGGGTCTCCGTCCGGATCAATCATCAAAACCCAAGCCTGAGAAATGTCTTCCGCGGGAAGCAAGGACAGCGCAAAATCAAAGTAGGCATCACTGCCTGGATAGCCGCCCAAAATCCAAGCCATTTTAGGGGGACGCAATCCCAAGTGCAGACCAATCCCAGGAGCGCGGCCAGAGAGATCGATAAAGACAGGCGGCTTGTCGTCAGGTCCCCAGTCGGGGGTAACGGACTGCAATGCAAGATACGTGTCCGCCAAAGCATCAGAGGCGCGCATCGGGATTTGTGTTGGCCCATAAGAGACCGCAGTTTGCGCCTCGCTCAAACGTGCATTCATTCGGTAGGGCTGGCTTTCAATCCCGTTATAAAACCCAATGACCGTTAACCCTATGAGAACCGCCGCTGTTGGCACATAGAGAACTTGACGCCTCATTGAGCTAAACAGCACCGCCACCGTCATGAAAATCAAAGCAAAGCAGCTATAAATGCCGAATTGCCAAACCCATCCATTCGTGGTGCCCGCACTGACCAGGAAAGCCCCAAAGACCATACAGGCCCCGATGACCCAGAGCGGGGATGTCTTTCCATGCCCAAGATGTAAAAGAGCGCCCACACCCAGCAGGAAGGCAGAGGTGCGCAGCAGAGCAACGAAGCCAAATAATTCTGCCCGATTTCCAGCAAAGGCCCCTTTGATCAATAGGGCACCGCAGGTCAGGATAACGGCCAGCGCAAGCCCCATCAAAAGACCCGCATGTTTGTTGGCGCGCAAGCGTTTGTTCTGCATCACAAAGGGCACGGCGACCAGAAGTATAAATAGGGGATGATCAATAAGAGCGTCGCGCAGAGCGCCAACATACTCCACATATTTAGTGAACAGATCGCTGAGCGAAAAACTATGCCCCCCCAGTAGTTCGGTACTGTGATAGCCGTTCGCCAGATGCCGAAACAACTCAATCGGATCAAACAGGCGCACCCAGATTAAAAGGATCGGGATCAAGACGCCAAGGAGGCTCCAACGGAAAATATCCCAAAGCTCCCACACGAGGGTTTTGAAGCCGAGCGAACGGCCACGAGCGATGATCTGTACCACCACAAACAACAGCACAAAAAAGACGGTCATAAGCGCGGCGGCGGTGATTTTGATCAAGGCCACAAATGTGAGAAACGCGCCAAAACCAATCGCATAGGCAATGAAGGGTCTTCTCGCCAACGCGGGCGCGTTAGGGCGCGTTGGCATGAAAGGCAATGCACACAGAACGGTCCCCATGTAGAACACGATCACAAGGCTATTGTAGCTAGGTTCAAACAGGCCCCAGCAGAAATAGAACAGAACGAAGGTACCCCCGAAGAGAGCCGCCGTAAGATGCTTTAAACTGTGGGGTTGGCCAGAAATAAGCTGGGCACATCTCCAGCTAAAGAACGCGCCTGATACAAACAAAATAGCCAGATGTAGGAAGCGGCTTGTTATGAACGGCAGCGGGCCAAAGAAACTATACCAAAGCGGCCCAAACATCGTGAGTTGATTGTCGATGAATTGCGGTGTGGTGGTGTTGATAATGTAATAAGCGGAATCTGATAACTCTGGCACAATATCGAATTGGCCCGCGACAAAAAACAAAGCCGCCCCAGCCAGAGCACATGCCGTGATGAGCAATACGAAATCCAGCAGACGCGTTGCTTTATCTGTCATGCGAAAACCTCATTCACCGGCAACCAAAAGAGCGCATCCAAAATAGATGCAGGGGCCTGATCCGGGTTTGCGACCGTGGCTGGGTATTGGGGGTATGCCATCCATTCCACACCTATGCCCTGCTGCGTGAAGGCCGTTTCATCGAGATAGGATTTTGCGGCAGGTCCGCTCAAATAGGTATCGCTCTTAAGATGGTCGCAAATTTGCACCAAACGCCCCACCCGATCCGCTTGTCCCGCAATCTCCGTCGAGCGGATAATCTGCGTCTCAAAACCCAGATAATCGGCAATAGCGCGCAAGAACATCTCGTTGATTTCGCTCAAATGGCTTTGCTCTGCCGCGCCGTCAAAACAGGGTTTCAACCACGTACTGACCGCATCAAAGAACGGCGCTTTTGCATAGCTTTGTGAAACACTCATCCAATGTTTGCGCGCCCATGCGCCATTGATCACTTCTGTCTCTGCTATACTCTGCCCGAACTTGCCGGATTTCTTCACCGGGATTGTCAGCCAATGGGGACCATTCCCGGTGATAATCTGATTGCGATTGCGCCAATCATTTTTGGTATATTGCACTTCGTCATAGAGCACAAAAACATCAGCGCGCCGCATGAGATCAAAATACCCGCGCCAAGGGATATAATTCGATTGCAAGATGACGGTTGTGCGCACGAATGCCTCTTTCATATGTGTTGTGATTAGTCCTAATCACAAAGTTCTATGGGAGCAAATACTTGCGTCTACAGGTTTCAATGCTAGACCCAACCATAGGAGAATAGCCGTATGAAATTATCCATTGTCAGCACCATGTATCACAGCGCCGCCTATGTGATGGAATTCTGTGAACGCATCGCGGTGCAGGCAGAAAAAATCGCCGGCGACGAATACGAAATTATTCTCGTCAACGATGGCTCCCCCGATCACGCGCTCGATGTCGCACTGGAGGCGCAAAGCAAAAACAAGAAGATCCGCATTGTCGATCTATCGCGCAATTTCGGTCATCACCCTGCGATCCTGACAGGCCTTGGATATGCGACAGGCGCGCATGTCTTTTTGATTGATATCGACCTTGAAGAACCGCCTGAAATTCTCTCTGAATTTTGGGACACCTTCCAAAACGCCAAAGAAGTGGACGTGGTGGGCGGCGTGCAAATGGCCCGTCTTGGCGACGCCCAAGAACGCTATGCTGGTGGGCTGGCTTGGAAGTTTCTGCAAAAGCTTTCGAGCACAGAGCTGCCCGCAAATCTGATCACCGCGCGCCTGATGTCACAGCGTTATGTGCAGGCCTTGATGTCCTACAAAGACAAAGAGCCGTTCTTGGCCGCCCTTTGCTCTGACATCGGGTTCAAGCAAATGTTCATTCCCGTGCAAAAGACCGATGATTCAACGACGACCTATACGTTCAAGCATAAGGTCAAACTGATGCTGAACGGGATCACCGCCTTTTCCACCAAACCTTTGATGATGTCGATTGTCGTCGCCTTGTCGCTGGCGGGCATCACCGCCTTGATCGGGCTCTATGCGCTCTTCATGGGGCTGTTTGGAAATTCAGTTCCCGGTTGGGCCTCCACGGTGCTTCTTGTCTGCGCAGCCACATCGATCATCACCTTTCTACAAGGCATGAATGCGCTTTATGTGGCGCATATCTTCAGAGAAGTGAAACAACGCCCTCTGACAATTGTTAGGAAAGTTCATGACATTGAAGACTGACGCATTGGCGCAAACGGCAGCCTTCTTTGATTCCAAGATCGAAGCCCATGGCGCCACGCCAGAAGGGCTGGACTGGAACGGGCGTGACGCCCAAGAAATGCGCCTGCGCCAAGTGATCAAAGCTGTTGATCGCACCTCCCAGTTTTCCATCAATGACGTGGGCTGTGGCTATGGGCACCTCGCAGCCCTGCTTGAGAGCGATGGCTATCAAGACTTTGACTATACCGGTTATGATATCGCCCCGAAAATGATCGAAGCGGCCGAAGCCACAAACGCAGGGCCACGCCGCCGCTTTGTGCAAGGGGGCATCAGTGATTTGCAGCAGGCTGATTTCACCGTTGCTAGCGGCGTCTTTAACAAGCTGATGGGCAGTGATCCGCAAGATTGGCAAAACCATGTTGAGAGCAGCCTCAAGGCGTTTTTTGAGGCCAGCACTGAGGCCTGTTCCAGCAATTTCCTAACCGCCTATTCCGATCCAAAGCGGATGCGCGAGGATCTTTATTATCCCGACCCGCGCGAGATCTTCGATTATTGCATGTCCCTGACGCCTTGGGTGTCGGTCCATCACGATTACGGCCTATATGACTTCACTGTCATCATGCGTCGCCTGTAAGGAGCCTGCCCATGCCTCAAACTCATCTTGTCGTTGGCGGCGGTATCGCGGGCCTTTACGCCGCGCATCTTCTCAAGCGCAAACACCCTGAGAGCGCGGTCGTTATCGTTGAACAGGCGCCTGAAGTCGGCGGGTTATTGCAATCCTTTGACTATGGCGAACAGGGTATTTTCGATCGCGGTGTGCATACCTTCTATGAGACCGGAAATGCCGATGTTGATGACTTCTTCCTGTCGCTCCTGCCAGAGGACGACTGGAAGTTCCTAACCGATTACAAACGTGATTTGGGCGGGTCTTGGTTTGAGGATCGCGTGCAGTATGACACACCCTATCCGAACCTGAGCGATCTTGATCCAGCGCGCCGTGCAGAGCTGGTCGCCGGATTTTTCGAGAACCTTGCCCCCAACCAAGCGCCAAGCGAAGACATGGATGTGATGAGCTATGCGCGCGCGCGCTTTGGCGATGCCATTGCCGAGCAAGTCATCCGCCCTGCAATTGAAGCCCGCCAACATATGCCCGCCGAGGATATCCATTGGCTCGCAATGAATGTGCAAGGGCTTGGCCGCGTGGCTTTGCTCCCAACTGAGGCCATCGAGGTTCTGGCCGAAGCCCCGGGATTTGCCGCGCGCCTCGCTTTTCCAGATCAGCTCAACTACCCGGAAAAATACCTGTCGGGAAAGCGCGCGTATTACCCTGCGAAATTCGGACTTTCACGCTTTATCGGCAAACTAGAAACGCGCCTGAAAGAGGCGGATATCGAAATTTTGACCAGTGCAAAATTGGGCGGTCTTGAGCTATCAGATGGGAAATGCACTGCGGCCAATATCACCTTGAATGATGGCACCTCCCGCAAGTTAGACACTGCTTCTGTGCATTGGTCCGTTGGCATGCCCGCGCTGGCCGCAACGTTGAAGCTGGACATGAGCCAGTATAGTTTCGATCCCCCCCATCAAACAGTTATCTGTAATCTGTTGATGTCAGAGAAGCCAAATTGCGAGGGCACCTATTACGCCTTCTATCACGGGCATGATCGCATTCACCGCATCTCGTTCGGCTATAACTACGCCGATGATGTGGGCCCGCACGGCCAGTTCCCGATGTCCATTGAACTGGTCTACCCAAAAGGCGCAGACACCTCCAATGTAACGGCTGAAGTTGAGGCTTGGCTACGTGCCGATGGGGTGATCGGCGACAGCAGCATAGTCACCTTCGCCAAGGGCGAGGTGCTGCGCGGTGGCTATCCATCCCTCAGCTGTAAAAACGTGGGCGCGATGTTTGCAATGCGCAACGATATCTTGCAGCAGGACATCGCCAACCTAACGCCCATTGGCATTCTGGCCAAAGACAACCTGTTCTTCCAGTTTGACATCATCCAGCACATTCACGAATTGCTCGGGTAGCACGCAGATGGCCCGATCCCTGAGCGGCGCAAGCTGGCGCTTTATCGTCAATGGCATTGCCTCCAATGTCACGCTTTATGGGCTGTTCGCGCTACTGATCTACGTCAATGTCGATTACCGCATCGCGGTCACCATCGTCTATGTGCTGGGCATCTTGTGGAATTACACGGTGAACCGGCTGTGGTCTTGGCAATCAGAGGCAAAAGTCGCCAGTTCTTTCCTCAAATATGTCATCCTGTATGTTCTGACATATTTTGTGCACCTCGCCCTTGTGGTTGTGATGGTAGAATGGATCGGCATCAGCACCTATCTGGCACCGCTGCTCTCCATGGGCATTCTGTTGCTGCCGCAAATGTGGGCGCTGAACCGATTTGTCTTTCGGTAACTAAACCACACTCTTTGCCGTAAGAACCTCTGTCAGAGACGCAATCACCTGCTCCACCTGATCATCGCGCAAATCGGCATACAGCGGCAAGCGGATCAATTGCGCGCCTGCGCGATCTGTCACATCCATAGGTCCGGCCACCCGCCCATGGGCCAGACCCGCAGGGGCGCTATGCAGCGGAATGTAGTGAAACACCGCCAACACGCCGCGCGCAAGAAGCGCTTTGAGCACCTCAGCGCGATCATGTTGCTCCCCAAGCAAAACAGCAAAGATATGCGCATTGTGCTGACTGTGATCGGCAGGGTGCAAACGGCTCAAATGACCGAGCGTTTCCAGCTCGGCAAAGGCCTCATAATAGCGCTGCCATATCTCAAGACGGCGCGCCGTAAAGCCGTCCATCGCTTCAAACTGCGCCATGAGAACCGCAGCCTGTAACTCGCTTGGCAAATAGGATGAGCCCATATCGACCCACGTGTATTTATCCACCAATCCCGCGATAAATTGTGAGCGGTTGGTGCCCTTCTCCCGAATGATTTCAGCGCGTTCCATAAAATCGGCGCGCCGCGTAATAAAGGCGCCGCCTTCACCGCACACAATATTTTTGGTTTCATGGAAACTGATCGCTGCGCAGTCCCCGATCATGCCAGCCGGCGTACCCTTGTAGGTAGATCCCAAAGATTGCGCCGCATCTTCTATGACGATCAAACCATGCTTTCGCGCGAACGCCATGATCGGATCCATATCGGCAACAACGCCCGCATAATGGATCGGCAGAATAGCCTTGGTCCTCGATGTCAGCGCTTGGTCCAGCAACGCAGGATCAAGGTTCATACTATGTGGTTCCACATCCACAAAGACCGGCACGCCACCCCGCAAAACGACCGCGTTGGCCGTCGACGAAAACGTGTAGGAGGGCATGATAACTTCATCGCCCGGCTGCACATTCGTCAAGATGCAGGACAGCTCTAGGGCCGCTGTTCCACTCGCCGTCAAAAGGGCGCCGCTGGTATGGTGGTGACGTTTCAGCCATGCATGACAGCGCTGTGTAAAAGGGCCGTCACCCGATAGCTTACGAGTCCGCAGCGCCTCGGATAAATACGGTAATTCATTCTGAGCAGGCGCAGAAATCGTAAATGGAATAACGTCAGAACCTGCCATAAGATCTAATCTCTAAATGCTATTAATTCAGCGGCACGCTCACGCGCAGTTGCAGCGTTTCCAACCCTGGATTGATCGCTGAAATATCACCATTCGAGCGGTGGTCATAAGAAACACCGACACGCAGGCCGCTACGGGCCTGCCAGCCGATTTCAGCGCCAGAGCGGAATTCGATATCGTGACCCAGATTAGGGCCAGAGCCTTGGGCATAGACACCGGGCATAAAGTGCAGCTGCGCATAGCCGCCAGCGCCAGAGGGGCGGTCCCAGAACCGCGTTGTATGCGTCGCGCCAAGGCCCACCCAAATATCGTTCGTATCCGTCACCGACAGTCCAACCGCAGGCTGGAAAGGGCCAAAAGATGTGCCCAGATCGTAGCGCAAATAAGCTTCGCTCCCGATGGTTTTTTCTTGAAAAATCACATTGCCAAAAGAGAGGGTAATCGCTTCTTGGGCCGGGGTGCGCGCAAGGCAACCGGTCTCGCAATCATTGGTCTTCATATCGGTTAATCCGATAGCAAAGAAAAGCAGTGCCAAACGTCCGTCCATTGCGAATACCTTTTGTCAAAACCTGTCTCATCTCTAAGCGAAACGCTCCAGCCTGTCACCCGCTTAACACTTTCGATCTTTGACATTTTCGCGCAGAGCTCATCAACGCCGCTTACCGCAGTCTTCGCGTGGTTAGACACTAAGTCTGCGAGATAAAACAACATAATTCTCATTATCAGATCGAGCATTTCTCAATATTTCCGCGAGTCCCTTTCCCGCGGTACAACGTCAAGCATTCTAAACTGGGCAAAAAACTGCCCTTTTATAAAAAACCTCTTTTCATTCTTTAAAAACGGGTATCTTACGCCCATGCATTTATTCATGGGGATGAAAAATGGATCTAAATACACTCTCTCTCAAAGAGCTCAAAAAACTCCGTAAAGACGTCGAAAAAACAATCGCAAACTTTGAAGATCGAAAAAAGCGTGAAGCTTTGGTCGAATTGGAAAAGAAAGCGGCTGAGATGGGCTTCTCACTGTCTGAGCTGACAAAGGCCGGCAAAGTGAAAAAAGTCAGCCCACCAAAATATCGCAACCCAGCAGATCCAGAGCAAACATGGACCGGCCGAGGCCGCACGCCGCTCTGGGTTAAAGCTCTTGAAGCCGCTGGCGGCTCTCGCGACGACGCACTGATCTAAACGCAGTCAAGGCAGCCAATCACGTGCGGGCATACACATCCTCATAGCGGATGATGTCATCCTCACCCAAATAGCTACCCGTCTGCACTTCGATCAATGTCATATTCACCTTGCCGCGGTTCTCCATCCGGTGGACCGCGCCAAGGGGGATAAAGACAGACTGGTTTTCAGTCACCATTTGCTCCGTATCATCGATCACCACATGGGCTGTGCCTTCGACCACGATCCAATGCTCTGCGCGGTGCACATGGCTTTGCAGGCTCAAGCGACTGCCTGGCGTGACAACGATGCGCTTCACCTGAAACCGCGTGCCCATCGCCAGTGAATCAAACCAGCCCCAAGGGCGGTGATCGCGGGTGAATTGGCTGGCTTGTTTCGCGCCCTTCTCTTGCAGCGCGGCAACAGCCGCTTTGACGTCCTGCACGCGGCTACGATCCGCAACAAGCACCGCATCAGGCATCGCAACCGCAATGATGTTCTCAAGGCCGATGCCCACCAGTTCTTGACCTTCAGATGCGGCCCAGAGCAGGCTGTCTTCGCACTCCACCGATGTGGCCTCGCCAATCAGGGCTGTGCCCTGCTCGTTCTTATCCGCAATGCGCCGCAGCGCTTCCCAATCGCCAAGGTCTGACCAGCCATCAGAAAAGGCCAGAACCTGCAAATTATCCGCCTTCTCCATGATCGCATAATCGAGCGAAATCTTTTCGATCTGCGCAAAAGCAGCCCTGTCTAAACGGCGAAACCCGAGGTCCTGCTCGGCCCCATCCAAGGCCGCTTGTGCGGGGGTGATCATATCCGGCGCATATTGCGCGAAAGCCTCGCAAATCGTTTTAACCGAGACTAGAAAGATCCCCGCGTTCCACAGGAATTGCCCAGAGGCCACCATCGCCTTGGCGCGTCCCAATTTCGGTTTTTCCACGAAAGCTTTCAAAGGTGCAGGCGCATCCTTTGGGTCGGTGTCTTCGGTCAATTCCAAATAGCCATAGCCCGTTTCAGGACGATCTGGCGTGATGCCAAAGGTCACAATCGATCCCGCCTCTGCCGCGCTGCGCGCAGCCTCTACCGCCGCGCGAAACGCGGGCGCCTCAGGGATCGCATGATCCGCAGGCGCAATCAGCATCAGCCCGTCAGGATCACTGGCTTGCAAGAACAGCGCCGCCACCAGCACCGCAGGCGCCGTATCGCGTGGCTCGGGCTCAATAAAGATCGCCTCGGGCAAGACCCCTGCCCCGCCCATCTGTTCTGTCACAATGAAACGGTAGTCTTCCGAGGTGAGCAAAACAGGACGACGGAACCCCTGCCCTGCCAGCCGTTTGACCGTTGCCTGAAACAACGTGTCGAGTTGGCCCAAATCCGCGAATTGTTTTGGATAGCTCTTGCGCGAGAGCGGCCAAAGCCGCGTGCCTGACCCGCCTGCGAGAATAACCGGTGTAATCATGAAGAAAATATTCCAACTTATGTTATGGTCCCCACAAGGCTGAATTCATGGGAACAATGCAAGCCCACTCTAACAGGAATGGTGCTATCATGTTCAATCTGAAATCATTGTTCTCTGCGAAACAACACCCGCCTCCCCTCTTGCTTCCTGACCATCTCCACCTTCCCTCCCCCGATGCCGTCTTTGATGTCTTGGAGAAACGTCTTGAAATCATGTTCAACCGTGCAAAGAGCCCCAGAGATTTAGGTGGACGTTATTATGCTTGGTACTGGGGTTATTTGGGACGCGCAGTCCATGACTTAGCACTAACAACCCAAGAGGATCGGTATCATCATCTCATGCACAAAAGCTGTATGCGCATGCTGGCCCTACGGGATGATCAACGCGGTATTATTGACGACATTCGCAAAGCCACGCTCCCGGGGTGGAGCGCGCAAATTGACGGTGTGCGCACAAATGAAATCACAGTTCTGGGCCTCATATGCCTACCTCTCGTAGAATACGCATTGGCAACTGGGGATCGCATAATCGCGCAAGGCGCAATCGAAGCATTGGATTGCCTCACACACGAAGCTCTGCAAATCGAAAACGGTGCGATTTGGTTTCGCCACCCCCTCAACGGCATTCCCGAAGCGATCAATCATGCAAATCTCTATGGAGCAGCGCTTGCCCATGGCGCACATCTCCCTGATGCGCCCTCTCGCTTTGCCACGATCGCACTGGGCATTGATCAATGGTTTCGCCAGTTTCAAGTCATTACCCGGCACCGACGCACAAGAACAAAGCGCGTCGCTCATTGGCCCTACAGCCCAGGCCCTAAAGATCAGGCAGGCGCACATCACTCAGAAGCGATTTGGAAAGCTGGGGCGAGCATTGAATTGCCAATTGCATTGGCAGAAACCTCTTTCGCACAAACAGACAGCTCGCTTGATCCCATCACAGCAATCATCACAGGAAATCCATTGGTTCAGAAAGGTGAATTCCCCCTGTCAATCGATCCACGCGTTGAGCGTACATTAGGGGCTAAATATGAAGGATCGAACCTACCCGCATTTTTAGCAGCGTGGTTTCAAATTGGGGACGACGAACTTGATGATACAATCTTGCGTCTCATGGCACAGCACAGCGCAAAGTTTCATGGCGGATGGACGGTCAGCAACCGCACTATGATGATGGGTTTAGCCCATCTCATCAAAACAAACCGCATCCTGCCAGCCCTTCAAACAGGCCCTGATGCGAATGCATGGGCGGCTTACTTTCGCAACGACAGCAAATCCTAAATGTTTCGCGCGCGAAACATTTAGCCGCAAAACCTTCAATCAGAATTGGACGCCCCTCTTCCTGAATGTTAACGACATACAGACCAAGAGGCTCACACGAGGGGCCCAATACAGGCCCAAGTGTAGGATGTAGTATGCGTGTTTTTGTAACTGGCGGAGCGGGATTTATCGGCTCACACACCCTTGTGCAGCTTCTGCGCGACAACGCTCAGGTCACGGTTTTTGACAATTACACCAACAGCTCTCCCGAGGCGCTCAAACGGGTGCGTCGGTTGGGGCAATCCGATCTCACCGCGGTTGAGGGCGACATCTGCGACACTGGTGCGCTAAAGACAGCGCTAGAAGAGGCCCGCCCAGATGCGGTCATCCATTTCGCAGGTCTAAAAGCCGTTGGTGAATCCGCTGAAAAGCCCCTCGCCTATTATCAAAATAACATCACTGGCAGTCTCGCCCTGCTCGAAGCTATGGACAGCGTCGGGTGCCGCAGGATTGTCTTTTCTTCCTCCGCGACGGTCTATGATCCGCATGAGCAGCCCCCCTTCACCGAAGAACACCGTCTAGGCGCCATCAACCCCTATGGGCGCACCAAGCAGTTCGTTGAAGATATCATTCGCGATTGGGCCGCCGCCAACACAGAGACATCCGCCGCGATCTTGCGCTACTTCAATCCTGTGGGTGCACATGCTTCTGGCGATATTGGTGAAGATCCCGTGGGCATCCCCAACAACCTCGTGCCCTACATTTCCCGCGTCGCGGGCGGCAGTCTTGCACAGCTACAGGTCTTTGGCGGCGATTACGACACGCGTGACGGCACGGGTGAGCGGGATTACATCCATGTTGAGGACCTCGCCAGCGCCCATCTGGCAGCGCTCAAACATGCGATGAAGACTACGGGCAGCGAGACGTTCAATATTGGAACCGGTCAAGGCACCACCGTTCTAGAAATGCTAAAGGCCTTTGAAAAAGCCGCCGGCAGGTCCATCCCCTATCGCATCACAGACCGTCGCCCCGGCGATGTGGCCAAGAGCGTCGCAGACGTCTCCAAGGCGACGCGTGTGCTGGGCTGGCAAGCGCAGTACACTGTGGACGACATGTGCAGCTCTGCGTGGAACTGGCAGAGCCGCAATCCAAATGGGTATGACAACGCGGAGTAATCCGCCTCTTAGACTCTCAAATGTTTCGCGCGCGAAACATTTGCGCGCCTGTGATGCCTCAGCGTTTAACGCTGACGGCTCTTCAGCCAGGCCTGTAAATCCGTCAAAAGCGCGCTATCCACACGGGAGCCTCGCATCGTGATGCAGCGCTCTTCGGCTGTGATCACGATCCCCGTCACAGGCGCATAGCTGCGCGAGCGTTTCGGCGCGACCCTTTCGCCACCAGTATCAGAGACTGAAAGGCGTTTTAGACACCTATTCAGAACCTGCTGTTCCGCCTCAAAGTTATCACAGGACGCATCCATCAAAGCCGCTGCAATTTGCCCTGAGGCGCTTGAATCGTTCAACAGAAGTTTTGACAGCTGCAACCCCATGCGCTCCCCCATCTGGGTCGGGAACTTGAGCGCGTGACCAAGCTGGCTGGCCACGGGGATGAAGGATTTGATCTTGGATCGTTTCGCGCGCGACGCGCTTTGAAATAGAGTCTGCAAGGCCTTTTTGTCACCCTCAAAGACGCCAGCCTCAACAGCCTTCACAACGATACGCGCGCGTTCAAAGTAGCTAAGTCCGACGCGAATTTCGTTCTCTTCTATCATCGCGACATAGGCATCTGGGGCTTCGCGCGGTGCGGTAATGATGGCCTTCGCGCTCTCAGAGCCAATCGCGCGGAGCGCTTGCAGGCGACGCCAACCGGAAATCAGGCCAAAGCGCCCGTCCCCGAGATCGACCACTTCAATCGGGGTTTGTTGGCCGCGTGCTTGCAAACTGGTGCGCAGCGCTGCCATCTCCTCATCGTCTACCACGACACGGTCACGCACCAGATAGGTTTCATCGATCTGGTGCAACGCAATCGCCGTGATCATGCGCCCCTCTGCGCGCGCACGGCGCAGGGTTTCGGACAGCTCCTCAAGCGCGGCCACGGTAGAGGCATCACCAGCAACGCTAGCAATGGGCGGTGCAGGATGGGGCGTGAACCCTGCCATACTTTTGGTTTCCAGTGGCGCAGCATCCAGGTCACGCGGCTGGGCCGGCGCAAGGCGTTTCCGTTTAGCCATTATAAATCCTCCTGTGACAAGGGCAGAGGGAAGCAGAAAGCCATGAAGCGTAGGTTACCCATCCGAACGCTCCTGCTGCAGCTCATCACGCCGCCACACGCCCAAGAGCAGCTCTTTGAAGGCTGCATAGGTCGCATCAAATGTTTCGCGCCCGCGCACATAGGTCTCGCGGTTGAAATCACGGTAGTCGGCCTCATAGATGCCGCTGACCTGCTCACCCGCCTGCCCGATCAGCGCGGTGAAGTCCTGACGATGCGGGCTGAGCGTGCGCCCGAGGTAGGCTTGCATCAAGCCGGCAAGTTCCGCCTGCTGCGCCCCGTCATAGCGCGTGACCACCGCGCGCACCGCATCCCATTCAAAGGCCAGCTCTGCGCGACCAAGCGCGCGCGCGGCGATGTTTTCACCCTCCTCGATAGAGGCAAAGGTGGAATGCAGCATATCAAAGAAACGTCCCGTGCTGTCGAACTCCAAGAATGACGCGCCAAGCGGCACGAGCAGGATGTCAGAGGCGGCCAGACCATTGATCGTGAGGTAGCCAAGGGCAGGGGGGGTATCGATGAAGACCAGATCGTATTTATCGAGCACACCGTCGGCCTCAAGGCTCTCGGTGAGCGCATCCCAAAGTTTCCAGCCGCGCGCTTGCATACGCCAGACGGGGATTTGGAACTCGGCCCAATAGAGGTTCAGCTGCGCACCAATGAGATCGATGTTTGGCCAATGGGTTGGTTTGATCAGGCTGTCGGCGGTGATGTCCAGCGCCTCAGAGAGGGTATCGTCCAAGGGCAGGGGCGGTTCACCCCGATCGAGGCGCTTTTGGTTCTCTGTGCGCAGGTGTTCGCCGTAGTGACGCGCTAGCAGGGGAAAGACCGTGCCCCATTCGTCCTCGACCTGACCGCCAAAGATGGATGTCATCGATCCCTGGCTGTCCAGATCAAGCACCAGCACCTTATAGCCATCGAGCGCGGCGGACATGGCCAGATGCGCCGCTGTAGAGGTCTTGCCAACCCCGCCTTTGAAGTTCGCCACAGCCACCATTTTGGCGGGCAACTCTTCGGGGCGGTAGGGCTGGTATTCTTTGGCCTTGGAGCCGCCCGTAGCGAAATGCGCGCGCAGGCGCAGCACCTCGTCTAGGGTGAACCATTTGGCGCCGCCCGTGGTTTCGCTGGTGCCCTGTGGTAGCTCTGGGTTTTGTTTCAGCACGCGGCGGAAATGGGCCTGCGCGACGGGGATCAGATATTTGGTGATTTCCCAAGTGGAGAACAGACGCAACTGTTTGCGTCCCTCTTCATTCATCCCCCGCGAAGATAGATCATCCCGCCCTGCAGCGCAGGCTTTTGCAATATCCGCAAAGCCATCCGTGCTGACAGGATCCTCCAAAGCGGCCAAAGCCTTGTCTGGATTAATGTTGAAATAGGGTGGCTGCTCTGCCTTAGTGTCTTTGGCCATGATGTGTCCCCATGGTTCCGATGTGCGCTGTTTTCCTAAAGATACGCGAAAACGCAGCACATGAAAGCAAAACCATCACAACACGTATCTTTTCTTAGCAAATACAGGGCGTTTTTCTTGTGAAGGGTCGCTTATTCAGGGGAGGTTTCTGAAAAATCTGATGTTAGATTCTAGTTATTAATATAGTTAAGGGTCCTTGATGTTTTCGGTAAGCCATTAACTGCAAACGTTTTTTTTAACATCTAATGAACTCTAGTGACTCTGAACCCACGATAAGGTGACTCTGAAACCACGCCAGAGTGACTCTGAACCCACGATTTTGAACAGGCCATGGGAGTTCGAATCGTAGACGCATCCTGTGGATAACTTTAGGCTGGGCGTTAATGAAAACACGAATCCCGTGCGCTGGACATTTGCCCGCTTGAATGAGGCAGGCCGCGTAACGAGGCAAAAGAGCAGTAACATGGCAGATACATTTCCGGCTTTATCGCTGGACCGCGACAGGCATCCCACGCCCGATTTCTTTGTATGCGACATCTTTGATGCGCTGCCCAAGGACGATATGGCGAGCATGGAACACCCGATTTTTTCGCTCTCAACGCGCCCTGACCGGCGCATTCTGAACTATGCGCATAATGGCACAGAGATCACAGTTGTGCCCTCGGTCAAGGGATTGGCGACGTTGCATGACAAGGACATCCTGATCTATTGCATCAGCCAGTTGATGGCGGCGGTGAATGCGGGGCGTAGCATTTCGCGCAAACTGACACTGAAGGCGCATGATCTTTTGGTGGCGACAAATCGCGAAACATCTGGCGATGGTTACAAGCGGCTGCGCGAGGCGTTTGAACGTCTGGCCGGCACACGCATCACCACCAATATGGAAACTGGCGGGCAAGAGGTGACGACGGGCTTTGGCCTGATCGAGAGCTGGCAGATTGTGCGCGCCTCCAAAGGCGGGCGCATGGCCTCTGTCTCTGTGGTGCTGTCTGAGTGGTTGTTTCGCGCGGTAGAGAGCAAATCAGTGCTGACGCTCTCCACGGATTATTTTCGTCTGCGCAAACCGCTGGAGCGGCGGATTTACGAGCTGGCACGCAAACATTGCGGACGGCAAAAGAGCTGGCGTGTTTCGGTGGACACCCTTTTGAAGAAATCCGGCAGCGCCAGTCCGCGCCGTGTGTTTCGCAAGATGATCCGCGATATGATCGCGGCCGATCATCTGCCCGATTACGAGATGGCGGAAGAGGAGGGGGATCTGATCCGCTTCACCACGCGCAACGTGGTGATCGAGGACGGGCTGCACTTACCCCCGCTCTCTGCAGAGGCGCTAGAGGCCGCGCGCCGCCTTGCACCTGGTTTGGATATCTACGCGCTAGAGGCCGATTGGCGCAGCTATTGGGCGGCCTCTGGCAAGCCCCGCTTACGCGCGAGCGATGCGGCCTTTGTGGGCTATGTAAAGGCGCGCGCGCAGGGGCAAACATAGATTGGCAAAGCGAATGAAAGTCACAGTACCTGACAAACGGCAGCGCGCTGATTGCCCCAGAGGCTTACTTTAGGGTAGCTTAGCGTCATATTGATATTGATTCATTCTTTTTGAATGCCCCCTGTATAGATTGCCTTTATGGAACAAGTTCTCCGATTAATGCCCCGTCAAGCCAAGGGTATCCTGTGGCTGACGATCGATGCGCTCTTGGTGCCTATTTCGCTCTATGCTGCGTTTAGTCTGCGTCTTGGCACGCCGTCCGCCTTTCCGATGATGCAGTCTTCATGGGCCTTGTTCCCGCTGCTGATGACGGCAGGTGTGGTGATTACCCATCTGCTCGGGGTGCCGCGGATCAAGCTGCATTCCTTTGATGCCTATGCGATGCGTCGACTTGGATTTGCTGCGCTGGGGCTGACGGTCTGCGCGATGATCCTGAGTTATATGTTTGATCTTTGGGCGCCGCGCTCTGTGCCACTGATCTTTGGCGTACTCTTTTTTGTTACCGCTGTTTTGATGCGTCTTTTGGCGCTGGCCGTGGTGCAATCAGTGCTGGGGCATCTTGGCGATGCGGTGCCTGTGGCGATTTACGGCGCGGGGGCGGCGGGCATTCAACTGGCGTCCGCCTTGCGCCAATCCAACGAATTTAAACCGGTGATCTTCGTCGATGATAATCCGGCCCTGCGCGGTTTGTTGATTTCCGGTTTGCAGGTGCACAATCCCAAGACATTGGCCAACCTTGTCGAGAAGGGGCAGATTGCGCGCGTTCTATTGGCGATGCCCTCGATCAGCGCGTCCTTGCAAAGCAAGCTGCTGACAGACCTCGCCGATCTGGAATGCGATGTGCATGTCATGCCGTCGTATGAAGATCTGGTTGCGGGCAAGGGGCTGACCGAAACGGCGGCGCCTGTGGCCCCTGATGCGCTGCTTGGCCGCGATAAGGTTGATCTGGATATCCCCGATGTGGCCAAGGCCTATGCGGGGCGCGTTGTGATGGTGACGGGGGCGGGGGGCTCGATCGGCTCTGAACTGTGCCGTCAGCTGTTGGATATCAAACCGGCCCATATCGTGTTGTTCGAACGCTCTGAGTTCGAGCTTTATAAGATCGACAACGAGCTGCGCGCTTTGGCTGAGGCCGTGGGCATCAAAGTGACGACGCGCCTTGGCTCGGTCGTGGACGGGCGGCGCGTGGCCGAGGTCCTGCGTGAGACAGGCACAGAGATCGTGATCCATGCGGCCGCCTACAAACATGTACCGCTGGTGGAAGAGAACGAACTTGAGGGTGCGCGCAACAATGTGCTGGGCACGCAGATCGTCGCGGATGCGGCGCGCACTGCGGGCGTTGAACGCTTCATCCTGATTTCAACAGATAAGGCCGTGCGCCCGACCAATATCATGGGCGCGACCAAGCGGCTGGCTGAATTGGTGGTGCAAGATCTGCAAACGCGCTCTAGCAGCACCAAGTTTTCGATGGTGCGCTTTGGCAATGTGCTGGGCAGCTCTGGATCGGTTCTGCCGCTCTTTGAGCAGCAAATCCGCCGCGGCGGCCCTGTGACAGTGACCCACCCTGATGTGACGCGCTTTTTCATGACCATCCCGGAGGCGGCGCGCCTTGTGCTGTTGGCGGGCGCCTATGCGACGGGTGGGGATGTCTTTGTGCTGGATATGGGCAAGCCGATGAAGATCATCGATATCGCACGCCGCATGATCGAGCTGTCAGGACGCACTATTCTTGAGGATGGCACGGGCGATATCGCGATTGAGATCACTGGTTTGCGCCCGGGTGAAAAGCTCTATGAAGAGCTGTTGATTGATGACGACAGTCTGCGCAGCACGCCGCACGATAAAATCCTGCGCGCGGAAGAAGCGATGCTGAGTCAGATCGAAGTGGCTGCGATGCTGCGCGAGCTAGATCGTGCGTTGGATGCGGGCGATGCACGCGCGCTGCGCAAACTGATCGAAACGCGCGTTGATGGGTATCACAGGCAAGAAGACATCGCTTAGGGTCTTGCCCTTAATAATCTACCGTCGCTTTGATGCCACCGGCAAAGGCTTTACCCTCTTCGGTGCTCGCGCCCTGAAACAGGCCATAGATGAAATCTCTGGCCAAAATGGTATCGCGCCCTGCACGCCCAATCAGATCACCCGTCACCCCGTTATGGGTCGCTGAGCCAGTCAGTTCCGTGCCGGCGATTGAGGCGATGACGCTGAGATCATCTGCGGTGGCGGTCAACATGCCTGTCGCGAAATTCACCTCGACCGTGATTGGCCCCTCAAGGGTTGAGACATCATAGGTGGTGACCCCATCCGTGCGGGCGATGTTTTCGGTGCTCAGAATTTTGTAAGAGCCATTCATGCTGGCGCTGCCAATCGTCGGGCGAGCCACGAAGGGGGACAGTCCGATGTCCTCGACATAGGCCGTGCGTGCAGAGACGCTACCATCTGCATTGGTGACGATGCTCATATTGCCGGCGGTATAAAGGTCAGAGAAGGAATCCTGCGTAATCGCGAGCAGCCCGACTTCAGGCACAATGCCGGGGTCCATGATCAAGCCGCGAAAGGATGCGGTGACTTCGACAGGGGCTTCAGGGTCTATCACAGGGCTGCCCCCATCGGGGGAGCAGGCCATCAAAGCGATGGGTAAAATTGTAAGAGACAATGCATATTTCAAAACCATACTCCAAGTGAGCAAAAGGAAAGATCGTAGATCTAAATCAATTGCACGAGCATGGAGAACAAGGTGCTTTGAGTCAATTTTGAGCCATACCCCGTGGTTGCGACATGGGGTATGGCTCACCGCGCGTTAGCTACTGCGCTCAATGCCCACGAGTCTGATGTCGTCTAAGGTGACGGCGGAGTGCCCTACGCTCGATAGGATAGCAACGACTTGCCCATCCAGAAGCAGGTTAACCGAGTTCGAACCAACATCCGCGAGAGACACCGTGGGGGCAGGGCCGCTCGCGTCATAGTCGATGATGAGCATATCCTCGGTGTGGTCGTAGTCACTGAGAACAATAGGCTCGTTTGTAGAACTATCAGCGATCAAGACGAAGGTGTCTTCACCGGCGCCACCCGAACCGTTGTCACCTGCCCCTAAAACGAGGAGATCGTCGCCAGGGCCGCCTTCTAATACATCTTGGCCTGTCTCTGTTCCCGCGTTCAGCACATCAGTTGTATCGAAATTTGCAAAAATAGGAGAGGCGAGTATCTCTTCGGGTGTTCCGTTGTTCGCAAGATTAGGATCAAGTTCAGTGAGTTGACCCAGCGCATAGAAGGTTTCTGCTGTATGGTCTGTTTGTCCCGCGACGGAGCCGTCAAAGTTCGTAAATCCGCCAAAGAGTGTGTCATCGCCGTCGTCGCCTACCAGAGTATCATCTCCATTACCGCCCACTAGGAGATCGTGCCCGGCTTGGCCATATAGATAATCGGCGTCATCCCCACCAAATAGAACATCGTTGGAACTATCACCGTAGAGCTCATCCATCCCGTCGCCACCGCCAAGCGTATCTTCACCCCGACCACCGAAGATGAGATCATCGTGCGACCCTCCGACGAGCAGATCAAAGCCTTGCCCACCGTTTAGCGTGTCTTCGCCTTGCCCTCCGATCAAGTAGTCATTGCCAGTGTCACCGTTCAGCGCATCCGCGCCATTGTCGCCGGTTATCAAATCCTGGCCTGCTGCGCCGGATAGGGTGTCATCACCATCGCCGCCGCGGATCAAGTCGTCACCCCGGGTGCCTCTCAACACATCGTCAGAGGTGGTTCCAAAAATTCCGTCGACTTGCTCTTCGGCAGAGGATTGATCGATCTCTGTATCTTCAGAAAAATCCGCTGGATCAGAGGCATTATCACTGCCCTCGTCTCCTAGAAAAAACATACCTAAAGCCAAGGGAAGTAATAAAGCTAAAACAATCATAACGAGCCTCAAATAACATGATAAAACCAGAGGTTATCAAGGTAGTTGAGAGAGTCTAGAGCGAATTCTTACGAAAAAGTTAACAGTAGAAACGGATTAAAGTCATTGTTCTTGGGGTGGGGACAATTTGTCTAAGTCCATCGATCACCGATATGCAGCGATGACATCGCATGTCTTTTGGATCTCAGCATCGCTCAGGGTTGGATGCACCAAGAACATCAGGCTGGTCTCGCCAAGTTCCTGCGCGACGGGCAGGGGGGAGGGCAGGCCGCCGAAGGCCTTTTCGCGGTAGATTTCGGAGCAGGAGCCAGAGAAGCACGGCACGCCCTGTGCCGTGATCTCGTTCATGATACGGTCGCGCGTTGCCGCGTCGCCGTTCACGAAGACATAGACTTTGTAAAACGCGTGGGTGATGTCGTTTGGCAGCTCTGGCACGCGAAATAGTGGATTGCTGCGCGCGGCATTCAGGATCGCTTGGGCATTCCTCCTGCGCGCGGCTTGCCAGTCTTCCATACGCTCCAGTTGGATACGGCCAATGGCGGATTGCGCTTCGGTCAGGCGCCAATTGGTGCCGATGCTTTCATGGAGCCAGCGAAAACCAGGTTTGTGGTCGCGCTCATAGACCGCTTCCCAGCTTTTGCCATGATCTTTGAACGCCCACATGCGCCGCCAGATGGCTTCGTCATTGCAGGTGACCATGCCACCTTCGCCGCCTGTGGTCATGATCTTGTCCTGACAAAAGGACCATGCGCCCACATCGCCAAGCCCGCCAACGGGTGTGCCGTTCAGCGTGGCGCCATGGGCCTGCGCGCAATCCTCGATCAGCTTGATGCCGCGCGGCGCAGCAAGGGCGCGCAGGCCGTCCATATCGCAGGGCCAACCGGCAAGATGGACGCAGAGGATCGCTTTGGTGTTTTCGTTGAGTAGGGGCTGCACGGTGGCGGGGGTGATGTTCTGACTGTTGCGATCCACGTCGGCAAAGACAGGCTTTGCGCCCGCGTTCACGACGGAAGAGGCCGAGGCGATAAAGCTGCGCGGCGTGACGATGACCTCATCGCTCGCACTGCCGCCATTCATGCGACCGATGCCGAGCCCATGCAGCGCGAGGTCCAGTGCCACGGTGCCATTGGCCAACGCGATGGCATGATTGGTCTGGGTAAACGCGGCGAACTCTGTCTCGAACGCCCGCCCGATGCCGCCGGTCCAATAGTTGACCTTGCCCGAGAGGATCACATCACGGGCAGCATTTGCTTCTTCCTCGGTGAAAGAAGGCCAAGGGGCGAAAGGGCCGTTGAGCATGGTCTAAAATTCCTTTGCGGGCACGCCGCCAAAGCGCGCGCCATTTTCAATGTCTGTGACCACGGCAGCGCCCGCCGCAACGACCACGTCTTCGCCGATGATTTTATATTCACGTACCGCTGCGCCAATGCCGATCCAGGTGCGCGCGCCGATGCAAACGCCGCCGCCAAGACGTGCACCCGGCGAAAGATGAACACCGTCGTCAAGCGTGCAATCATGATCGACGCTGGCGCCTGTGTTGATGATGCAGCCGCGCCCAATGCGGGCAAAGGGGCCAACAATCGCGCCCGCGCAGATCACTGAACCTGCGCCAATCTGCGCATGGGGTGAAATCACCGCCGCAGGGTGGATCAGGGTTACAAGATCGCATGGAACAGAGTCTAATAAGGCCAATCGGGTCTGATTGTCGCCAATGCCAAGGGCGCATAGTCCCTCGTCCAGATCCGCAGGTGTGCCGATGACGTTCCATGCGCCGCTCTGCGTCAGATCAGGAAAGGCTCCATCAAGAAAAGCGATGTCGTCATAGCCCGTGGCTTGCGCAATATCTGCCAGCACACGGCCATGACCACCTGCGCCGATGATACGCAGCGCCTTCATTGCTCACCTGTAAATTTGGACATGGTGGTTTCCCCCGCCGCAGAAATGTCATCGCGTTTTACCACCTTTTTCACGGTGCGTGCGATGATTTTCAGATCAAGCAAGAGCGAGCGGTTGTCCACATACCAGACATCGAGGTTCAGCTTCTGAGGCCAGTCGATTGCATTGCGCCCATTGATCTGCGCCCAACCTGTCACGCCGGGTCGCACCTCATGGCGGCGCGCTTGATGCGCGGAATAGAGCGGCAGATATTCCATCAGCAAAGGGCGCGGGCCAACGAGGCTCATATCGCCCTTCAGCACGTTCCAGAGTTCGGGCAGCTCATCCAATGACGTGCTGCGCAGTTTTGCACCGAAGGGCGTCATGCGCTCAGCGTCGGGCAGGGGCGTGCCGTCGGGGCCATGGGCGTCCTTCATGGTGCGAAATTTGATCATTTCAAAAGGCACGCCATCTTTGCCCGGACGCGTTTGGCGAAACAGCACAGGCGCGCCAAGACGGCGGTGGATCATCACCCATAGAATGGCGATAACGGGGGAGAGCAGGAGAAGGCCGATGCCAGCCCCGAAAATGTCCATGAGGCGTTTCATGCGCTGCCCTCTGTTGCGATGTCTTCGATGTAATCGACAAACTCTGGCATTACGGTTTCTGCGTCAAACAAACGATCGAACAACATGCGCGCGCGGGGGGCTGGCGCGCGGTAAACTGCGGGGTTGGCGGCGATCTCTTCCAGTGTCCCGCGCAGGGCATTGGCATCGCCTGTGGGGTAGGGGATCAGTAGACCATCAGGGCCAAGTACCCGTTGCATTTCGCCGGTCAGATTGGTGAGGATACGCAGGTTAGAGCGCGTGAAATCGGCAACCTTGTTCGGGATCGAAAGCTGGAAATCAAAGCGATCCAGATAGCACATCATCCCGATGTGCGCGCGCGCATAAAGAGCGCTGAGCGCGGCTTGATCGACCCAGCCACCAAAGATGACATGAGGCAGGCGCGCGGCCATCTCTTCGATGCGGGGGGTCAGATCGCCAGAGCCGCAAAAGACGAATTCAAGCTCACGTGCGGCGGTTTCGGGTAGGGCTTCAATCGCGTCGAGCAGGGTTTGGATGTCCAGATCAGAGATCAGCGTGCCGGCCCAGATAAGGCGGGTTTTGGGCGCATCCAGATCAACGCCTTTGCCCTGCCAAAAGGCGAGATCCTCGGTCACGGGTGTTGCGCTCTGGCTTTGGTAGAAAACGCGATCCTTCGCAGTTGTTTCGCGCGCGAAACGTTTTTGTCCCCATTCCAGCATGCCTTGAGTGATGGAAATCACCCCATCGGCCCCGCGCATGGCTTTACGCCCCATGCGCTCCCACGGAATGAAATAGCCCTTAAAGGGCAGGCCGGTTTTGGCGGTGATACGTTCATAGAAAATGTCAGGCCAGAGATCGCGAATATCCAGCACAACGGGAATATTATGCGCGCGGCCAAATTGCACTGCCGCAAAGGCCAGATCAATCGTCGGCCATGCGCAGAGGATCACATCGGGGCGCGGTTGATCAGGGGCCAGCGCGGTGAAGGCGCGGCGCACATCTCGGTGATCCAGAAAGCGGCGCGGCGAGATATGCGAGGTATAGCCACGCGAGGGCAAGAAGATCATGTCCGGCCCATCGGGGTTCGGGCGCAGGGGCGTGGCGGGCGTCACATCGCGCATGGTCTTGAGTTGGTGATGGAACTGCGCGCTCCACCATGTCACCTCATGACCGCGCTCCAGCAGGGTTTGCGCCATGAGGCCTGCGCGAAACAAACGATCCCCTGATTCAGCAGAAAGGTGCGGCACGGGCTCACCGGTTTTGATGATCCAGACCCGCATATGCTTTAGGCAAGCGCCGCGCGCAGGGCAGCGATCACTGAATCCTGTGTTTCAGTGTCTAAATAGGGGTGCATGGGCAGGGAAAAGACCTGTTTGGCCAAAGTTTCGGACACAGGCAGGCCCGCAGGATCGGTCGGGAACATATCATAGGCTTGCTGTGTGTGCAGCGGCATTGGATAGTAGACCATGGTTGGGATGCCCGCCTCTTTGAGGCTGGCTTGGATCGCTTCGCGGTTCTGCCCTTCGCGGGTCTTGAGCGTGTATTGTGCCCAGATGGATTTGCTCTCGTTGCCTACATGAGGCGTGTCGATGAGGTCTTGCAACGCGTCAGTGTAGCGATCTGCCACGCGTTGGCGCGCTTCAATTTCGTCAGGGTAAATCGCAAGTTTTTCGAGCAGGATTGACGCCTGGATCGTGTCGAGACGTGAGTTCATGCCGATGCGCACGTTGTTGTATTTGTAATCGCCCTTACCGTGAAAGCGGAGCGAAATCAGCAGCTCGGCGATGTCGTCATCATCGGTGAACAGCGCGCCGCCATCGCCGTAACACCCCAGCGGTTTTGCGGGGAAGAAGGAGGTGGTCGCCAGATCGCCAAAGCTGCCTGTGGTCTTGCCGCGATAGGTACCGCCAAACCCCTGCGCGCTATCGCCGATCATCTTGAGACCTTCGGCCTCGACGATTTTGGTGATGGCATCGTAATCCGCAGGCAGACCGAAGAGGTCGACAGGGATGACGACTTTGGGATTGAGGCCGATGTCTTTGGCGTGATCGATCGCGCGTTGCAGGCTTTCTGGGTCCATGTTGAAGGAGACTGGATCGACCTCAACAAAGACCGGCGTTGCGCCCATGCAGGGCACGACCTCGGCCGTGGCGGCAAAGGTGAAAGAGGGGCAGAACACCGCATCGCCCGAGCGCACGCCAAGCGCCATCAGCGCGAGTTGCAGCGCATCCGTACCATTGGCGCAGGTGATTGCGTGACGTGCACCGCAGAAATCTGCCAATTTAGTCTCTAGTTCTTTGACCTCAGGCCCGAGAATATAGGCGCCGTGATCCAAGACCGCTCCGATGCGCGCATCAATCTTGTCCTTGATACGGGCTTGCTGGGCTTTGAGGTCGATGAACTGCATGGAGTTACTCCGAAGTGAGCGTAAGGTTGTCGCCTGATTGTGTGTATGTCTCGCCCGTGCGTGGGCAGGTCAGGTCATCGCCAAGGCGTTCGCCAGAGCGCGATACCCAGCCAATGCGCCGTGCGGGAATGCCTGCCATGAGCGCATGGTCAGGCACATCCTTTGTCACGACAGCGCCGGCGGCGATCATGCAATAGGCGCCAAGCGTATTGCCACAGACGATGGTGGCATTGGCGCCTATAGTTGCGCCCTGTTTCACCAGCGTTTCGCCGAACTCGTCTTTGCGCTGCACATGGGCGCGGGGCGTCAAAACGTTGGTAAAGACGCAAGAGGGTCCGCAGAACACATCATCCTCAAGCGTCACGCCCTTATAAAGCGCGACGTTGTTCTGGATTTTGCAGCCCGTGCCGATGCTGACATGGGGGCCTGCCATGACGTTTTGGCCCAGAGATGAACCTGCGCCAATCGTCGTGTGGCCCAGCACATGGACGAAGTGCCAGATTTTGACATCTGCGCCAATTGTAGAGGGCGCATCGACCCATGCGCTTTCGTGAACAAAAGCGTCCTTATGTACCTCTGCGCCCGTCTCGATCATCCAGCGAGAACCTTTGCGATGTCCGGATGCTGCTCACCGCGACTTGGTTCAATTGCAGCTGTGCGGATGTGAGAAACCAGTTCAATGGAAGGGCGCACCACATCAAGGCCATAACCGCCGCCGTCGAGCACGTTCTGATAAGACGCCGTGTGCAGGTCGGTGAAGCCGCCAGAGAATTCGATCTCTTCACCCTCAACCGTGATGGAGCGGTGCGTTGTTTGGCCCGCTGGCGTGTGTGCTGGCAGGTGATCGCGGTTGATCGACAGAACCCAGCGCACGCGCGCCTGTTCAAATTCGAGGTAACCCGCCGCTGCATCGGTGCCACGGTGATGCACGATGTTTTCTTTCATTGGGCCAAAGACGAAGGAGAGCATGTCGTAGAAATGCACGCCGATGTTGGTGGCGATACCGCCAGACTTTTGATCAAAGCCTTTCCAAGAGGCATGATACCAAGCGCCGCGCGATGTAAAATACCCCAAATCTACGTCGTAGATTTTGTCCTTGGGACCATTAGCGATCTTTTCCTTCAGCGCGATGATCGAATGATGCAGACGCAGTTGAAGGATCGAATGAATGCGCTTGCCCGTTTCTTTTTCCAGCGCGGCCAGATCGTCAATATCAGCAGGGTCCAAGACCAAAGGCTTTTCGCAAATCGCATCCGCCCCGGCGCGCAGGGCAAAGCCCATGTGCGGTTTGTGCAGATAGTTCGGGGAACAAATACCGACATAATCAATGCCTGTGCCGCGCGTGCGCAGATCATGCACATGGGCATCGAATTGTTCGAACTGGGTAAAGAAGGCCGCATCCGGGAAGTGGCTGTCCATGATGCCAACGCTGTCGTTGATATCAAAGGCCGCATGCAGCGTGCCGCCGGTTTCTTTCATCGCCTTCAAATGGCGCGGAGCAATATAGCCGGCCGCGCCGATCAGAGCATAATTGGTCATGTGAGTGTCTTCCTTTTACGCGCGTACAACGCCTTCGTCGCCGCGGAATTTACCGCGTGTATCAACAACAATTGGGGCATGGGTACGGATCATGTCATAGTCAAAATCAGTGTGGTCTGTGAGCAGGATCACAGCATCATAGCTGGCCAATGTCTCAGGGGTCAGATCGACCGAAGAGAGGTCGAAATCATGCTCGCGCATTTCAGGGAACACAGGCACGTTCGGATCTGAATAAGCAACATCAGCGCCCCAATCGCGCAAGAGTTCCATCACGAAAACAGAGGGGCTTTCGCGCATGTCATCCACATCGCGTTTATATGCGATGCCAAGGGCGAGAACCTTGGCGCCTTTCAGCGCTTTGCCCGCTTGGTTCAGCGCGCGCACGGTTTTATCCACGACGTATTGCGGCATGGCTTCGTTGATCTCACCCGCCAGTTCGATGAAGCGGGTGTGCAGACCAAATTCGCGCGCTTTCCATGTCAGATAGAACGGGTCGATCGGAATGCAGTGACCGCCAATGCCAGGGCCAGGGTAGTAGGCTGTAAAACCGAACGGTTTGGTTTTCGCCGCATCCACGATTTCAAAGATATCAAGACCCATCGCATCGGTGACGGTCTTGAGCTCATTGACGAGGCCAATGTTGATAGAGCGGTGGATGTTTTCCAGCAGCTTCACCATTTCAGAGGCGTCCGTAGAACTCACGGGAACGACGTGATCGATGAAGGCGCCATAAAGTGCTGTGCCTGCCTCTAGGCAAGCAGGGGTCATGCCGCCAACGACCTTTGGAATGGTCTGAGTGTTGAAGTTTGCATTGCCTGGATCTTCACGCTCGGGCGAGTAAACGAGATAGGCATCTTCGCCAACGGTGAGGCCGGCCTTTTCAAGGTAGGGCAGCAGCACTTCACGGGTGGTGCCCGGCCATGTTGTGCTCTCGAGAGAAACCATCTGACCCTTGCGCAAATGCGGTGCGATCAAATCCATGGTGGCGGTGACAAAGCTGAGATCCGGTTCGCGGGTTTTATCCAGCGGCGTAGGCACACAAATCAGCAATGCATCGCATTCGCTTGCGCGGGCAAAATCGGCTGTCGCTTCAAAACCGGCATTGCGCATCGCGCTGATTTCATCGCCGGAAATATGTTTGATCGGGCTTTGTCCTGCATTGAGCTGGTCCACGCGACGCGTGTCGATATCAAAACCTAGAACAGACAAGCCCACCTCATGCACGCGCAGGGCCAGAGGGATGCCAACATAACCAAGGCCAAGAATGCCAACTTTTACGTCTTTTGAAGTCACTTTGTCAGGAAAATTCATGTGAGGCCTAATGCTATTAATACCGTTATATCCCTACTATAGAGCGCCCTTACCCTACGCAATCCGCATTTCTCGACGCAGGGTTGGCAGATATTATTCGTGCGCTTTTTGACGCGCTGCCAGGAGTTCTTGCAAGGTTGCATTCTCGGTTCGCAAATCAAGCACCTTGGACGCCATGAGGCCTGTTTCCCGTGCTGTACTGATAGCGTAGCGAATGGCGATTACCAAATAGAGCAGCATGAACAGTTTCGATTCATCCAAATCATC
>NZ_JBDWVM010000153.1:0-6636 GCF_039984035.1 Planktotalea sp. | reverse complement strand
CGATCCGCGCACGCATTACTCCACCCCCATTTGGATGATTTGGCAGCAAATGTTGCGGCCGCTCATGGATGGTATCACTGCCCAATACGGCTATGCGTCTTGCGAATATTCCAAGATTATGTTGGCACGGCTCTCTGCGGGTGCGGTGATCGATCGTCATATTGACGGCGCGGGCTCGAACTTAGTAACCCATAAAGTTCATGTCCCCCTTCAAACCAATCCGGGCGCTGTGTTTTATATCGACGATGAAGAACGCCATCTAGAAGTTGGGCGCGCATATGAAGTGAACAATATCGCACCTCACGGTGTTCAAAACACGGGCGATGAAGACCGCATTCATCTGATTTTTGAATTTTTCGATGCTGCGCAATGAACGCTATCGAGGTCTGGGGCCAAGAGCAATGAGCGCGCCTTATCACTACAAGGCCTTCGGACTTAACATCCTCTCAGACTTTGCCGTGCGCACGTTGCCAGACATGCCAAAAGCGACACCAGATGCGCGAATTCAGATCCGCGACATTGGCAAACCGTTCGAAGCCTCTTCCGTGACTGTTGGCAAACGCGATTGGCAAGCAGACGGCGAAAAGCTGTTGCTCGACATTCCTGACATTGCACGTTTTTTGATTGCAAAAGGCAAAGAGATTTGGATCGAATCTGCTCCCAGTGCGGATGCGCAAGACATTGAAGCCTATCTCATAGGCTCCGCCTTTGCTGCGCTGCTGCAACAGCGAGAATTGTTAACCCTTCACGCGAGCGCAATTGAAACCCCAAAGGGCGCCGTTCTTTTCCTTGGCAAATCGGGAGCTGGCAAATCGACGCTTCTTTCGGCCATGCTTACGCGCGGTTATGCGATGATCAGTGATGATATCAGTGCCCTACAATTTGACGGCTCTGAAACGCCAAAGGTTCTGCCAGCCTTCCCAACCCGAAGGCTCACAAAGAAAGCGATGTCGTTCTTTGACATCGCGAGCGGCGGGCTGACGCCAATGCGCGCTGACAAAGACAAGTATCTTGTACCCGCGCCGCTATTTTGCGAGCACCCAAGACCATTGCACCGCGCATATCTCTTGCACCCGCAAGATGGCAGTCCAATTGATGTGCGCGATCTCTCTGCAGCAGAGCAGTTTCAATACCTCACACGTTTCACTTTTCGGAGAAATTACTACAAAGGCCTTGGGCTAGAAGCGTTCTCTTTTCAGGCCGTAACGACGCTCGCCAAAAACAACTCTTTGACCAAAATCGTGAGGCCAACTGACACCTTAGAAATCCACGAATTGGCAGATCGTGTTGAGCAAGACCTGTTATGAGCGAAGGCATTCAACAAACTGTCGCTCTCGCGACTGTGTCGAGTTCCAGTTTTCTACCCGGCACCATGGTTTTACTCCATTCGTTCCTTCAACATAACAGCTGGTTTGACGGCGATCTTGTGATCATTCACCACGATCTATCTGACAAAGAACAAGAACAACTGCAGGCACGGTTTGACAGGGTGAAATTTATCCGCCCGCGCCAAACGCTCAGCGATAATATCGATCGCCTGACCCGAGCGCTTCCCAACCTTGAGGCTCAAACAGCCCAATTCCATTCAATCGAGGTGATAGGGCTCATCGAGTATGATCGAGTGTTGTTTTGCGATAGCGATCTTCTGATCCTCAGTTCGCTGCAGACCCTATTTTCGATGCCTCAGCCGCTCCTGTGTTGCGGGGATGGATCGTTTTATCGCGGCAATCCACGCCACACTGGCAGCTTTGTCGAAATGGATGCGAGCGCTTCAAACGCCGGTTTTGCGCATGCCTTTAATGCTGGGTTCATGCTTATGGATCGCAGCATTCGCACGCTGGAAAACCTGAATGCGCTTATCAAAAAACTCGATCCAGCGCACTGGCAGGGCAATGCGACGGGACACACGGATCAATTGTTGTTCAATGTTCACTTTGATGGGCTGCAGCATTTGCTCGGCGCCGAATACAATTACGTTTTGCGCCACCGCAAAGAGATATTGAAGCATTCAGGACTTGATATTGACGACGCCAAGGTGCTCCACTTCAATGGAGCGGCAAAACCGTGGAATCCCGCAGGCATGCATCGCCTTATCCAACGCGACAGCGCACTTCAGGCCGCTGCGAAGCTTTGGAACGACGCCTATAAATCTTACCTTCTTCAGCGCTGAACCGTGACCGTTTCAAAACGCGCGCTTGCCCGGTCAACGTGAACGGCTGACAAGCGACCCGTCGCATAAGCGCCAGTATCAATTGCGATACGCTCGCGCAGGATTTCGGGTGCATCCACGATTGTATGCCCATGAACAACCCAAACGCCATCGCGTCTGCGCTTTTTGGTGAAATCGCTATGCCCCCAATACAGCGTTTTGACGCTTTGATCATATATCGGCACAGTGGGATCAGCGCCGGCATGAACAACGGCAACATTGCCTGTCTGCCAAGACGCAGGACGTGATTTCAGCCAGTCCAATGTCTCTGCGCCCATTGCATCGATCAACTGATCGCGCGCGGTGATCATCGCGTCTTCGCTACTGGTTTCGGTCATTCCCTTGACACCATAGCTGGCAAGGGTTTGCAGCCCGCCATAGCGAAGCCAACGCGCGCCATTTCGCTCGGGAGCTTTGATAAATCCCAGCATCAGATCTTCGTGGTTGCCGTTCAAACAAATAAGATCGGGGCGCCCACTGAGCAGACGCAACACGCCCGCGCTATCATCGCCGCGATCCACATAATCCCCAACCAAAACGACTTGGACATCGGGCAGTTTATCCAAGAGGATTTCCAAAAGGTCCAAACGCCCATGTACGTCCCCGATTGCAACAAAGGGGACATCGGGCTTGAGATCACTAAGAGATGGGCCGCGACCTGCTATTCGCCCTAAGAGCCTGCCAATCATTCGCGCACCAACAGTCTGTGTGTTGCAGGCGCGCCCCACTGCGCTGACAAATTGCGCATCCTTTTATGATCCATTCGTGTGGTCTCGTTCAATTAAAGGTAGAAACAGAGGTACTTTAGCGTCAGAGGAATGAATGGCACTTAGAAACTCTATTCTACTCGGCGTGATATGTGCTTTTGCGAATGCTAGCATGGCATATTCTCAAACGCTATCGACTTACGGAACACCAGGACTTGTTGATATTCCAACGGCGGAAGCTTTGCCGGATGGCCATCTCGCTATTACGACAAACAGATTTGCGAAAATTTCACGAAACACACTGACTTTCCAAGTTCTTCCACGTCTTTCAGGCACATTTCGCTATAGCATCTTAAGGGATTTTTCGCTCCCTTCTGGCAACCTTTACGATCGTAGCTTCGATCTTCAATACCAGCTTTTGCACGAAACAGATCGCCGTCCGGGCGTTGCAATTGGTCTGCGCGATTTCGGCGGAACCGGCATCGCTGCCAGCGAGTATGTCGTCGCAACAAAATCCATTGGCGGACGGTTTAAAGTGACAGGCGGAATCGGTTGGGGCCGTTTGGCGCAGACCGGTTCGTTCTCCAACCCGCTCAGCACGCTCGACGATAGTTTTGATGTACGCCCTTCCGATAGTCTGGGCGGACAGGCATTCGCAGGTCGTCCAGATTTCGGGGCATGGTTTCGCGGTCGTGCTGCATTTTTCGGCGGCGTTGAATATCAGGCCACGAAGCGCCTGAGCTTCCAACTGGAATACTCTTCGGACGCCTATGACTTTCAGGTCCAGCGCGGCGTGATTGATATCGCAAGCCCGATCAATGTTGGCCTGAACTATAGTTACCCCAGCGGGTCGAACCTGCGCGCGTTTATCACGGGTGGGCGTGAAGTCGGGCTTCAGTATACGCTCAATCTCAACCCAAAATCACGCAGGGTTCCGGGCGGCTTTGACAAGGCGCCATTGCCAATGCGCGCCAGTGGCCAAGCTCTGCTCTCAACGCGCGATTTGACCTCGCCCGATGTTCACACACAAGCTGAGAGCGCTCTTAAGCGCCTGCTCGCAAGTGAGGGCATGGAGCTACAGGGCTTCAGCCATAGCGGCGCGCAGGCATCTGTTCGTATTCACAACAACCGCTGGGATATTGAGGCCCAAGCCGCTGGACGCGCCGCGCGCGCAATGGCGGCCGTTTTGCCCGCACATATCACGCGCTTTGCCATTACGTTCCAAACCAAGGGCGTGCCCATCACCACGGTAAAGCTGAACCGTAATGACCTCGAAACTCTAGCTGAAGACTATGACGGCTCTTGGAAGACACTGACACGCGCACGTTTTGAAGACCCGCATGCGATGGGGCGCGATGGAGAGCTGGCAGAGACATTTCCAAAGTTCAGCTTTGGCCTTGGCCCCTACACAGCATTCTCGTTCTTCGATCCCGACAATCCTGTGCGTTATGATCTCGGTGTAGAGCTGAGCGCCTCTTATCGCCCCCTGCCCGGCCTCACTTTTTCGGGCATTGCGCGCTATCCTTTTGTTGGCAACATCGCAGACGCCACGCGCACATCAAACTCGGTCATTCAGCGCGTTCGCTCTGACGCGGTGCGATATGCACAAGAGTCCGATCTCGAAATTCAGGAACTCACCGCGGAATACATGTTCCGCCCAGGTGAGAACCTCTTTGGCCGCGCGACCGTCGGGTATCTGGAAGCCATGTATGCAGGTGTCTCTGGCGAGCTGCTCTGGTTTCCGAACGACAGTCGCTTGGCCTTGGGCGTTGAGCTGAATTATGTGAAGCAACGTGATTTTGATATGCTGTTCGGTTTGCAAAATTACGAAGTGCTGACAGGTCATGCCTCTGCCTATTATGACTTTGGCAACGGCTTCACGACCCAACTTGATGTCGGGCGCTATCTGGCTGGTGATCTCGGCGCGACCCTGAGCGTGGACCGTGAATTCAAGAACGGCTTCAAGGTTGGCGCTTATGCGACGTTAACGGACGTGCCCTTTAGCGACTTTGGCGAAGGCTCGTTTGACAAGGGAATCCGCGTCTCTGTTCCCTTCTCTTGGCTCTCTGGCCAACCCTCGCGCAAGAAAGCCACGCAAGTCATTCAACCTGTCTTGCGAGACGGCGGCGCGCGCCTCAATGTGAGCAACCGGCTCTATGGTGAAGTGCGCGACTATCGCTCGAACAAGCTAAGCGACGGCTGGGGGCGTTTCTACCGATGAAGCATTGGAAACAAACATTGCTGTGCTTGGCACTGCTTGCAGGGTGCGGCACTGCGAGCGACGAAAATTCACAAATTGGCCTTGTGCGGTCTGTGCTTTCCTCGCAAGCCGCTCAGCCACGGTTTACGGCGTTGCTTCAATCAGGGGCGCCCGTGCTGCAAGTGGCTTTTGTGAGAACCCAACAAGGCACCAACATCCTTCTGGAGCACCAAAGGGGCGACTTTGAGTATTGGCTCGCCAGTGAAGGAGCACAGGTCATCCTGCAAAAAGGGATGCTGCACGGGATACGCGGCTTGGGCGATGGGCTTTTGGCGTCTGAGTTAAGTCAGCCTATGGCCCATGTGTTTGGCTTGAAATCCGGGTTTTCGGATCGTTTTCATACCTATCTAAACGGCAATGATGAGGCCGTCACACGTACATATCGCTGCCAAGTGAACGTCGGTGACAAAGCGCCTATCACGCTGGCCTCTAAAACTATTTCAACGCGATTGGTGACAGAAAGCTGCCGCAGTCTGGATCAAGAGTTTACGAACCTGTATTGGGTAGACCCAAAGCAAAGGCGCATTGTTCAATCTAGACAATGGATCGGCCCGCGGTCAGGGTATATCTCGACGCGAGTCACGCACTAACAAATAAGGCTTATCGGGGGATGAGAGCGATTAAACATCTAATAATGCTAGCCGCACTGACGGCGACACTGGGATGTAGCACGATTTATCGTTCTTCGTCTGTCGTGCCCGGCGTTGATGACGGAACAAACGTTCGCGTTGTGAAACTCAACGCAGAAACGGTCGTTCAGGCAAACAGCTCTCCTTACAATCCCCGCACGCTTCCTGCTGTTTTCTCAGTGACTGCTGGCGGCGGCGGTGGCCTTCGTGGCGCAGGTGCCTTGCCTGAAGCGACAGCCGATCCGACGGGTCGACCGCCTGCGCTTGTGCTGAACCCTCCCCCCTTCGTGCAACAACGCCCCTATGAAATCGGCATTGGCGATGTTGTTCTGCTGTCCACGCCCAACGCTGGCGGTTCAATCGAGCAATTGTCTGGCCTCTTGGCTGCGCAGAATTCGCGCCAAGGCTACACGGTGCAGGATGACGGCGCGGTGAATATTCCAAACGTCGGTCGGGTGCGCATCGCCAATCTTAGCATCGAAGATGCAGAGGCAGAGCTGTTCCAGCGTCTGGTCGAAAACCAATTTGATCCGACATTCAGCTTGGAAATCTCCCAGTTTAATTCGCGCCGCGTCTCTGTTGGCGGCGCGGTTGCAGCGCCAAACGTGCTGCCCATCACCTTAACGCCTTTGCGCCTGTCCGAAGCATTGGCTGCTGTTGGCGGTGTTTCTGCGCCGGATCAAGATTTTGCCTCAGTGCGCATCTACCGTAATGGCACGCTTTACCAGATTCCTTTGGCAACGCTCTATGAACGTTCCGATTTGCTCGCAACGCGCCTCATCGATGGCGATGCGGTCTTTGTGGACACCGGCTATGAGCTGGACGAAGCCG
>NZ_JBDWVM010000152.1:0-3577 GCF_039984035.1 Planktotalea sp. | reverse complement strand
GTGGTGAACACCTTCGACTTCTTAGAGCTGCGCGATGTTGTGTCCTCCTTGGCGAAAGGCGCGGTCTTTGGCGCCATCGCCACGTTGATGGGCTGTTATTACGGCATGAACTCTGGCCGCGGTGCCCAAGGTGTAGGCGCCGCAACCAAAGGCTCGGTTGAAGCGGCTGCCATCCTGATCTTGGCAGCGAACTTCATCCTTACCGGAGTGTTCTTTTCGCTATGATCACGCTTTCAAACGTCAAAAAATCCTTCGGTGACAATCACGTTCTGCGCGGCGTTGATCTCGAGATCGCGCGCGGCACATCGATGGTTATCATCGGTGGCTCTGGCACGGGCAAATCTGTAGCGTTGAAATCGGTTCTCGGCCTCGTCACGCCTGACAGCGGCACAATAACGGTCGATGGCCAAGACGCAGCCACGGCAGAGCGCGACGCGTTCCTGGCGCGGTTTGGTATGCTGTTCCAAGGCGGTGCGCTCTTTGACAGTTTGCCTGTTTGGCAGAACGTCTCGTTTCGCCTGATGCGCGGGGCGCTCAAACGCTCCAAGGAAGAAGCGCGCGAGATCGCTATCGAAAAGCTGCGCCGCGTTGGGTTGAAACCAGATGTCGCTGACCGCCTGCCTGCGGAACTGTCTGGCGGCATGCAAAAACGTGTGGGCCTTGCGCGCGCGATTGCGGCAGAGCCTGAGATCATCTTTTTCGATGAGCCGACCACAGGCCTTGATCCGATCATGTCAGGCGTTATCAACGATTTGATCCGTGAGATCGTTGTGGAAATGGGCGCGACGGCCATGACAATCACCCATGATATGAGCTCGGTTCGCGCGATTGCAGATAATGTTGCGATGCTGCACGACGGGGTCATCCAATGGACGGGACCTGTTGCCGACATGGACACTGCGGGCGATCCTTACTTGGATCAATTTATCCACGGCCGCGCGACCGGACCGATTGAAGCTGTTCGTTAAAAGTTTTCAAAATGGTCAAGAATTAGGCGCGCCTCTTGCATCACCGCCTGTTCGAGGCCACTTTGACCTTAAGTGGTCAAAAAGAAGTCGCCCTGTGAACAGTCTAACCAGTTTCTTCGAACCCAGCCCGACGCTGCTTGCGTTTTTGCTGATCAAGACGTTTTTCTATGTGGAATTTGTCGGCGCGCTTGCGCTGATCCGATCAAACTCTGCCAAAGGCCCTTCTCGTATCGCAGCAATCTTGGCATTGCTCGTCGCGTTGATTGGCGTGGCTGCGAAATATTTACCTGCGCTCGAAGGGTTTGCAGACACGGACGCTGGACTCTTTGCCTCAACCCTCGTCCATCAAGGGGTGCTGAACGAGGGATCAGGCATGGCCCTACCCTTTGCAGTTTCTACGCTGTTTGGCCTTTCCTGCGTTCTCAAAGGGCGACGTTGGTGGGTGCTTGATGTAATTTTCGCAATCGCGGCCTGTGCCTTCTTCGGCCTATGGATCTACACACTGGTATGAACATCCCAAAAATCGTCAACCTCGCTCTTTTGATCGCTTTTCCCATCGCGTGGTTCGCCCCCTTGTTGCGGGCCGGCATTCTGCCACTTTTCGGGCTCAGCGAAATCAGCGTTATCTCCGGGCTGCAAAGCCTGTGGGGCAGCGATGTCATCCTCGCACTCTTGGTGACGTTCTTCGCGCTGTTCGCCCCATATGTGAAAACCATCGGCCTTGCCTTGGTTCAATTCGGCTTGCTCAGCGAGACCATGAAACCTGCCTTGGGCATTTTGAGCAAATTGGCAATGGCCGACATCTTCCTGATTGCAGTTTACATAACCGTTGCAAAAGGGATCGGTGTTGGCCGTATTGAAACGGCTTGGGGCCTGTATCTATTCACCGCTTGCATCATCATCCAAATGGGCTTGGGACTGTTTTCCAAACAGAAATAGCTTGACCCTAGGTCATACTCGCAATTTCACGTTTTTGACGCGGAATTCCACGCATTCCCCTATGACTCGAAAATCCTGATCGGCTAATATCCGCTTATGTCCTTTTGGGGGAGTTCTTCACATGTCTGCACTTAAAAGCGTTTACGAATTGGCGTCCTGGCTTATGCAACGCCTTACATTTTTCTTGCTAATCGGTTTAGCGGCGACTGCCATCGCCCTGACCGTTGCAAGCGCATTTGGCTTTGCCTCATGGATCGAATGGCCACTGCAAATAGGCGAGCAAACCTACCCTTGGGCTGGGATGGCTGCGCAAATCGCAGGAACCGTTCTTCTGGTTGGCTTGTGTTTCTTCCTGCCCGCGCACAAGCGCATCACGCAGCTTGAAACCTCCCACCGTCAATTCCAGATCGGAATGGACGATGTGGCCCGCGCCTACGCGGTGGCCCATGCTCAGGATCGCACCGGCGCCTTCAAGCTCTCTGGTGAATTCGACGCGATCCGCGAACGCCTCGGTTTCCTGCGCGATCATCCTGATTTGGCAACGCTCGAACCAACGGTTTTGGAAGCGGCAGCACAAATGAGCCATATCTCGGCTGAAATGGCGAATATCTATTCGGACCGAAAAGTGGATCGTGCGCGTCAGGTTCTCAAGGAGCGCCAGCACGAAATCGCAGAGTTCAACCTGCGCCTCGAAGAAGCGAAAGTCGTTTCCACCGAATTGAAAAGCTGGCTCGGCCTTGTTGAAATGGAAGAAAGCGTCGCACATGCGCAGCTCGACCGCCTCAAGGATGATCTTGCGGATGTTTTACCGGCCCTTGGCCTTGAGATTGTCGGCGATGTGAAAGAGCCCGAAGGCGAGGTCATCGATCTTCCGCTCGCCGCTGAATAAGTCGGCTCCGATAGTTTGCTGAAAAAGGCGCGCGTTTGATTTGACGCGCGCCTTTGCTTTCGTCACAAGAGCACATGGCTAAAAAACCCTCTTTCTCCTGCAACGAATGCGGCAACATCACCTCAAAGTGGTCGGGTCGCTGCGAAGGTTGTGGCGCTTGGAATTCCATCACCGAAGATGAAGGTCTAAGCTCAGCTGGTCCCGCCAAAGCGGGCCTTGGCACCGTGCGCGGACGCGCTGTGCCTTTGACCAATCTCAGCACACAAGAAGCGCCCCCCGCACGGACCAATTCCGGCTTGAACGAGCTTGACCGCGTACTTGGCGGTGGGCTTGTCCCCGCTTCTGCGACTTTGGTCGGCGGCGATCCCGGTATCGGTAAATCCACCCTGCTTTTGCAAGCAGCAGCGCATTTCGCCAAGGCGGGTCTCAAAACGATCTACGTGAGCGGCGAAGAATCCAGTGCGCAGGTACGTATGCGTGCGCAGCGCCTCGGTCTTGCCGACGCCCCTGTTCAGCTCGCCGCAGAAACCAACCTGCGCGATATTCTTACCACGCTGGAAATCGAAGACCCCCAATTGGTCATTATCGATTCCATTCAAACCATGTGGTCGGACTCTGTCGGCAGTGCACCAGGTTCGGTGTCTCAGGTGCGCGCAGCAGCCCATGAATTAACCAGCTTCGCCAAGCGCCGTGGCATCGCGGTGATCCTAGTGGGCCACGTCACCAAAGATGGTCAAATCGCAGGCCCCCGCGTAGTGGAGCATATGGTTGATACTGTGCT
>NZ_JBDWVM010000151.1:0-5050 GCF_039984035.1 Planktotalea sp. | reverse complement strand
CCAGTCAAGGACGGCAACGCTGCGAATATCGTTTATGGCGTGAACAATCACGACTACGATCCCATGACGCAGAATATCGTCACAGCGGCATCATGCACGACCAACTGCCTCGCGCCCGTTGTTAAGGTGATCCACGAAAACCTAGGGATCAAGCATGGTTCAATCACGACAATTCATGACGTGACGAACACACAGACAATCGTTGATCGCCCTGCCAAAGACCTGCGCCGCGCGCGGTCTGCTTTGAATTCTTTGATCCCAACAACCACGGGGTCTGCTACGGCGATCACGCTGATCTATCCTGAACTTACTGGCAAGCTGAATGGCCATGCAGTGCGGGTGCCTTTGCTTAATGCCTCCCTCACGGATTGCGTTTTTGAGGTTGCTCGGGAAACCACTGCTGAAGAAGTGAATGCCTTTTTTGAGGCTGCCGCCAATGGTCCGCTTAAAGGTATTCTTGGCTATGAAACCCGACCGCTTGTTTCTGCCGATTACACCAATGATCCGCGATCCAGCATTGTTGATGCGCCTTCAACGATGGTTGTGAACGGTACGCAGGTGAAGATTTACGCGTGGTATGACAACGAGTGGGGATATGCGAACCGCCTCGTTGATGTTGCGCGCATGGTGGGTGACGCTCTGTGACTAAACCGACTGGATTTGCGGCTTATCTTGCGGTGACCGCGGCCTATTGGGCTTTTATGCTCACAGATGGCGCTTTGCGTATGTTGGTGCTGCTGCACTTTCATACGCTGGGCTTTTCGCCTGTGCAGTTGGCCTATCTGTTTGTCATCTATGAAATTGCAGGGGTCATAACGAACCTTTGCGCGGGTTGGCTTGCGGCGCGTTTCGGTCTGGCATCGACGCTTTATGCCGGTCTCGCGCTGCAGCTCGTTGCAATGCTTGCGCTCACGCAGCTTGATCCCTCATGGGGCATCACGGTATCCGTCATATTTGTAATGTGTGTGCAGGGCCTGTCAGGTGTTGCCAAAGACCTTGCGAAGATGAGCAGCAAATCCGCTGTCAAAACATTGGCGCCTTCTGGCGAAGGGGCATTGTTCAAATGGGTCGCGATCCTAACGGGATCAAAAAATGCCGTAAAAGGTTTGGGCTTCCTTCTGGGTGCTGCGCTTCTGGGAACGCTCGGATTTCAAGGCGCGATCCTCGGCATGGTGGCGGCTCTTGCCCTTGTGTTTATCGTTGTCGTGCTGCGCATGCCGTCTGGCCTGCCTACGGGATTGAAGGGCGCGAAATTTAGCTCTGTCATGGCGACGAACTCGGCGGTTAATTGGCTTAGTCTTGCACGGGTATTTTTGTTCGGCGCGCGTGATGTTTGGTTCGTTGTTGGTATCCCGATCTATTTCTACAGCGTTTGGTCTGATGGCACAGAGGACGGCAACAAAGCGACATTCTTCTTGATTGGCACTTTCATGGCAATCTGGACGATCTTCTACGGTTTTGTGCAGGCCTATGCGCCGAAGATCCTGTCTCGGTTGCCTGTGCAAAGCGCATCAGGACTGGCCTTTGTCCTTGCGTTGGTGCCCTTGATCCTAAGCGGTTTCATCGTCGCGGATGTGTCTAGCCTCACGCCTATCTTGATCTTTGGCTTGCTCACATTCGGGGCATTGTTTGCGCTTAATTCTGCGCTGCATTCTTATCTGATCTTACGCTTTACCACGGCGGAACGTGTCACGATGGATGTGGGTTTCTACTACATGGCAAACGCAACGGGCCGCTTAGTGGGTACAGTGCTCTCTGGTCTTAGCTATCAAATCGGTGGCCTGGCGTTCTGTCTGTTCTGCGCGGCGTGCATGTTGATCATCAGCGCACTGGTTGCACGGCGATTGCCTGCTACTCACCTTTGATGTTGCGCTCCATGAGACGTTGAAACACGCGCGGCGCAAGGCTGTCGATCCACCATGCCAATCGCGCCACGCGCCCCACTGGGATGAAAGGGCGCTTGGCCTCATATCCGCTTAGAATGACTGCTGCGGCATCGTCGGGTGTCATGTAGTCCAAACCGTCGGCCGCTGAGCCGGGGCGCTGCATGCCGTTTTGATCAGCTGCGCTGTGCCCAAGGTTTGTTCCGACAAAGCTGGGCGCTGCGATCAGGGTGTAAACGCCATGTTCGGCCTCTTCGGATCGGAGCGAGGAAAAGAAACCCTCTAACGCGTGTTTGGAGGCGGAGTAGGCGGTTCGGTGAAAAAGTGGTGAGAAACCCGCAACTGATGAAATCGCAAGATGCGTGCCTTGCGCGGCGCGCACGGCGTGAAGGCAGTGGCGCGCCATGTTGACGGCGGCGAAGTAGTTGATCTCGAACAAGTGGCGATGGGCGATTTCATCCGCGTGCTCAAACGCGGAAATATGCGACACGCCTGCGTTATAAATCACAAGGTCAAGTTGGCCGCGCGCATCAATGATCTGCTCCATGGCTGATTTGAGAGCGATGCCGTCGGTTAGATCAAGCTCTATCGCTGTGACCTGTGGATGGCTTTCTAGCGCGCTGACATCAAGATCGAGCGCCGTCACATGCCAGGCTTTGGAGATTAGCTGAGTGGTAAGCGCACGGCCCAAGCCGCCTGCGCCGCCAGAGATGAGAGCGGATTTCATAGCCCCTCGCTTTCGCGCCAAAGGTCAAAAACCTCGGCAGATGTTTTTTCGGGCATGTAGCCGAAGTCGGCTTTCAGCGCGTCATTGGCCAAAACAGGGCGGTATTGCAAAAAGCGCACTTGTTCGGGTCCGTATTGGGTGAGGCCGAGCGGCTTTGCCACAGCAAGCGCAGCTTTCAGCGCCCAGCTTGGCAGGCGCAGCACAGGTTTGTTCAATGCACGCGCGAGCATATCGACACTCAACGCGCCATCGCCTGCGACGTTGTAGATACCTGCGGGGCCGTTGGTCGCTGCGCGTAGCAATATGTTGGCCAAGTCGCGGGTCCAGATGAACACGAAAGGGCTATCGCTGCCCTGCACTGCGAGCAGGCGAGGTCTATGAAAGAGCGCTGTGATTTGATTGCGTGTGCCCACGCCAAGGACGGTGCCAACGCGAAGCACGACCTGTTCGAGGTCAGGATGTTCATCGCGCGCTTTGGCGAGCATTTCTTCGACCTGACGTTTGTGATCCGCATAGGCGAATTCAGGATTGCCGCGGCACGCATCGCTTTCGCGCAGGGGCACTGAATTGTCTTTGTGATAGCCATAGGCCGCGCCAGAGCTGGTTACGACAAGGCGGCGCACGCTATGTTTGAGACACGCGTTGAGGACGTTTTGAGTGCCCGTGACATCGACGTTGAAAGCGGTCTCTCGCCCCAAGCCAGGGGGCGGCGTGACGATAGAGGCGAGATGCACCACGACTTCGGGTTTCACATCTGCGATGACCGTTTCGGGGTCATCCCCCGTCACGTCGAGGCGGCGAAAATCCACGCCATCTGGTAGCGCATCGGCCGTAAGGTCGCTGGCCGTGCACTGTGCCAATTGGTCTGGCGACATCTGCGCCAGCAGCGCACGGCCAATCATACCATTGGCCCCTGTGATCAGAATGCGGGTCATCTTGCAGCCGTTCGTCGCGAAAGGATTGAGGCGAGCGCAATGCCTGAGATCGCATGCCAAATGCCCCAGAGGGCTGCGACGACAGCCATGCCACCCATGCCGCCAAAGAAACCAAAGATCAAAACCAAGCCGAGGCCAGAGTTCTGAATGCCCGTTTCAATGGTAATCGCGCGGCGATCAAAGGACGACACGCCGGCAAGCGAGGCAAGGGTAAATCCAGTGCCAAGCGCGAGTGCATTGTGGGCGATCACAAGCGCGACAATGACGCCTGCGAGATTGAGGAAATTGGCCCAATTTCCAGCGATTGCAGCGAGGATAAAAGCGACGAAGATTGTCATGGAGAGCCACTGCAACGGTTTGCGAATACGCGCGGTCAGGTCCGGTTTCGTGTGATTTAGCCATACCCCCAGCGCGAGGGGGAGGATCAGCATGAACACAACAGTGATCGCCACCGAGATGGGATCGATTTGCGTGGCTTTTAGGATCGCGCGGCTGGGTTCATACAGGTTGCCCCAAAACGCAATGTTGAGCGGGGTCAGGAAGATAGCGCCGACAGTGGCGAAGGCTGTCATGGAAACGGAAAGTGCAGAATTGCCGCCCGCGCGATGGGTGATGAAGTTCGAGATATTACCGCCTGGGCAAGCGGCGACAAGAATCAGACCAAGCGCGACAGACGGGGCGGGTTGGGTTAGGGTCACAAGCAGGAAGGTCAATGCAGGCAGCGCGATGAACTGAGAGCATAGGCCGACGAGCAAAGGTTTGGGTGCACGCGCCAGCGCCTTAAAATCGCGTGGGAGAAGGTCTAGCGCGATAGAGAACATAACTATCGCCAGAATGGCGTTGAGCAGGAGGAGCGAGCCGGAGCTGAAATTCAGCGCAACATCATCAATCATGTCTTCGCCCCTTTGAGTGCGTCGATCCATTTGCCCACGTCAGAGCGATAGGTCGCCTTGTCCACATAATAGGCCATGCGCGGCAGATCGATGTAGTTCATCTTGCCGGTCGCACGTTTGTATCCGTTCGCTTTCTCAGCTTTGAGCGCGCGTGCGCTCATGTGATCTGCGCGCAGTGCTTTGACATATCGCACGACCATCTCAGCCTGTTCATGGCGTCCTTGCCAGCCTAAACCACTGGCTTCGATCATGCCGAGCACGAAGAGGTCGTCACGCTCTGGATGCATCGCGTTCAAGAAAAGATGCGGCGCGTCACCTTGCCAATTCAGATGGTCCTTATCGATGAAAGGATAGTCGAGCTGATAGCCAGTCGCGGTCAGGATCATGTCGTAGTCTTGCGCTGTGCCATCTGTGAAATGAACGGTTTGGCCATCAAGATGATCGATATCCGGTTTGATCGAAATGTCACCATGCCCCGCGTGATAAAGAACAAGAGAGTTCACAATCGGGTGGCTCTCATAGAGTTTGTAGTCAGGCTTGGGGAACCCGTATTTCTGTGGATCGCCAACGAACCAGCTCAGGATCATCTGATCGACTTTACGTTTAAGCCAC
>NZ_JBDWVM010000150.1:0-3771 GCF_039984035.1 Planktotalea sp. | reverse complement strand
TACCGGAAACAGCGAAAATCGCGATTAAGGCACGGATAAAAAATAGTCAGTTAGATTTCGAAACCGATAGGTCCAAACGAAAAATTCTGCCCAAAGACACGAATTTTGTTCATATCGCACGTGTCGTCAATCCAGTGAATTTGTTGATCGACAGCTTCATGCCGCTTGCTATTTGTTTGCATGTTGGTGCGCTATTTCGTGACGCCAGAATTATGTCGGATGGTGGCCGAAGTGAACTCAAAGCGTTTGCGATGTGGGAAGATGGCCGAACCTCAAAAGAGTGCACCGCCGATCTTTTGAAAGCAAAGAACACCCTAAAAACGATGCAAAATCCGCCTTGGAAAGAGGTGATTTTGGACATTAGCGAAGAAGAAGTGTCTGAGTATGACATGGAAATCTTGCTCGACGGGTCCAAGGCACTCAGCGAAACCATGGTGAAAAACTGCGGGTCTTATTTGAACCAGATTTGCTCTGCCTCTTCCCCGGACAGGACGCTGGAAAAAACAGGTCGCGACGCCGCGAGTTGGCATAAAATTGTTGAACGTTCTCAGGCAGGAAACGCGACGCTTGATGAGATCGCCGATCTTTTGCGATTGCGTTTTCGGATCGAAGGCAGCCCAGATTTTGATGAGTGGCGCAATGTTCGGCGCACGTTGGGCGCCAATAGGTTCAGTCTCACCATTCTACTCGCCGCGGCGCAGACCCTTGCGCTACGAGAACGTGAGATTGTCAAAGGTGCTGAAATTGCTGATCAGTTTATTTCCGGCGTTGTCGACAAAGTACGCACAGGTTCGCGCGCGAAACGCGAAAGCCTTGTGTTGTCTTCGGTACTTGAGGTCTACCGAAGCCTTCATGTGCTCGCAAAGCCGGATGATGATTATGAATTACACCAACTTCTTCTGCGCCACCTCGCGGCCATCGGTTCTCCGACGACGGTTGGTGTTTTGGTGCGGTTACCCGAAATTCGGCGGTACTTGACGGGATTGGGGGAGGCCTTGCCCTGTTCACGCACGAAATTCGTCGGCCGTGCCATGCACCGCCTTTGCATGCGCGGTATCGTTTTCCGTCTTAGCCGCCATCCACGTCTGCAAGAGCTGCAAGAGCGCAAGGCCAATCTCGGGGACCGTCCGCAGTTTCGCTACGCATTGCATCGCTCTGTGCAGCGCCATGTGATGTCTCATTTCGGTACAATGTCCACGGATGTCGCGCGTGCGAACGAATATTCACCCTCGCTTTTCGCCTCGATGCCATCTGGCTTGCCGCGCCTGAACCACACCTCATATCGCTTTTTGCGGGAATTGATGCTGAGCTTAAGCCAATACCCAGATATTCCGCTGCACGCGCAGGATGGAGAGGAGTGGAATTTCTCCAGCGCACGTCGCGCGACCCAAGTGCAAGCACTGCGCGCGGCTCTGTCGATGGTGCGCTCTTCCTTCTCGATCGCGGTGGTTTCAAGGTTTGAAGATTACAAAGATGTCAAAGACGCTGAGATACGCAAACGGGGCTACTTTGAGACCTATAAAGTGCGCTTGCGTTGGATCATCCGCAAAGCTTGGTCCTTGATGAGCCCTGAAAGGCAAAGCAGCGCGCGTGGACAAATTGGCGCGCATTATCGCCCCGATCAGGAATGGGACGAAGTAAATGCGCTGTATCGAGATGAAATTGTCTGGCTTTACAACGAGGTCGGCCTCGTTTGCCTGGTTCAAGGTAATCTGCATGACGCTCTGGGGCATTTGCGGCAAGCGGGTGAGCTTAACCAACATATCGAGGGGCGTGATGAAGATGGGGCGATGGGGCATCGCATTTCGATCAATCGCGCGATCTGCCAAATGGAACGCGGCCATATTCAGGCGGCGCGACGTCGCCTCATGGATGTTCGCAATGATGAGCGTGATCAAAACAAGGGAAAGATTTATTATCTTGCGACAGCTCATTTAGGTGTGTGTGACCATCTGTTGGGTAATCATGAACGGGCTCTCAAGAAACTGCAAACGGCGCTGTCTTATCTGTTATCTCGCAAGGATTTTCGCGCTTCTGCGGTGATTGGTCATCAACTTGCGCTCTTGTATTCGCTCACGGACGTCGACAAGGCACGCGCAGAGTTGTTAAACGCGCGCCGCTTTGCAGAAGCAGGCGGACATGAGGATGTCAGGCGGCAGATCGACATCACGGATGTCTCTCTGACGATCGATCACTCCAGTGCTTTGCTGGATACAAGGGAGCAATATATTGATGGATCAAAGACGCTACTATCGGTAGTCGATTATGCCCGTTTGATGGGCGTGCCTGCTCTTGAGTGTGAAGCATTGATTGTTCGTGGCCGTTTGCTTCTGGCACAAAATGAATCGACTGCGGCAGGGGCCGTGCTCACGCGTGCAATGACGCTTGCCAAAAGGAATGGCATGAACTTACGTCTTAATCGGGCTATGACGCTCTATGGTGATGTCTTGATCCGCAGGCGACAATTGATTGCCGCTGAACGGCTTTTGTATGGCAGCTTGGAAAAGGCGAAGAACAGTCAATTCAGAACCGAAGTGTCGCGCATTCATCGCCTGTTGGATCAATTGAGGACAATGTATTCTGCCGTATAGGCGGGCAATCTTTCCCGCGGGTTAAGCGGTAGAACTCCTGTTCCAATGGATCAAAGGCTGTTACCAGAGCTGACAGAGGAGCGCGCGATGAAACAGCCACATTTCGAAGACATTCAAACAGTGCGTTTCCAGCATTGTGATCCTGCAGGGATCGTTTTCTACCCGCGCTACTACGAAATGCTGAACCTCACTGTTGAGCACTTTTTCGATCGCTGTGTTGGCTATTCATTCAATCGCCTGCAGCGAGACTTGCAGGTCACTGTCCCGACGGTTCGGATGGAAACCGATTTCTTCGTGCCGAGTGTCCTAGAGGATGAGCTCAGTTTTCAATTATCTCTGGTTCGGATTGGTCGCTCGAGCCTGAATTTGCAAATCGAATGCCATTGCGCTGGAACCCTGCGATTGCGTGCTTTGATTACTTTGGTTTGCATTGATGTGAGTGCAAAAACCTCCACAGCCTGGCCAGAGTCGGTTCGAGCGGCAATCCAAGACCTCGTCGACAAGAACTGAAAACAGGGCATCGTCTCAACTCGGCGCGGCGAAGCTTTCAACCGTTTGCAGTGCGCCTTTCAATGCATCGCCCGTAGTATCCTTAAGCGCCGCCTCGCGCAGACGGCGAACCCAGTCAGCGGCATCTTCGCGATTACAAACCAGATCATATCCTTTGAGCACAGAATCAAATCGCGATTGACCGCGCGCATGCGTGTCGGAATACCCTTTGATTAATCGCTGACAGCTCAGAATTTCAACCGCGAGATCAGGCTGCGCTGGCAGGCAATCATGGGCGAGCGCAATCAATCGCTCAACATGCGCTATCTCAGTTGCATGGCGTTTCAGACGCCTACGCCATGGACGCAAACCCGCCACAAACCAAAGTGTGGTAAACCCAATAATCCGATCTGATCGAACCCTTCGACCTTTGGAAAAAAGGGCACTCAAACCACGCATGGCCCAAGGGCGTGCCTCAATCGCATTTGCCAGATCGGTCGGCAAGGTCGCGCAAATTTCTTCTGCGCGGGGGTGGAAATACTCCGTCACATGAAACAATTTCCCGTCAGGAATTTCTTGCTCTTCTCTTACACGATCCAAGCGGCTTTTGCGGGTTTTGAGATCAGCAACGCGGGGCAGATCATCATAACACATTGCATTCGCAATATTTTTTGCCGCCGCTTGATCCAAA
>NZ_JBDWVM010000149.1:0-5094 GCF_039984035.1 Planktotalea sp. | reverse complement strand
TTCCGCAAAATCACGGATGATGAACGCGTGGAATGGCAAGAGCGGTTCGCAGGAACCCGTGATTAACTCTGTTCAACAAAAGACTGCATAACTTAGCGCCATTATCGAGTTTCGCCTTCAGGTTTAACCTGTTAAAGTTTTGGTTGAATTGGTTAAGGTGTTTTAAACATGGGTTTTATTCGAGTTTTACCGGCAATTGTGTCCGGTGTTCTTTTGGCTGGGTGCAACGCGAGCTCTGGTGGTGGTGACGTCGACGTGCCGCTCGCGACGGACATTGCGGGTTCTTCTTTTGCGGATGTAAACGCCGACGGTACCTTCAATATCATTTTGAATGAGAGCCGAGGAAGCAAACTTTACGACAAGACCAACGGAAATGGTGTTTCCTTTATGGTTGGCGCAAATAACAACGGGGGCGTGCGCGCGCTTTCAGGTCTCATTGATGGGACGAATGTGGCAACGCCGCCCACGGCGGGCAGCGCGACGATGAGCGGGGCTTATGCCTTAATGCGCGCAACCAGAATCGAGCGAGAGAACGGCCTGACGACTTGGACCTCCGTCGGGGATATAGACTCTCTTGATCTCATTGTGGATTTTGCCAAAGGGACTGTGAAAAATGACGGGGGTAACCTCGGAGTGGATGGCACATTCTCTGGCAAGGGACTCACAGGAACCGTTTTATATCGTGGTGTCACTGGGGATTTGACGGGCCTTGTCGGTGAAAACCAGACCGTTGGTGCATTCCATGGCACAAGTGACAATGAATCTCAGGTCTATGGCGGTGGCTTTATTGCGGACCGTTGAAACAGGGCATTCACGGGAGTATTGGAGCTGCTTTCGTTTTCTCTACCTATTGGGCTAAAGCAATGATTTCAGAGGTTTAAACCTTCTGAAATCGTTTTTTCTGGTATCTTATTCCGCTGGAACGGCCCCAGATATGCTAGGTGCCTTTGCGCCGTGCCGCTGCATCGCCTCAAAAATCACAAAACCCATTTGCGGTTCCACCTTCATCAACCACCCTGCGAGCCAACCAGAGATGCGTTCAACGCGCCCCATACCGATAGAGCGCAGAAACCCTTCGATGCCGAGGCTGCAAAGCGGAGAGGTCTGTGCATCCTCAATACGCACGTCAAAGCGCTGTTGAAAACGGCGCAAATCACGGGCTGTTTGTTCAACCATCTGCCAGTTCTGACGCACCATAGACCGGCGCGCCCATGCGGCTTTGGCGTCCGCAATCGCTTGGACCGGATCATGCGCCGTCGCGTGATACCCGCGTCGCTTTGAGGGGGTGAAAACCAGCCAGAGCAGTTGGGCGTCCATCGTCACCGCGCGATAGGCCATAGCCGCGCCGCATTCAGATCGAACCGCATATCCCGTATCATAATAAAGCGGCACCCAATCGGTTTTGTCGAACTCGAAGGTGCCTCCGCTCGAAATGATTTCTTTGTCGATGAGAGAGGTCATTTGTCTTTGCTGAGCCAGCAAATGTTTGGCGACCTGATGCTTGAAATGAGTCATAAAAATTACCCTTTAAGTACGAATAAGGGCAATTAAACTTGGACTTTACTCTGGGGCATCCACACATTTGTGGAGAGGTCAGGAATTCCCCACCTTTTTCATCGTGCCGAGCTGCCACAGCCTATCCATTAGGCCAAATGCCTGCTCAGCGTGATGATAGAAAACGAATTGCCCCGCGTTTTCGAAGACTTCCAAATCATAATTTGGCAGATCACTCAGCAACCGTTCCGCCTGCGCGACGGGGTACATCGTATCCTCGCGCCCGAGCAGACAGATCGTCGGGCAGTTCAAGGCGGCGACATCATCACGAAAATCATGCAGCGCGACAAAACCGTCGCGCGAAAAGGCTTCGCCGCCCTGTTTGATCGCATGTTTCAACCCTTCACCCAGCGCATCGACGAGCGCTGTGTTTTCCAGCAGCTCAGAATCGGGTTTTGAGCTGCGAAAGTTTGAGCGCAGCATTTGGTTCGGGCCAAGCACATCAACAGAAGCCACAGCAACGCGGATCAAGAAGCGAAGCGCCGTGGGCGACTTGCGATAGGTCTTGGCCATTGCGCGCGAAGGATTGCTCATCGCTTCGATCATTTCGTCGTCCATGAGCCCCGCGTGACCAACCGTCAAAAGGGCAAACACGCGGTCGTCGTGATCTTTCGCGAAACGAATGCCGAGCCCCGCGGAGGACAGATTGCCGATGACCAACACGCGATCAATCATCAAGTGATCCAAGAGCGCACGCATGTCCGAACACGTCTTGCGCACCAACTCCATATCAAAGGCAGGCGTGCTGTCAGAAAGGCCAAAACCGGGGCGCGAAGGTGCAATAATGCGCCAACCCTTTGCCGCGGCTAACTTTTCTATGGAGTGCGGCCAAATCGCGCCGCCCATCATATTGTGAATGAACAGAACAGGGCGCCCCTCAGGGTCGCCAAATTGGCGAAACGCCAGCAGACGCCCATCAGAGGTCAAGATGCGTTCGTAATGTATGGGATCGCCTTCGCCTGAGGCATTCAACGTGCGAGCGATATTCACTGCGGACATTTGCGCCGAAATCTGCCCCGCTTGCCGGATCAAATCCGAAAGCGATGCACTGCCCGTTTTCTCAAGCAGTTGCCGTATTTGGGTGCGCGTCGTGGCAATGCCGACGCCGCGCCGCTCCGAAATATCAGCGACGCTTTCCCCTTGCAAAAGGGCGTTCAGAACTTCGCTTTCTGAAGCGCTCAGATTGAATTTGTCGCTCAGCGTTTGCAACTGCGTCGCAGAGGTTTGCGGTCCGCTGGAGACCAGTAAAAACCGCTCGCTTTCTTCGCCATCCTCGATCTGGCTAAGCACGGCGCAATCCGCCAACGCGCCTTCACTGTCGTAAATAGGGACCAAAGCCACGGGCGCGCCTTGCTGTAACTCCTTGAGAGCGATGGCGAAAGCGGCCTGATCCAATCCGTTGGTCAAAGTACTGGTGCCAAGGCGTAACCGCTCGCCTTCGGTGTTGGCTTGGATCACCGCGCCATTGCGCCCGATGACATAGGCGGGAACGGTGAACAGCTGAACCATCGCTTCTTCGCGATTGCTCTGATGCTTTTGTCGCCCGATCTTGTCAAAAATCTCAAGCGCTCGGTTGAAGTGGCGCAAATGATGACGCTCGGCGTCTTCCACATCTTCAGGCGCGAGCCGCTCCAGATAGCGTTCCCACACCTGGACCAATTCGTTGTAGCGGCTGGGATCGGTGGTGGCCGAATAGGTCAGGTCAACCAGCGCAGGCAAGACTTCTTCGACGGGATCGGGCGCACTCATGCAAAAACTCTGTAAATATCAAAACGTTAATTCTTAAATCTCAGAGAGATTGCCCAAAAACAGGGCATCTTGCAAGCCAGCGCAAAAATCAGGGAATAAAGGAAATTACTGGTACCCGCGGCCGGACTCGAACCGGCACGGCCGTTAAGCCTAGAGATTTTAAGTCTCCTATGTCTACCATTCCATCACGCGGGCCAGTGCCGCGCAAAATAGGCAGATCAAGCGGGGTGTAAAGCCCTGAATGCAGGTTCAAAGATCGGTTTTTGGCGGCTCGGCTTCTTCCGTTAGGAATTGTCGCTCTTTCAGCCAAGGATTCAGTGCCAAAGCCGCGCGCAAGACCGCCTGCGCCTCTTCGTCTCTTTCCAATGCGATCAAGGTCAGCGCCTTTCCAGTAATCGCTGCAATGTGCTTTGGCGACAGCGCAATCGCACGTTCCAAATCAATCAACGCAGGCGGATAATCCTGCTTGATGAACAGGATAAAGGCCCGTTGATTGTAACCTTCCGCATAATTCGGGCAATACTCGATCAACGCTTCAAATGCGTCGAGGGCGCCATCGAAATCTTGGTTGGACCGTCGGACCAACCCGTCATTGAGCAAGCTTTGCGCTTTTTCGTCGGGCGCGTCATCCCAAATATCCCACATCTCATTGGAAATTAGCTGGGCGGATGTCTGGTCTGGGGCGATCTTCACCGCATCAATCAGGGCTTGCAGCCGCGCATCTTGGTCTTTGGGGGCGGGGCAGGCGGCATGCGCCAAACTGGCGCTCAGCGAAAGGGCAAGGGGCAAAAGGATCTGTTTCATGCCAGAAAGAGTGCGCTGCAATGCACTCAAGTCAAGCCGCAGGGCACCGTTTCGCGCATTTGTGAACGCTAAGGCGCGTCTAAAAACTGGCTGTGGTGTCTTCCTTGACCGCTTGCATCGCGACATAGGTTGAGGTGTTGGCAATGTGGGGAAGGAAGGAAATTTTCTCCGCAAGGAACAAACGGTAGCTGTTCATGTCCTGCGTGCGCACTTTCAACAGATAGTCAAAATTACCTGCAATAAGATGAACTTGCTCCACTTCGGGAATGGCGCGGATCGCTTTGTTAAATTCTTTCAACGCCGCTTCCCGCGTATCGGTTAAACGCACTTCGACAAAGGCGACATGTTCGCGTCCCAACTGGATCGGGTCCAACATCGCGCGATAGCCTTTGATGATCCGTTGCTCTTCCAGACGTTTTAAACGGGTTTGCGTTGGCGATTTCGAGAGGCCAATCCGATTAGCAAGCTCGGTCACGCTAATGCGTCCGTCAGAGGCAACAACGTCCAATATTTTACGGTCGAAGCTGTCAAGTTCTGAGAAGTTTGTTTGCATCGTTCTGGTCCAGTTTTTCAGTCGATTTTTTGTCTTGTATGCCTTCAAAAGAGAAAAATGAATAGATAAATTGGGGTAAAGTGCTGAAAATTCCTCCTGATAGGTGTCGAAATGCCCCAAGATATGTCTCCTTTCACCTCCATCGATGCGCATATGTTTGCCAGCCAAGCCGAGTGTTTTACCAAGCTGCGCACACTTGCGAACCTGAGCGCGCAAGACCGTGCCAAGATCAGCGCCGACGCGGCTGGCCTAATCACGCGTATGCGCGAGGAAGACGAACTTGGCTTGATGGAGGTGTTTCTGGCGGAATATGGCCTCTCAACCGATGAGGGCGTCGCGCTTATGTGCCTCGCAGAAGCCCTGCTGCGTGTGCCCGATGCAGAAACTATCGATGCCTTGATCGAAGATAAGATCGCGCCCTCCGACTGGGGCCG
>NZ_JBDWVM010000148.1:0-6872 GCF_039984035.1 Planktotalea sp. | reverse complement strand
CGAACATAATCGCTTGAATGGGACCAGTTCACAACTTGGCCCGTGATCAGGTCTTCATTCGGGATCAGGTATTCTTTGCCATCGCGGGTGACGACACTGACGTAGCGCGCGCCGAGCGCGTTGATCCAACCAAAGGTTTCGCCAAGGGAAATCACATCCCCGGGTTTGATCGATTTATCGAGCAGGATGATCACGCCAGACACAAGGTTGGAGACAACCTTTTGCAGACCAAAACCAAGGCCAACACCAATCGCGCCTGAGAGAACCGCAAGCCCCGTTAGATCAACCCCAACCGTGCGCATTCCGATGAAAAAGGCGGCACCATAGAGCAGCACTTGCAAAAACTTGATCGCCAGAACCTGCATGGAGGGCGATATGTCATCGTTTTTACGAATCGTCGCGGTGGAGGCGGAGGAAATAAAACGCGCGCCAGCGAAAAGGACCGCGAGGATGATGATCGCTTGCAGGACCGTCCAGAGTGACAAGCGCACTGTGCCGAGTTCAAGCGCGATGCTTTCTAGGAACTCTTGCGCCTCGTCGGTGAGGTTCACAATGCTCAGCGTGACCCATATCCACGCGCCATATCGAATGATCGCACGCAAAAGCGTATTGTGAATGAAGCGCGTAATGAACGCGACACAAAACCATGCTGTGGTGAGGTTAGCGATAATCGTTAATAGATAAGAGCGTGATGGCCACGTGATTTCGCGCATGACCCAAACGGTGATCCAGATGAGCGCGACGTAGATGAGCAACCTCAAGCGTCGATGAAACATTACCAAGATGCGCATGCGCCATGTTGGCCAACCTTCCCGCGCGCGCATCCAATTGTGCAAGCGTGGTTTCAGGGCCAGTCCGAGGAGGTGAGCGAGAATGAAAACCCCCAACGCGATCGCAAGTTGGTAGGCGATCCAAGGCCGCAGTAGGTTTTCAGAAAGGCTCGTTGCAAAGTCAGCAAAAGAAAACGCAGCCTCGCGCAGGTCTTGCAGCGCGTCGGTTGAGGTGACGGTGTCGTTTGTGTTGGTTTGCTCGGTTTCGTCCACTTACTTGCCGCTTGGTGTCTGTGATCAATCGCACTGTGTCATGCTGGACATGTAAGGCGCAAGCTCTGTGGTTTTTGCATAGGTAAAAGGGAAGCGGCCATCTTTGATAAATAGGGATGGCCACTTGCTCGGTTCATTCGGTTGGTGTATCTGCTGACTATGACCGGAATTTTCGATCTTAACGAGCGCGCCCGCCTTCGCGAGCGCTTTTACGGCGCAACGCGCACTGTGTTGGCGTGCCTACCTTAATGGCATGTTTGACAGGCGAAACGCAGCGACCTGATCTCTAAAACCCCCTATCCAAATTTCACAACGACGGGAGTGGACCCAATGTCCCCCAAAACGATCTATGATAAAATCTGGGATGCTCATGTAGCCCATGAAGCGGAAGACGGTACATGTCTTCTTTATATCGACCGCCATCTTGTACACGAAGTAACATCACCGCAGGCTTTTGAAGGTCTTCGCATGACGGGCCGCACGGTGCGTGCGCCTGACAAGACGATTGCGGTTCCAGATCACAACGTTCCTACAACAGCGGGCCGTGAAGATCCAAAGAACATGACCGAAGACAGCGCCATTCAGGTGGCTGCACTGGATACGAACGCTAAAGAATTTGGCATTCACTATTACCCAGTGTCTGACGTCCGTCAGGGCATCGTGCACATCGTTGGACCTGAGCAGGGTTGGACATTGCCGGGTATGACCGTTGTTTGCGGCGATAGCCACACAGCAACGCACGGCGCGTTTGGTGCGCTGGCGCATGGTATTGGCACGTCCGAGGTGGAGCACGTTCTAGCCACGCAAACCTTGATCCAGAAGAAGTCCAAGAACATGAAGGTCGAAATCACCGGCAAGTTGAAGCCAGGTGTGACGGCTAAGGACATTACAATGTCTGTGATTGGTGAAACGGGTACTGCTGGCGGCACTGGTTACGTGATTGAATATTGCGGTGAAGCGATCCGTGATCTTTCCATGGAAGGCCGTATGACTGTCTGCAACATGGCGATTGAAGGCGGTGCGCGCGCTGGTTTGATCGCGCCTGATGAGAAAACGTTCGAATACTGCAAAGGTCGCCCGCATGCGCCTAAAGGTGCGGAATGGGAAGCAGCGGAAGCTTACTGGCGCACGCTCTTCACAGATGAAGGTGCGCACTTTGATAAGGTCGTGACACTGAATGGCGCAGACATTGAGCCAAGCGTAACATGGGGCACATCCCCTGAGGACGTTCTGCCGATTTCAAGCTTGGTTCCGAACCCAGAAGATTTTGAAGGCGGTAAAGTCGACGCTGTGAAGCGTTCGCTTGAGTATATGGGTCTGACACCCGGCCAGAAATTGACAGACATTGAAATCGATACTGTCTTTATCGGCTCTTGCACAAACGGTCGTATCGAAGATTTCCGTGCAGTTGCGGAAGTTGTCAAAGGCAAGAAGATCAAAGAAGGCATGCGTGCGATGATCGTTCCGGGCTCTGGTCTGGTACGTGCACAGGCGGAAGAAGAAGGTCTCGCAGATATCTTCAAGGATGCCGGTTTTGAATGGCGCCTTGCGGGTTGCTCAATGTGCCTTGCGATGAACCCTGATCAATTGTCCGAGCATGAGCGCTGCGCGGCAACGTCAAATCGTAACTTCGAAGGTCGTCAGGGGTATAAGGGGCGCACGCACCTTGTGTCTCCAGCGATGGCAGCGGCTGCCGCTTTGACAGGCAAGCTGACTGACATTCGTGAGTTGATCTAATGAACCGCCGTGGCTTCTTGCAGATGCTAGGAGGGGCGCTGAGCGCTCCTTTGATGCCGCCCGTTTCTTTGGGCGCGGCAACTGTTGGGACAGCAACCAAAGCGGCCTACCCCGCTTTGGCGATGAAGCTTGCAATGGATCAAGCAAAGCACCGCGTGAGTTTCTCGGTGTTTTCGATGGCGCAACAACTTGGTCTTCAAATGGACCAAGCTGAGGCGTTGATGGTCGATCTTTCCAAGAAGGGTGTCGTTGGCCCTCTTCAAGGCGCAACGAAAGCGGGCCGCTGGGCGCGCAGTCAGCAATGGCAACGCCCAGCTGGCAGTGTCGTTGCGACAAAGAACGTTGCGCGCAACGCGTCGTCCACACAGCCACGGACACAGACTCCAAACAGCACTGCGCCACGCGCGGATGCGAAAAAGGAAAAGACAATGGACAAGTACCAAAAACTATCAGGTATCGCTGCGCCTATGCCGCTGGTGAATATCGACACTGACATGATCATCCCGAAGATTTTTCTGAAGACGATCAAACGCTCCGGTCTCGGCGCGAACCTCTTTGATGAGATGCGTTTTGACCGTCAAGGGAATGAGATCGAAGATTTCGTTCTGAACCAACCTGCGTACCGCGAGGCAGAAATCCTCGTTGCTGGCGATAACTTTGGCTGCGGCTCATCGCGTGAGCACGCCCCTTGGGCGCTTGCCGATTTCGGCATCAAAGCGATCGTGTCTACGTCTTTCGCAGACATCTTTTACAACAACTGCTTCAAGAACGGCATCTTGCCAATCGTGCTGCCACAGGAAGCGGTCGACGTGTTGATGAAAGATGCTGAGAAGGGCTCCAACGCCCGTATGGACGTCGATTTGGAAGCGCAAACTGTCACAACCTCAGATGGCGAAGTGTTCTCCTTTGAGCTTGATAGCTTTAAGAAGCACTGCCTGTTGGAGGGTCTCGATGACATCGGCCTGACAATGGAAAAAGCCAGTGCAATCGATGCTTTTGAAAGCAAAGCAAGCACTGCACGCCCTTGGGTTTAACTGCCTGAAGGGCAATACAATCAGAGCATGAGGCCGATGATTCTCGGCCTCATGCTGAAGCCGTCACATTGGTTAATGAATCGCTGCCCGATTCTCAGGGTTTCGATCCGAAACCGTCTGGTTCACTTTGAAATAGACGTCAAATTGATGTGACACACCAGATGTAGTGGTTTGATTCCCTTCAATCTTTTTGTGTCATTCTGAATGATGTAATCTCGCACCAGTACTGCCTTCTTTTGGCCCTTTTGCTTAAGCTTAATAGGGTCACGACTTGAGATGTGCGCTCGTTCCATGTTCAAATGAGGCGAGATTGAGGCATGCTGCTTTAGATAGTGGCTCAGGTTGGAACAAGCGGTCGGCATTGTATCGACAGCGTCCAAGTTGAAGGGATACGACGTGGTTACGAAGATATTTAGCGCAGCTATGCGCGCTTTGCTCGTGTGGGTACTCATTGTGACGCCAACATTGGTGTTGACGGGTGCCGCAGGTGACAATAGCCCGCTGGTGGTGTTTATCGCCGTACTGGCCGCGTTCTTCACTTTTGTTGAATACTACAGCGATTACCCATCAATCGTGGAATTCCGATTTGCGGCTCCGTTCAACCGACACCGGTTCGTGACGATCTTTGCAATCGTGTTTTTGCTGTCTTTGGTATGCAAGGGCATCTTTGAACCCACATCTTTGACACTCTACGTGCGTCATTGGGGCGATTTGCTGGGCCAGTCCATCGATGTCCCATATTCCCCTGTACGCCTCGTGGTGTTGATGCTGAACGAAAACGCCTCGATCGAACTGGTTGAAACAGTACGCACCGCTGCTGGTCTCTCCTATTCTATCTCGCTCCTGTCCTTGGTGGTTTTTGTCCTGCTGGTGCGTGTCGCCAAATGGCCCTCTAAATCAGGCGCCTTTAATGTTTGGGTGAACCTGCCATTGTTTGATCCTACTGGCGGCGGCGACGTTCTGGTGCGTTTGAAACGCGATGCGAATATTAACATTATCTTTGGATTTCTGCTGCCATTCTTGATCCCGGCCGTGGTGAAGACTGCGACTGATCTTGTCGGCAACCTGTCGATGGATGATCCGCATACTCTGATTTGGACAATGACGGCATGGGCCTTCCTACCAGCAAGCATGATCATGCGCGGTATTGCGATGGGCCGTATTGCGGAAATGATCGAAGAAAAGCGCCGCCGTGCCTACGCGCAATCAGAGGCGCAACACGCTTAACACTCTTTTTGACGCTCCTAATTTGGCCCTTCGCGCTCGTCGCGGAGGGTTTTCGCGTTGCAACGCTTCACGCAGAGCTGACGCGCAAAGGGCCGGGTCTGCTGCTGCGCGATATTGAGCGCGGTAAGGACAAGCAGCTCGCGGCGCTTGCTCAAGTTGTCCAAGTGCTCAATCCTGATGTCCTTTTGCTGACCAAGGTAGACTTTGATGCGGGTTTGCAAACGTCTGAAGCATTGCGCGCGTTTCTAGAATATCCTCACATGCTGGCGTATGCGCCAAACTCTATGCAGCCGGTGGCTCTTGATTTGGACGGCGATGGGCGCAAGCCAGATCGTCAGGTCTGGGCGCGCTATGCGGGAGAGGGGGCGATGCTCTTGCTTTCTCGCTATCCGATTTCGCTCAGCTTCCATTTAAACGATCTTCTTTGGACAGACGTGCCCGATGCGCGGATGCCAGAATATGAAGATAAGCGCCCGTTTCCGTCTGAAGGGGCGCGCGATGCACAAAAGCTTGTCGGGCAGGGTTTTTGGGTGGTGCAGATTGATCTGGATGATGACCCGCCTGTCGCTATGGCTCTCTTTCAGAACCAAGCGCCCGTGTTTGATGGCCCCGAGGATATGAACGGTTTGCGCAGCCGCGCGCAGCTCGGGCTTCTGAGTGCTGTGATGGACGGTGAACATGGCCCTTTTCCAAAGGAACGTTTTGTCTTGCTCGGCAACACCAACCTTGACCCTGAACGCGGTGACGGGGATCGCGGCGCGATGGCGAGAATGCTACACGATCCACGGATCAAAGACCCAGAGCCGCTCACTGATGCGGGCGGTACTGCGACGGCCTATTGGGACAACCCCGGCCCAATGCGGGTAAGTTATGTTTTGCCCAGCCGGGATTGGGATATTCTAGATGCGGGTGTGTTCTGGCCAAACCAAGGCCCGCTCCGCGATGTCGCGGAGCAGGCCAGTCGTCATAGATTGGTTTGGGTTGATATCAGGCAGTGACCTTAGCGCCCGTTGGCATTTGACCTTCTGGCAGCGGTGCAAACTCAGTCGCTTGACGCATCGCTTCCAGTAGCGGTGTTGGTTTGAAGTCGGGCAAAAGCTTCGCGAACTTGGCCCCATCCAAGCGATGCGGGGTGAACCAGAGATAGCGCATCTCGAAGATATACTTCATGTCCGCCATAAAGGGCCAAACAAGGCGCAAAGGCCACCATTTCATCTGTTTCACTTTGACATCATGCCCCCGCGCTAGCCCGCACGCTGCCGCAAGCTCGGCAAGGCTGAGGGAATAGCCCGGAAAGCAGACATCGCAAAAGCGCTCCAACTCGTCACGTTTTTCGGCCAATTCAACAGCGGCCCGAGTGATGTCTGGCAGAAAGCCCCAAGCGTGTTCGATATCGGGGTTCCCGGGGGATGTCATTTTACCTTTGCCGATCTTTTTGGCGATGATCATATCGAACCAGTTTCCATTCGCTTCGGTATCAATGAAATCACCCGCCCGTAGCACGATGGTGCGTACACCTGCATCGCGATAGGCGCGTTCCATTTCAATCCGAATTTTGCCCAGTGGGTTGCGCGCCCGATATGGCGAGGTTTCAGACCATGGTGATGGCGTGCTTTCGCCAAACACATACACATTGCCGGGAATGATCACTGTTGCATCGTTTGCTAAAGCGGCGCGATGGACGCTCTTGTGCATTGAGAGCATCTTCTTTTGCCACTGCGGATAAGGGATGTGCCAAGCGTTTACGATCACATCAACACCGCGCGCTGCCGTCTCCAGTGAATCCGTCTTGCGATCAAAAAGGCGGACGTTCCAGCCTGCTTCGGTGAAT
>NZ_JBDWVM010000147.1:0-13172 GCF_039984035.1 Planktotalea sp. | reverse complement strand
ACGACGGCAATAGGCTCGGCGCGCGCGCGTTGGAGCGTGTCGTATTTTGACCGAATGTCGCGCAGCGCAAGCAAAGCGCGCCGCAGGGTTGCGTCTTGTGTTCCTGTATCGCCCTTGGCAGTCATTTTCGCGCCCTAATCGCCTAGTACCCAGCGTCGTTCAATTCATCGAGCAAGGATTGCTCGACGTCCGCGTCGCCCTCGTCTTCAAGCGCAGCCGTCTCTTGCACGAGCGGCTCGTCTTCAAACTCTTCCGGTGCGTCATCGCCAAGATCGAGCACTTCGGTCGCGATGTATTCAGCCACCGTTCGCAGGGTCGGGTAGTCAAACAACAATGTCGCGGGAAGCGGCGCGCCCAAGCTCGCTGTCAGCCCATTGCGCAACTCGACGGCCATCAAGGAGTCTAATCCGATTTCTTGCAACGGCACTGCGGGATCAATACGTGCGCTGGCTTCCAAGCCCAGAACGCGCAGGGCGTGTGCTTCGATCACATCCTGAACAGCCGCCGTTCGGTTGGCAGACGGCACACTGCGCAGCTCACTCATCAGCGCATCGCGTGCCGCTGGATCTGACGCAACGTTCGCGCTCGCACCAGTGGTTTTGCTTGAAAGCGCGCGCAGGATTGGCGGAACGGAGGCGCCATAAGGGGCAAGGAATTTGTCCCATTGCACGGGCATTAAAAAGTCTTGCCCCTTGCCGCGCGCCATCGCTTCATCCATCGCGATGACACCGTCAGATGGGTTAATCATCTGCACGCCGCGTTTGGTCAGCGCGCCAGTTTCATCTTCAAGACCCGCTGCCATGCCTGCGCCAGCCCAAGGGCCCCAATTGATTGCCAGACCTGCAAGCCCCTCAATGCGGCGCGCATGGGCAAGTGTGTCCAGATAGGCGTTGGCGGCTGCATAGTTCGATTGCCCAACAGAGCCCAAGATCGACGAAACGGATGAGAAGAGCACAAAGTGATCCAAGTCCATGTCGCGCGTTGCTTGATGAAGGTTCCATGCGCCGTTTACTTTCGGCTTGAGCACATGTTCGAAACTGTCATCGGTTTGCTGTAAAATAATCCCATCGCCGAGCACGCCAGCAGCATGGAAAACGCCAGCCAAGGGTGGCAGCGTCTCGGCTTCCATCGCGCCCAGAATGCGCGCGAGCGCGTCCTCATCTGCAACATCGCCGCGCAGATAATGGGCCGAGGCGCCAAGTGTTTCCAGCTTACTGAGGAGTGCCTTGGTTTTGTCATTTGCCTCAGAGCGACCCGTTAGAACCAGAGTTCCCGCACCGCTTTGGGCCAAGTGACTTGCGATTTCACATCCGATGCCGCCTGCACCGCCCGTAATGAGGTAGCTCGCATCCTTACGATAAAGATTTGCGATATCACTCGTGTCTTGTGTCACGTCCCGCGTCAGCACGATCTTCCCGATGTGACGGGCCTGCTGCATAAAGCGGAAGCCCTCAATGGAATCTTGCAGATCAAACATGCGAGTCGGAAGCGGCTTGAGCGCGCCGCTGGCGAATTCGCTTAGAACCTCAGTGAGGGCAGCGCCAACTTCGGCAGGTTTTTGCGCCACGAGATCATCCAAAGCGAAAGGCATGTAGCGCACACCCGGGGCCTCTTCTTCTGCTTTTTCCAGCGTCCAAAGGTCGGTTTTTCCGATCTCAACAAAGCGTCCACCCGGCTTCAAAAGCGACAGGCTATGATTGATCGCTTCCCCTGCGAGTGAGTTCAGAACCACATCGACGCCATCGGTTATCTTGCGAATATCATTTGCGAAATCCAATGCACGGGAGTCAAAGATGTGCTCCACCCCAAGTTGCCGTAGATAGACACGCTTTCGTGGACTACCAGCCGTCGTGAAGACCGTTGCACCCTTGGTCAGTGCGATTTGGATTGCGGCGATACCGACGCCGCCAGCACCCGCATGGATCAAGACACGCTCGCCTGCCTGTAAATCGCTCAAGACCCGCAATGCATAATGCGCGGTCAAAAAGGCGATGGGAACGCCCGCCGCTTCGGCAAAGTTCATGCCTTTTGGCAAGGGCGCGACAACGTCGGATTTGGCAATCGCTTCGGTGCGGAAACATCCCGGCACGATGGCCAAGACAGGATCGCCCACCTTCACATGTGTCACGTTTGCGCCGACGTCCAGCACAACGCCCGCGCATTCCCCGCCCAGTGGACCCGGATCGCCCGGGTACATACCCAATGCGTTCAGAACATCGCGGAAGTTAAGACCCGCGCCTCGAACCGAGATTTTTAACTCGTCAGGGCCGGGGGCTTCGACGGGGACGTTCGCAAGAATGAGATCATCGAGCTGCCCGCGCTGCGGAATTTGCAACTGCACAGACTCGCGCGCCAGTTTCATTTGCATTTCTGGATCGGATCGTACCAGCCGCGCTGTATGGCGTTGCCCATCGCGATACGCGATTTCATTTTCATCATCCGCACAACCGATGGCCTCGATCAGGGCTTCGACGGGGTCTTCCCAAAGCGCAGGATCGAGGTCGATCATAGAGCAATTCAGATCAGGTAATTCGTTTGCGACCACGCGGCCAAAGCCCCAAAGCGACGCTGCGCTTGCAGACAAAGGCGTTGCCGAACGTTTGACGGCCTGAGCTCCGCGCGTAACACACCAAAGTCTCGGCGCGCTGGACCCTTTGGTGATGTTTGAAATCGCTTGGACAATGTGCAAGCCAATCGTACTCGGATCGGGATGCAATGGCCCTTCGGCCTGCGCGCCGGGCTGCACCGCATCAAGCGACCAGAGATTTACCACCCCTTGCAACGTCGTGCTGCCCTTTGGCATCGCTTGTCGCATGGTATTTTCGATGGCTTTCTGGCTCTGCGGATCATGGCCGTTCACAGGCTTTGAGGCGGGATTGGCCACAAGCGAAACATTGGCGCCTTCTGCTTTCAAGTGGTTGGCAAGGTCACCGCCAATACCGCCATCGTCTGCCAGTATCAGCCAATCACCGCTGACATCTGTAGGCGCGCCTGCGGGCGACGGGCTCCAGTGCAGCGCATGTTCCCAATGGGTATCTTGAACACCAGCTGCGCGCATCAGTGCCATTCGCGTCGCACGTTTCAGGCGTGTGCCCTCAAGTCGCGCAATGCATGTCCCGTCGGCATCGTAGATGTCCACATCACCCGATAATGTCTCAGTCGCATCTGCTCCGTCACCGCGCAGACGTGCATCGCACCAAATGACGCGTGTTGCTTTGCCAAATAGCGTCAGTCGATCAACGCCCAAGGGCAGGTAGGTCGACCCTTCTTCCGGTGTTGGCATTGCAAGGCTGAGCGCCTGAAGACAGGCATCAAGCATAGCTGGATGCATTTCGCATGCGTCTGCATGAGCCGCGCAGCTCGTATCCAGTTCAATACGTGCAAGACCTTTGCCGACGCCCTTATGTAGCTCGCGAACCCCTTGGAACACAGGGCCATAATCAAGCCCGTTCTGCGTCATGAACGCATAATGTTCTTCGGGCGCGATACGCGTCTCACAGGCGTCTATTTGGTCTTGGATATCTATGTTGGCAGGTGTTTGAGACATGTCACGAGGGGCCAATGTCCCTGTCGCGTGACGCCGCCAAGGCGTGTCTGTTGAGGCATCCGTCGCCAAGCGAGAATATATGCCAAAGGTAAAGTCAGCGCCCTGCGTCGGGGAAATGACGGCTTGGAGCGTGACTGTCTCGCCCTCAGGCAACAGCAAGGGTTCTTCCAGCGCAACGCCAACAAGGTCGCGATCTTTGAGGCCGTGGGCCTTTGCCGCGGCAAGGCCAAGCTCCCAATAGCCAGTAGCGGGAAACAAGGTCGCTCCACACACCTTGTGATCGGTCAGGAAGGCGGGCGCATTCGCAGCGATGTTCGATTGGAACACAGCCTCGCGCCCAGCGGTTGGAATACGCGCGCCAAGCAGTGGGTGCGCGCCTGCTTTAGCGTTAGGCATCGAGAATGACATGGGCTGCGCTGACCCGCGCTCCGCCCAATATTCCTCACGTTCAAACGGGTAAGTTGGCAAGGATACTTTGCTTGCACGATGCTCAGCCAGTGCCGCTTGCCAATCGACATCAATGCCGCGCGCGAATAGCTTACTCATCGCTTCGTTCATCTGCGCGCGATCCGACTGACCGCGCCGCAAGGAAGAGGTCCAAAGGATTTTGGGATCACTCACAACTCCGCTGCCCATACCGCAAAGCGTAGGGTTTGGACCGATCTCTAGGAAGCTGTTGCAGCCTTGATCCGCGAGCGTGGATATCCCATCGGCAAAGAGCACAGGAGAGGCGGCATGGGCGCGCCAATAGTTGCCTCCAAGTTCATTTTCTTTGAGTGCTTCACCCGTGAGAGTTGATACGAACAAGGTGCGCGCGGGTGCATGGGCGATGCCATTGGCGGTTTGCTCAAGGTCGTCCAGCATCGGGTCCATCAATGGCGAATGGAACGCGTGAGAGACGGTCAACTCTTGAGTACGGATGCCGTTCGCTTCCAGCTCGGTGACGGCCTCGCTAACGGCAGCTCCTGCGCCAGAAATCACCACGAGTTTCGGTCCGTTGATTGCGGCAATGGCCAATTCATTGGAGCGCGTTTCGACGACTGATTGCACCGTTTTCGGATCAGCGAAGACGGCCGCCATTTGCCCGCCCGCAGGCAAGGCTTGCATCGCCGCGCCGCGCGCTGTGATAAGCGCGAGCCCTTCCTCTAGCGAAAAGACGCCAGCAGCATAGGCCGCCGCAAATTCGCCAACGCTATGACCCAGCACGGCGTAGGGGCGCACGCCGCGTTCGGCCCAAAGATCAACCAAGGCAACTTGCAAACAATAGAGCGCCGGTTGCGTCATACCGGTTTGATTGATCTGCTCAGCCTCGGAACTGCCGGGTTCTGCCAGCAAAATATCCTTGATTGAGGTTCCGCGTAGCGCAAGAAAAGCCTCTTCGCAGCGGTCTATGGTCGCTCTAAATGTAGTATGTTCTTCATACAGTCCACGTCCCATACCCGCGTATTGCGAGCCTTGTCCGGTGAACAAGAAGGCGGTTTTCGGTTGGTCGAACTCGGTTGGATCGCTTTTGAATAGGTTCTTGTGATCTGCGCCCTGTGCAGCGGCGTTTAATGCGTCTTGAATGCTTTGCTGATCGTTTGCGCACGCCACCAAGCGGTGCGAGAATTTTGAACGCCCCGTCGCGGCGGTAAAGGCCGCGTCAACAACAGAAGGCCCGTCTTTTGCATCAAGGGCCGTCGTTTGGAGCTTTGCCAGTTCTTGCAACGCACTTTGGGATTTCGCGGAGAGCGGATAGACAAGCGCGTCATTTGCTGGGGCAGGGACTTTCGGCGCTGCCGTTTTCGCAGGGGCATCAGCAACGATGATATGCGCGTTGGTGCCGCTAATTCCGAACGAACTCACGCCTGCGACGCGATTGCCCTTTGGCCAATCTCGTAGCTCCTTGACGACTTCAATCGGGCTGTCGCCAAGATCGATATGGGGGTTCCATTCTTTGAAATGCAAATGCGGCGGCAGTTGATCGTTTTGCATGGCCAAGATCACTTTGATCAAAGCGGCACTGCCCGCTGCGGATTCCAAATGGCCAATGTTTGTTTTGCTGGAGCCGATGAGCAACGGGTTATCTTCCCCGCGGTTTTTGCAAAGGGTATTAGAAAGCGCATGCACTTCGATGGGGTCGCCTAGTGGCGTGCCTGTACCGTGCGCTTCGATATAACCGACATCCTCGGGGGCAAGGCCCGCGTCATCCAAGGCGCTTCGCACAACGCGTTCTTGAGCGGGGCCGTTGGGAACCGTAAAACCACCGCTGCGCCCGTCGTGGTTGACAGCAGAACCGGCAAGCACGGCCAGCACACGGTCCCCGTCGCGCTCCGCATCGCTTAGGCGTTTCAGAACCAAGATTCCGCAGCCTTCACCGCGTGCATAGCCGTTCGCAGAGGAGTCGAAAGTCTTGCAACGGCCATCAGGCGAAATCGCTTGTAACTTGGAGAAATAGATCATCGGTTCTGGTTGCAGCAGCATGTTCGATCCACCCGCAAGGGCCAGATCACATTCGCCCCGTCGCAGAGACTGGATCGCAAGGTGCGTTGTGACCAAGGAGGACGAACAGGCTGTATCCACTGCCATGCTCGGACCTTCCAAGCCCATCACATAGGAAATTCGGCCTGCAGCAACACTGAATGTGATGCCCGTTCCAGAATAGGCATCGATCTTATTGATGTCTGATCCGTAGATCGTGTTTTGGGAATAATCCATCGCGCAAATGCCGACAAAAACACCTGTTAAGCTCCCCGAAAGCGTATCGGCGGCAATGCCTGCGTCTTCCAAAGCTTCCCAAGACACCTCAAGCAAAAGCCGATGTTGCGGATCGATGCTGGTGGCTTCACGAGGGGCGATGCCAAAGAAGACGGGATCATAGCTGCGTACTTCGTCCAAATAGCCACCGTGGCGGGTATATGTTTTGCCGGGGGCATTGGGGTCCTGATCATAAAACCCATCTATGTCCCACCGATTTTCTGGAATTGGTCCTGTCGCATCGATCCCATTGCGCAGTACATCCCAATAACCTGCGATATCATTTGCGCCGCCTGGCATGCGGCAGGACATACCCACAACCGCAATGGGTTCATTGTCTTGGTTTTCTAGTTCCGCAATGCGCTGCTTTTGATCATTCAACCGTTCGCGCATTTCGCGCATCACAATTGCGGCTTTGCGCATCGCATCCGCATCTGTTTGGCTTGGCTCGGTCTCGCGTTGCTTAGTCATTGTGCTTCTCCTCGTCCCAGCTCATGATTTCGTCCTGCAAAACCGCCGCCAATTGCGCCTCTGTGAGGTCATCAAAGTCGATGTCTTGGGACGGTTCGTTCAATGTGATGTGCGCATCTTTGGGTGGGGCAGATACGCCGCCGCCGTTTGATCCATTCCGCGCATTTGATGGCGTGGATGGTTCGGGGACAGCGTGCCATCCCAGTGCGTCATGCTCTAAATACTCAGCTAATTTGGTGATGCTCGGATAATCAAACAGCAGCGTTGAGGGCAGCCGCACACCGAGCGTTTCTGCAATCGTGTTGCGCAGCTCAACAGCGACGAGTGAATCCAGTCCCATATCCATCAAAGGGCTGTTCAAATCGATTTGTGCCCCATCGGTCCCCAAAGCGCGCGCCGCGAGATCGCGCACAGCGTCCAACATGGCGAGCGAGCGTTGCGCCAAAGGCAATGCTTCGAGTTCGAGGCGTAGCGCGCTGCTTTGCGCGTTTGCGGCTTCCTTCGTTTGCGCGCCTGAAACGAGCGCACTGAAATAGGGCGCGGTTCCCGCGACGATTGGACTGTCGACCAACCGCTGCCAATTTATCAAGGCCAAAGCCTCTTGCGGGCGTGCGCCAGACATCAACGCGCTGAGTTCTTGCAAAGCGGCGTTCGTGGAAAACGCGTTAACACCCCATTCGGTCATGCGCTTTTGTTCGGCTTCTGCCATGCGCGCGGCCATGCCAACGGACCAGCGTCCCCAGTTTACGCTGAGGGTAGGCAGGCCCAGTGACCGGCGGTGATGCGCCAAGGCATCTAAATAAGAATTGGCCGCCGCATAAGGCGCCTGAAATGCGACGCCAAGTATCGAGGCCACTGAGGAAAACATGACGAAATGATCAAGGCGCTCTCCGCTTGTCGCGTTGTGAAGGTTCCAAGCACCGGACACTTTGGGCGCGAGCACCTGCGCGAAGCGTTCAGCGCTTAAGGCGTTGATCGCACCGTCATCCAAAGCGCCCGCAAGATGGAACACACCGCGCAAACGCGGCCCTTGGTTTCGAATGCGATCCAAGAGCGCATGAACCTCCTTTTTATTGGCAATATCAGCTGGTTCAAACCGTACCTGTGCGCCTGCGTTTTCAAGGGAAGTAATCAAATCCTGCGTTTTTGCATCGAGCGCACGACGTGATGTGAGGACGATATGGCGCGCGCCTTGCTCTACAAGATGCGCAGCCAGAAGGTGCCCGATCTCACCGCTGCCACCTGTGATCAGATAGCTACCATCCTCGCGTAGGGCGCTGGTTTTGCCTGCGCTATGGCGGATCACGATCTTGCCGATATGCTGTGCCTTTTGCATGCGTCTGAACGCGGGCGAAAGGTCTTCGATATCGAAATTTTCAATGCGGGGTAGCTCCCAATGGCCGCATGCAAAATGATCGAGCACTTCAATCATCATCGCGCGGATCAGATCGCGCTCATGCTCTTGCAGGTGGTCCATTGCAATCACATGGTATTGGATCGTGGGGTATGTCTCTTTGACCTCTGCATCGCTCCAGATGCCGCCCTTTCCGATCTCTAGGAAAACGCCGCCCTCGCGTAGTGTGTCAAAGCTGGCGGGGATGAGATCGCCGCCGAGAGAGTTTAAAACAACGTCCACGCCTTCGCCATTGGTGGCGTTCAAAACGTCCTCGCGAAATTGATCAGAACGGGAGTCAAATACATGTTGTACGCCTTGATCGCGCAAGAATTGACGCTTGCGAGATGACCCTGCTGTCGCGAAAACTTCAGCGCCTTGTTTCAGGGCCAATTGCACGGCCGCTTGTCCCACGCCACCCGCAGCGGAGTGGATCAAAACACGTTGGCCTGCGGTCAGTTTGGCACAGTGTTTGAACGCGTAATGAACGGTCAAAAACACGATTGGCACTGCTGATGCCTCTTGCGCAGTGAGCGCGGCAGGTTTGGGTACGGTGAGCGCCGCAGGGGCAATAACATGCGAGGACAGCGCGCCATGCGAGACGCAAACGACGTTGTCTCCGATGTTGAAGTTTGCGACCTCGTCCCCTACAGCGACAATTTTCCCAGCGCATTCGCCCCCAAGCGGCGCGACCGCTCCAGGGTACATGCCAAGCGCCATCAGGACGTCTCTAAAATCGAGACTGCTTGCGTGGGTTTCGACCAAGACATCAGTTGGCCCTGGCGTTGGGATTTCAAACGTTTCCGGTTTGAGATCAGCCAGCAAACCAGAGCTTGGGGCGAGCACTTGATAAGCCTCTGTTTTCGCGACTTCATGTGCAACGCGTGAAAGACGCGCGCCATAGCGTGTGCCGTTGCGATAGGCGATTTGAGTTTCTGCATCGCCGCCTGTCATTTCATTGATGAGTTGGGCAGTGGATTGCGCCGATGTGCCAAAGTCCAGATCGACCAATCTGACATTCAACTCTGGATGCTCCGCAGCAAGTGATCTTGCAAATCCCCAGATGATGCCCCCGGAGGGGTGTTCTAAATCATCGAACACAGCTTGTGAGTGGTGGGTTGCAAATATCAGCGATGGGTTGGCGATGGCGTCGCTTTCAAGGAGCGCCTTGGCTAATTCCAAAGGCCCTGTGGCGGCGCGCTCACCGCGTTGTTTGGACAGGTAAAGAACACCTGCGAGCGGTGCGTTTTGCGCCGCTTTCGAAAGGAGAGTTTTGAATCCATTAAGATCATCACGTGCGATGCAGGCAGGTCCCGTGGAGTCGATTGCGCATTCCGTAGGATCATCAACCACGCGGGCGTGCAGGCAGCTGATGTTTTGATGCGAAAGGGCATCAGCGAGCGCTTGCGCGTCATCGCCGCCGTCATCCAACAAAAGCCATGCTGCGGCGTCTTGTGTTGTCAGAGTCTCCGATTGCTCTAGCGGGCAGGGTATCCAGTCCACTGCGTAGCGTGCAATCGACGACGCTCCCGAGGCGTTGCGCCCCGCATCCAAACGGATCGAACTCATGCCAAGGATTTCTGCAATCAACAGACCCTCATTGTTGTAAAGGCGCACATCGACATTGAGGTTCTCGCTTTTTTGATTTCCCGATTTCTCAGCGGAACGGAGCTGAATATGACCCCAAAGAGGACCTTCCAATGGATGGAATACGCGCATTTCTTCGGCGCCCATGGGCAGGAAAGCAGTGCCGTCGGGATAAGACAGCATTTCCAAACCGACGATTTGGAAACACGCATCAAGCAGGGCCGGATGAACGCTATACCCTTTGGTTTCAACGCCGAACTCTGTGGGGAGGTCGATGGAAGCAAGGCCTTGGCGCTCACCTTTGTTAAGGGTTTGCAAGCACTTGAAAACTTGCTCGTATTCTAATCCGCGTTCTTTTATTTTCTCATAGAAGGACGGGATTTCATGCGTGACTGGGCAGGCGCGCTTTAGCTCAGCAATGTCCTGAACAGGATGCACCTTTGCTGCGGTTTCGAGCTGTACACGCGCGACCGCATGGCGAACCCACTCTGATCCGTCGTCGCGATTATCGATCCGGCTGAAAATTTCGATCCGAAAGGCATGCACACCTGATTTTTCCACGCGCGTTTGCAAAACGGCGCTGCGATCATCCTCGGGCAGGACCAGGGCTTGCTGAAATTCGATCTCCGTTAGAACATGGGGTTTGCTTTCAAAAACATCGGACGCAGCCGCGACGAAAACTTCCAAGAAACCGCTGCCCGGGAACAACGCAGCGCCGCGAATGCGATGATCGCGCAGATAGGCGAGCGCGGGCGTGTTGAGGGCATTCTCATAGACTTTGGCCTCCCCCGCGAGATCGAGTGCGCGTCCGAGCAACGGGTGCAAAAGGGGGCTCTGCACTGAAAGAGACGCAGCTTGTGATGTGCTCGGTTCTATCCAATAGGTCTGATGTTCAAAGGGATAGGTCGGCAATGGCACGCGCCGGGCTGCGCGGTTTGCATAGGCCTCGCGCCAATCGACATTGATACCTTGCTCCCAAAGTTTGCCCGCTGAGACATCAAATTGATCATCTGCTGCATTCAAAAGGCACGGTAACCAAGTCATGCCTTGCCCTTTTCCGTTAGGTCGAACTGCCGAGCGTGGTTCGGCGCTTGAACTCATGTCGATGCCAAGTGTGAAGTCGTTCTGCATGAGCAGCTTAAGGCAATTTTCAAAGCCCTCTGTTTGAGTGTCTCGCGAAAGAATATCAGAGGCCGCAGGTACGGAGCCGACCTCTGTCAGCGTGCAATCATCCACCGACAAAAGAGGAATGCGCAGGGCTGAGAGCGCGTTTGAAACAACTTCGGTTTGCTCCAAGATCACGCCCGCGGCTTGTTTCGCGGCGAAATCCAACGCGCTTTCCATTGAAAGGGCGCCAGCCGCCCAGGCCGCTGCAAATTTCCCTGTTCCCGTGCCGAGTACCATGTCGGGATGAACGCCAAGCGAGGCCCAAAGTTCGACTAAGGCGATGTGCAGCGCGGTCGTCGCGGGAAGTGCCAAGTCAGCTTGTGCACTTTCGCTCCACATAGCGTGCATGATCGATTGACCAATCAGCGGGCGTAGAATGCTGTCGCACCGGTCAAGCGCATCACGAAACGCCGGATGGATTTCGTAAAGCTGCCGCCCGAGTGTGGGCAGCTCTGCTGCATGATCACCAAACAGAAACGCTAGCTTGGGGGTGTCGCCGTTCCTTTCGGCGTCGTTGCCAGTTGTTCCATGGGATTTAAGGTTTTCTACCAGTTCCGCAGTCGTGCGAGCAGCGCAAGCAATGCGGTGATTGAATGTCGCGCGGCCAGTTGCGGCCGTATAACAAATATCGCGCAGATCGACGGTTTGCGCTGTCGTTTGAAGGGTCGAATGATAGCTTGCGCGCAGCGTCTCTAGCGCGTCAGGGCTGCGCGCAGATAAGAGCAAAACATGTTGATCCGTTGATTGCTCAGGCCGCGGGGCAGGCATTGGCGCTTGCTCAAGAACGACATGGCAATTGGTGCCGCCAAATCCGAAAGAGCTGACACCGGCACGACGTGGCGCGCCTGCGGTTTTCCAAGGTGTCAGCTGAGAATTCACCCGAACAGGGCTATGTTCAAAGTCGATTTTTGGATTGGGTTTCGAAAAGCCGAGGCTCGGTGGAATTTCACCGTTTTGAACGGTGAGCACGGCTTTTATCAGTCCTGCGATACCAGCTGCGCACTCTAGATGCCCAAAGTTGGTCTTGATCGACCCAATCGCGCAATTGCCGATAGGGGCGCCGTCCATCGCGCGACCAAGGGCGGTGATTTCGATGGGATCGCCAAGACCCGTGCCCGTGCCATGGGCCTCAATGTAACCGAGATCACTGGGATCAATATCAGCCACCGCATGGGCGGTTTTGATCACATCAACCTGACCATCCACATTTGGCGCGGTGAACCATGCCTTTGATGATCCATCATTGTTGACCGCAGACCCCCGAATGATGGCGCGAATGTCGTCCCCCTGCTCAAGCGCGTCGTCTAGCCGTTTCAAAACCACGACCCCTGCGCCGCTACCCGGGAGCGTGCCGCCGGCCTCTGCATCAAATGCACGGCAATGACCATCTGGTGACAACATACTGCCGCCTTGGTTCATGTACCCCATGCGATGTGGCACGCGGATCGTGACGCCGCCCGCAAGCGCGAGATCACATTCGAAGGTCAGCAAGGATTGGCACGCGAGGTGCACCGAAACCAAAGACGTCGAACAGGCTGTCTGAACACCTAAAGCAGGGCCTGAGAGACCTAACTTATAGGCGACGCGACTGGGCAAGTAGTCTTTGTCATTAGCGACGAGGGTCGACAGATTAAAGTCAGCGCCGCTCTGATCGAGGCGGGCATGAAGGTTGTAGAGCAGATAGGTACTGGAACTACAGCCTGCAAAAACCCCAGCAGTGAGGCCGCTGTCTTTCGGATTGTAGCCCGCATCTTCCAAAGCGCTCCATGCGGTTTCCAAGAAGATACGATGCTGCGGGTCAAGCAGCTCAGCTTCGGGTCGCGGGATATCAAAAAGATCCGCGTCAAAGCCTGCGATGTCGTCTAAAACAGCCGCAGCCGGAACATAGGTTGGATCGTCCAACACATGTTGTGGAACACCGTTCTTGCGCAGCTCTTCGGGGGTAAACCATGTGACGGACTCAACGCCGTTGCGCAGGTTTTGCCACAGGCTTTCAACGTCAGGCGCACCGGGAAACCGCGCGCCCATTCCGACGATAGCAACAAAGCCGCTGGTGTCCGTGTCCTCTTCAAAGGTCATGCACGTTTCCTGATGTTTTGAAGGCGGGTTCTGCGTTTTTGCGCGCGGTTCGCTGTGTCATCACGCGTGCGACCAGAGAGGGCAGAGGCGAGCGAGCGAATGTTGGAATGGCTAAACATTTCAACGACAGGAACTTCGCGCTCCATGAAACCATTCATGCCGCGATGAATCCGAACGAAGTCGATGGATGTG
>NZ_JBDWVM010000146.1:0-4373 GCF_039984035.1 Planktotalea sp. | reverse complement strand
GGCACATTCAACCCACGCGCTGCGACAATCCTCAAAGGTTGGCGCGCTATGCCCATATCGCGCACGGTGAGCGATGGATCATCCGCACGCGCGGTCCCTGCCCCGACCAGCACCGCATCATGGCGCGCGCGCAATGCATGCACCTCACGGCGCGCTTGTGGCCCCGTGATCCACTGACTGTCGCCCGTGCGCGTCGCAATGCGACCATCCAGCGTGAGAGCCAGCTTGAGCGTCACCAAAGGGCGCCCCATTTCTGTTTTCAGGAAAAATCCAGCGTTGTCGCGCGCGGCCTCTTCGGCGCATAGGCCTGTGTCGACTTCAATCCCCGCATCACGGAGCTGCTGAAACCCAAGACCCGACACACGTGGATCGCTGTCCTCCATCGCAGCCACAACGCGCGCGATGCCTGCATCGATCAAGGCATGGCTGCAGGGCGATGTTTTTCCATGATGCGAGCAAGGCTCCAGCGTCACATAGGCAGTAGCACCCTTGGCAGCAGCCCCCGCTTGGGCCAGCGCCACGCGCTCTGCATGGGGGCGACCGCCGTCTTGCGTGCGCCCGCGCCCAACAATGCGACCATCTTTGACAATCACACAACCAACCGCAGGGTTAGGCCACACACGACCAAGGCCCCGCCGCGCAAGCGACAGGGCCATTTTCATATAAGCTTGATCGCTTATGCTCACTCGTCCGGCGTCACATTCGGACGCAGCTCGGAGACAAACTTATCAAAGTCATCAGCCGCTTGGAAGTTCTTGTAAACACTCGCAAAACGCACATAAGCAACCGTATCGATACGGGCCAAGGCCTCCATGACAATCTCACCGATTTGCTTCGATCCGATGTCAGTTTCGCCCATGCTCTCCAAACGGCGCACGATGCCGGAGATCATTTGATCCATACGCTCTGGTTCCACTGGACGCTTTTGTAGAGCAATCCGAATAGAGCGTTCCAACTTATCGCGGTCAAAGTCTTCACGACGACCGTTCGATTTAATCACTACCAAATCGCGCAACTGCACGCGTTCATACGTTGTAAAACGTCCACCACAAGCAGGGCAAAAACGCCGACGCCTGATGGACACGTGAACCTCGGCAGGACGACTGTCCTTTACCTGAGTGTCAATATTCCCGCAAAATGGGCAGCGCATCGCCGTCCCCCTTATCCTACTTCCGCCTCTGGCTGTGGGTTTTTCCCACTTATCCACAGGCTTTATAGGACGACCTCTAGAGTTTGGGTAGTGCGCGCAAACACACGCTGTATCTAGTGTGACATTGCAGACTCAGAAACCCGATTTCATTAGCACCCAGCGGGACTTATCCCGCCTCCACCAGAGCCTTAAGATTTGCGAGACCCTTTTCATAGTCTCCGCCAACCCATCTATCCATCATTAACCCCATGTAACGGCCAATCGGGTTCATCCCCATGTCGGTCTCTAGATCCCAAGTGATGGTGGTCGCGCCATCGGCCTCAACCAGATTGAAGGCGGCCATCGCTGTTCCTTGCGCCCCAAAATCAAGCGCAGTGACAACCTTCTGGTTCTCGACGCTTTCAACGATTTCCTGCGCGCCGTTGCCGACTTGCGGATGATCAGAGGTCCAAACCAGTTTTGATCCGACGCCCATATCGGGACCTGTGTAGGTCAACTGAACTTCAGGATCACGGCTGAGCCAGGGCGACCATTCTGCGCCTGCCTTCAGACCATTTACCTTGGCAAAGACATCAGGCGCTGGCGCATCAATTGTGATCGATCGCGCAACTGTCACCTGTCGTGGCAAAAGGTAAGAAACCGCGACCAAAACGATGACCAAAACCACCAGAATTTTCAAAAGACGTTTGATAATGCGCATAAGTCAGCCTCCCTTAATCACGCGACCATACCAGAATTTGCCCTAAAAATCTAATTGCGGCGTCTTAACAACCAGCACCCCAACTAAAGGTCTCGGGGCAATAGCGTTGGCCAGAGAGTTCTTTAGCCTCGAATAGCGGATAAAAATCTGCCTCTGTGACGCTGCCGATATCGCAGATCAGCTCAGCAATTTCTGAATCGCCCTCGCCGACAATCAAACGCCCTTCAATCGGTGCGCCTTCAACATTTCGATCGATAGAATACGACAAGATGTAGGAATAGACGTTGTTGTAGAAGGTAATCCCCTCCCAGATGGAACGGCCTACGCCATTCCAAGGCGTCATATCGACACCGATTTCGCGCCGCGCCAGCAATAGATCAGGCGCACGATCTGTAGCGCCGAAGCTATACACCGCGATATCGCCCTGCAGGCACACATCGACCGTTTTGCTGCCACCGTTGAAGGTGCAATGAAACATCGGCGTTCCACCGCCAAAGCACGCCGCTTGTGCGCTGCCAGCCATACTGAGAAAACAAATCGTCAAAAAATTGCGCATGAAAATCCACCCTATCAAAAGCTATCGCGGGCGAAACACTGCCCTGCAGCACGAAGCTTACAACAGAATTGAGAAATTCCAACGACCGAGCATTGCTCAGAACAGACGATCACCCAATTGATCGATCATCTGCTTTGCCTTGGCGATAGACGCCTCGCGACACACATCTATGTCAGAGATCGTATCGGCCCGAATGAGGCGATGGGTCTTTAATTCGCCACCCACCTCTTTTTCAATAACAGCACAAAGGCGATAGCCCTGCTGTTCTTTCATCGGTTCAGGTGTAATGCGGAAACCTTCATAGGTTTCCGACTGTTCGGGTTTCGGCGCTTTGCTCGCCTTAGGCTTCAAACCAAAAAGCTTAGAGAACATATGCGCCGATGCCCTTTCTGTTTACTGATCCAAGAAGCTACGCAGTTTGCGTGAGCGGCTTGGGTGCTTGAGTTTACGCAGTGCTTTCGCTTCGATCTGACGAATACGTTCGCGCGTCACAGAGAACTGCTGACCCACCTCTTCGAGCGTGTGGTCGGTGTTCATGCCGATACCGAAACGCATGCGAAGAACACGTTCTTCACGAGGCGTGAGCGAAGACAGAACGCGCGTTGTCGTCTCTTTCAGGTTTTCCTGAATAGCGCTGTCGAGAGGCAGAACCGCGTTCTTATCCTCAATGAAATCACCGAGTTGGCTGTCTTCCTCATCGCCAATCGGCGTTTCCAGAGAAATCGGTTCTTTCGCGATTTTCATAACCTTGCGCACTTTTTCAAGCGGCATTTGCAGCTTGGCGGCCAATTCTTCCGGCGTCGGCTCGCGGCCGATTTCGTGAAGCATCTGACGACCTGTGCGCACCAGCTTGTTGATCGTTTCGATCATGTGCACCGGAATACGGATGGTGCGCGCCTGATCCGCGATAGACCGCGTGATCGCCTGACGGATCCACCATGTCGCATAGGTGGAGAATTTGTAGCCACGGCGATATTCAAACTTATCAACGGCCTTCATCAAGCCGATGTTGCCTTCTTGAATAAGATCAAGGAATTGCAGGCCACGGTTCGTGTATTTCTTAGCGATCGAGATCACCAAACGAAGGTTCGCTTCCACCATTTCTTTCTTGGCCTGACGCGCTTCTTTTTCGCCCTTCTGAACCTGCTGCACGATGCGGCGGAATTCAGAGATATCAAGACCAACGTATTGGCCAACTTGCGCCATGTCACCGCGAAGTTCTTCAACCTTGTCGGTGGAGCGTTCGATGAACATCTGCCAGCCACGACCGGACTTTTGGCCCATCTCTTCGAGCCAGTTCGGATCAAGCTCGCGGCCACGGTAGGCCTCTACAAATTCGCGGCGGTTGATACGCGCTTGGTCCGCGAGTTTCACGATGGAACTGTCGATGCTCATCACACGGCGGTTGATGCCGTAAAGCTGATCGATCAAGGCTTCGATACGGTTGTTGTGCAGGTGAAGTTCATTCACCAACAGAACGATTTCAGAACGCAGCTTTTGGTACGTCGCTTCTTCCGTTTTGGAGAAGCTGTCATCCTCATTCAGCGTCGCAGAAATACGGCTGTCCTGCATTTCGGACAGTTTCGCATAATCATCCGCAATAATGTCGAGCGCCTCGAGAACCTGCGGCTTTAGCGCAGCTTCCATCGCAGCGAGCGACATGTTCGCCTGTTCGTCTTCATCATCATCGTCGTCTTGGGCAATCGGATTGCCGTCCGCGTCGAGTTCCTGCGCAGCGGCGCCTTCCGCTTTGGGTGCTGTTGTCGAATTGGCAGCAGCAGGAACGACGGGTGTTTGTTCTTCACCGTCCATCTGATTGCCGAATGTGGCTTCCAGATCGATCACATCGCGCAGAAGAATATCTTCTGACAAAAGTTCGTCGCGCCAGATTGTAATCGCCTGGAACGTCAACGGGCTTTCGCACAGCCCTGCGATCATCGTGTTGCGGCCAGCCTCAATACGCTTGG
>NZ_JBDWVM010000145.1:0-2618 GCF_039984035.1 Planktotalea sp. | reverse complement strand
TTTGGCCAATCTCGCCTCTGGCGGTGTGACTGGCGGCGCGCTTGTCATCATCGGAGAGGATTACGGCGAAGGCTCGTCGATCATGCAAGAGCGCAGCCACGCCTTTGCTATGAAGAGCCAGATCTGGTTACTCGATCCGCGCCCAAACCTGCCCTCTATTGTCAAAGCCGTGGGTGATGGCTTTGCTCTTTCAGAGGCGTCAAACAGTCCAGTGATGCTGCAAATGCGCATCCGATCCTGCCATTTAACGGGCCGTTTTGACGCAAAAGACAATGTCGCGCCGCCAATGACGGTCAAAGATGCACTTGAGCATCCGAAACGGGACTTGAGCCGCATTGTTCTACCGCCCGCTTCCTTTCTGCATGAACAAGAGAAGGTTGCGAAACGCCGCCCCGCTGCGATCAAGTTCATTCAAGAGAACGGGCTAAACGAAACCTTTGGCCCGAAAGACGGCCCTGTTGGACTGATCCTTCAAGGCGGCATGTACAACGCGGTCATTCGGGCGCTGAGCACGCTTGGATTAGCGGATGACTATGGCAACACCGACATTCCGTTGCACGTTCTTAACGTCACGTATCCTTTGGTGAGCGAAGACTTACGCGAGTTTTGCGCCAATAAATCCGCTGTTCTGATGATTGAAGAAGGCTATCCGAACTATCTAGAACAAGAGCTACGCGCGATATTGCACGCGGCTGGTGCACGCACCAAAGTTGCTGGGAAAAACCCATTCTCGGAGGCAGGTGAGCTGACGGGGCCTGTCATGCAAAACGCGTTAACGTCGTTCTTTCAAAAGCACGGCAAAGGGCTGTTGCCTGATCATGTGAGGGCGCCAAATAGGCCGCCTGTTTTGAAAACAGATGTGCTGGATGCGCAGGTTCCTGTTCGCCCGCCAAGTTTCTGTATTGGTTGCCCCGAAAGGCCCATATTTGCCGCGACGAAGATGGTGGAAAATGAACTAGGGCCGCATCATATTGCTTCTGACATTGGGTGCCATCTCTTCTCGATCAACGCGCCATTTGATCTGGGGGCAACGACAATGGGCTATGGGCTTGGCCCTGCGTCTGCGGCGGCCCTGTCCGATAAAAATGCAAATCGGCGCTCAATTTCCTTTCTTGGCGACGGCGGGTTCTGGCACAATGGGCTAACCTCTTCGATCGGCAATGCGGTCTTTAATGAACATGACGGCGTCACGGTGATTGTCGACAATTACTACTCCGCAGCGACCGGAGGGCAGGATATTCTGTCATCGCGCGCAGACAACAAAAGCAAATCGACCAAACACCCGATCAAGGCCGCTGTTGAGGGTATGGGCGTCACTTGGGTGCGTCAGATTGATCGCACCTATGATGTTTCACTGATGCGGGACACGTTGACGGAGGCTTTGACCACTGAGGAGACTGGCCCAAAGGTCATCATCGCCTCCTCGGAATGTATGTTGAACAAACAAAGGCGTGAGAAGCCAGAGCGACAAAAAGCGATTGCAGAGAAGACACGCGTGCTCAGAACCCGATTTGGGGTGGATGAGGACGTCTGTACTGGCGATCACGCCTGCATTCGTCTGTCCGGCTGCCCGTCTTTGTCATTGAAAACCTTGGATGATCCCTTGCGCGACGATCCTGTCGCGTCGATTGATACGAATTGTGTGGGCTGTGGAAATTGCGGTGAGGTTGCAGAGGCCGCAGTGCTTTGCCCGTCGTTCTATCAGGCTGATTTGGTTGAAAACGCCGCGCCGATGGAGCGCGCAATGGGGCGTCTGCGAACTAAGGTGATCAACTGGCTACAGAACCGCCGCGATGCACGTCGGGTGACGTTTGAGGGAACGACGTGAGTTCGATACTCAAAATCGCGGTCATGGCGGTTGGGGGCCAAGGCGGGGGCGTGCTGTCTAGCTGGATCGCACAACTTGCTGAAAACTGTAATTATCATGCGCAGGTAACCTCCGTCGCGGGTGTTGCGCAGCGCACGGGGGCGACGATTTACTACATCGAAATCGCGCCGCAAGGATCAGGCGATCCAGTCTTTGCTTTGTCCCCCTCCCCCGGCGATGTGGATGTATTGATCGCCGCTGAGTTGATGGAAGCAGGCCGCGCAGTGCAGCGCGGATTTGTGACGCCAGAGCGCACTGTTTTGATCACCTCCACCCACCGCATTCTGGCGGTTTCAGAGAAACAAACGCCTGGGGATGGACGATCTGACAGTGTCGCTGTGCGCGCTGAGTTGGGCCAGCATGCGCGTCATATCGTTGCTTTTGATATGGATGCGATTGCGAAGGATACAGAAAGTTTCATTTCTGCCAGCCTATTTGGCGCACTTGCAAAGTCCAACGCGCTCCCCTTTTCCACGCAGGAGTTTAGATCTGTTTTAGAAAGTGCGGCTAAGAGTGCCGCAAGCAATTTAGCGGCCTTTGAGGCGGCCCTGTTTTACGAAGATGAAAATGCAAAAAGCGTCCAGACCAACCAGCCTGCTCGCAAGCCACAGTCGGTTAATCCAGACTGGGTTAAGTTGCTCGAACGGGCTGAAACCAGTTCGTGCCAAGCAAAGGTTGAGCTGCTCGCAGGGTTGCAGAAAACGGTAGACTACCAAGACATTGCGTATGGGTATGAATACTTAGACCGCAT
>NZ_JBDWVM010000144.1:0-3507 GCF_039984035.1 Planktotalea sp. | reverse complement strand
CGTTTTAATTTTGTGCCCCGTTGCACGCGCATCAGTTAATATACGGCGAACCTGAAGCGGCATGTCGCGGGGCTGACCCACGGAACGTGCGATCACCTCTTTATTCAGGCGTTCCAGATCGCGCGCCTCATAGACTTCGGTCAAAATCTGCACGGCGCCACCACAGCATTGCCCAAGCTCTGGCCCAAGCGCGTGATGCGTCAGGCTTTGCTTGTCGACGCTGAGTGCGCGGTTTGCCAATTCAAACTCTAGCGCGCCGCCACCAATGGTTCCGCTTTGTCCTGTGTCCCAGACGAGCATCGCAGCGCCAACGTCACGCGGTGATGACCCTTTCACATCTGCGATCACAACACGGGCGACGCGGCCATGCATCTGCACAGCCGAACGTAGTTGTTCTAACTCAAAGCCCATTGCGGACCTGTTCTACAGCTTTCAAAACCTGTTCAGGCGTGGCTGGCGCATCAAGCGCTGGGTAGCGTTCACCGCAGGCTGCAACCGCATCAGACATCGCCATGAAAGCAGATATCCCATGCATGAAAGGGGGCTCTCCAACGGCTTTGGATCGATATATCGTCGCTTCTGGGTTTTCGTTCTTCCAGAGCGCTACGTTGAAAACGTCAGGGCGGTCGGAACACGCGGGAATTTTATAGGTGGATGGCGCATGCGTGCGCAGTCGCCCTTTCGCATCCCAGACCAGTTCTTCCATTGTCAGCCAGCCCGCACCCTGCACATACGCGCCTTCAACCTGACCAACGTCCAATGCGGGGTTAAGCGAGGCCCCCGCATCATGGAGAATGTCGGTGCGCAAAATGCGATTCTCGCCTGTTAGTGTGTCGATCACCACTTCGCTCACAGAAGCACCATACGCGAAATAGAAGAAGGGTCGCCCGTCGCCCTTGATGCGATCCCAAGCAACTTTGGGTGTTTTGTAAAACCCCGTCGCAGAGAGCGAGATGCGGTTTTCGTAAGCCAAAGTAGCGACCTGAGCGAAACTCATGGTCTCTGTGCCCGCGGTAACGTTACCATCTTCAAAACTGACAGCATCTGGCGATACATCAAAACGCTCGGCCATGAATGCAGCCATACGCGCGCGGATCGTATCGCAGGCCGCTTTCACCGCCATGCCGTTCAGGTCCGTCCCAGATGAGGCTGCCGTTGCAGAGGTGTTGGGTACCTTGCCCGTGTCTGTCGCCGTGATCTTCACCGTGCTCACATCGACGCCAAATCGCGACGCGGCCACCTGCGCAACTTTTTGGAACAACCCTTGCCCCATTTCGGTGCCGCCGTGGTTCATATGGATGGAGCCATCGGAATAGACATGCACCAATGCGCCCGCCTGATTGAGATGCGTCAAGGTAAAGGAAATCCCAAATTTCACAGGCGTCAGCGCGATCCCCTTTTTCAAAATCTGGTTCGTGGCGTTCCATTCTGCAATCGCCTTGCGCCGCGCCTCATAATCAGAAGAAACGCGCAAAGATTCTGTCATTTCATGAAGGATGAAATCCTCAACCTCCATCCCATAAGGCGTGGTCTGCACCTTCACCTTTTCGGAAATATCCCCGCCGGAGGCATCGGCTTGCTCAATCGACATCGGCGCGTAATAATTCAGGCGCCGCACCTCTAACGGATCACGCCCAACTTCATGCGCTACATGATCCAAGACCCGTTCGATGCCAAGCATCCCTTGCGGCCCACCAAAGCCGCGATAGGCAGTCGCGCTTTGGGTGTTGGTCTTGAGGCGATGGCTCTCAATGCGGGCATGTTCCAGCAGATAGGCATTGTCCGAATGCAGCATTGCTCGGTCGGCCACTGGCAAGGATAAATCCTGCGCCCAACCGCATCGGGTGTACTGAACGAAATCAACACCGAGCAGTCGACCCTCATCATCAAACCCGACCTTATAGGCAATGCGGAAATCATGGCGCTTGCCCGTGATCGTCATGTCATCATCACGATCATATCGCATCTTGCACGGCTGACCCGTTTGTCGCGCCGCGATGGCACATGCGACGGCCAGCGCATTGCCTTGGCTTTCCTTGCCACCAAACCCACCACCCATACGGCGTACTTCAACGCGCACCGCGTTCATGAGCACGCCAAGCGCATGGGCGACCTTGTGCTGAATTTCTGTCGGATGCTGCGTTGAGCTATGCACCAGCATGTCGCCGCCTTCTTGCGGCAGCGCGAGCGCGGCTTGCCCTTCGAGATAGAAGTGCTCTTGCCCACCCATCTCAATCACACCCTCAGCTGTGCGGGGCGCATTTTTTAGGGCTTTCTCAGCGTCCCCTTTTTGGTAGATGCGCGGACCTTCTTCAAAACGGCTATCCGCAGCAAGTGCGTCTTCAATACTGAAAATCGCAGGCTTTTCTGTGTACTCAATTTTTGCCCGCCTCACCGCTTTGCGCGCCAGCAGATGCGAGGTCGCGACGACCAGAAAAATGGGCTGACCAACATAATGCACACTACCAGTCGCCAAAAGCGGTTCATCATGTGCGGCTGGGCTGACGTCGTTCTCAAAGGGTAGATCGTCTGCAAGCAGAACGGCAACCACGCCTTCGCTCGCACGAACGTTTGAAAGATCAACCGAGTCGATATCCCCATGCGCAACCGTGCTTTGACCAAAAGCCAGATGCAGGGCATCGCGCGGTGTCGGGATGTCATCGATATAGCGCGCTGTTCCCGTCACGTGGAGCTTGGCCGCATCATGGGGGAGTGGTTTGGAAACGCTCATGCCTGCACCTCCAACACAGAAACAGCATCGCCAGAAAAATCTGCGAAGTACCGGCGCAGCATGTTTTGCGCGCTGGCCATGCGATAGTCCGCCGAAGCGCGCATGTCGGTTAATGGCGTGAAATCCTCGGCCATTGCGTGCGCGGCTGCGTCGATCGTTGCGGTGGTCCAAGCGTTTCCAAGTAGGGCTGCTTCGGCCTTTGCCGCGCGCATGGGCGTGCCCGCCATACCGCCAAAGGCGATCCGTGCGTCGCTCACTTTGCTGTCTTTCACCTCAATATTGAAACACCCGCAGACTGCTGAAATGTCCTGATCAAAGCGTTTGGACAGCTTGTAGCAGCGCAATTGCGGCGCTTCTTTAGGGATGGTCACAGCTTCAACAAACTCACCCGCTTGGCGATCTTGCTTGCCATAGGCGATGAAGAAATCTTCGATGGGAACGTCGCGCTGCTCAGTGCCTTTTCGCAAATGAAGGGTCGCGTTCAATGCGATCAGGGCAGGCGGGTTGTCCCCAATTGGTGATCCATTGGCAATATTACCGCCGATGGTCGCGGCCTGCCTGACTTGCTCGGAGCCATAGCGCCTGATCATTTCAGCGTAGGAAGGATGGTAGATCGATAATGTTTCGTAAAGCCACGCCATGGTGACACCTGCACCAATCCTGATGGTATCACCCGACAGATCAAACCGGCGCAGGTCATCGCAGGCGTTTAAGAAAATCGGCATCTCGATATCTTGCAAGCCCTTGGTGACCCAAAGCCCAACGTCCGTCGCCCC
>NZ_JBDWVM010000143.1:0-14197 GCF_039984035.1 Planktotalea sp. | reverse complement strand
CTTAATCCAGGGGTGCGCGACGTGCTCGATCAACGCTATGGACATCTGTTGCCGGGCATGGCCGATACGGTTGTCGATATGGCCTATGGTCAATTTTATGGACGGCCCGGTCTGGATATGAAGAGCCGGTATATCGCGACCATTGCGGCGCTATCGGCGATGGGTGGGCAAACGGAACCACAATTACGGATCAACATCGAGGCAGGGCTCAAGTGCGGCTTGAGCGAGCGCGAAATCGCTGAGGTCATTTGGCAAATGGCGCTCTATGGCGGGCTGCCCGCCGCGATCAATGCGCTCAACACGCTCTGCGCGATTTGTAGCGAAGAATAACACAAGCGCCCCTTCACCTTTGCAGTGAAGGGGCGCTCAAGGTTGTTGATGAAGGTCCGTGAAAGCGAACCTCATCGGGATTATTTCATAGAGTTCAAACCGAAAATATTGCCCTCGGTGTCTTGGCACAGCGTGACAAAACCAAATTCACCGATAGAGAATTTCGGGCGCACCACCACGCCGCCAGCATCGGCAACGCGCGCCTCTTCAACTGCGACATCTGCGGAAGAGAAGTAAATACACGTGCCGCCAACGCCCGGTCCTGCGAAAGGGGATTTGGTCAAAGCACCCGCCGCGCCATAGACGCTCATATCGGCAGGAAAGCTCATCATTTGGGTTTCGCCGGTGGGGTCACCCATGGCCTCCAATTTTTTGCCCAGCACCGTTTCGTAAAACTGGGTGGCGCGATCCAAATCGTCTACGAAGATATCAAACCATGCGACTGCGTTCATCTGTGTCATTGTCATGTTCCTTTGTTTTCTAGGGTATGACACTGACCTACCAAGCACGCGTGCTCAGGTATTGTAGATTTCAGACATCGAATTTTTTTGTGTATTTTCCCGGCGTATATCCTGTTGCGCGGCGGAACGAATGGATGAAATGGGACTGATCCGCATAAGAGGCATCATTGCCGCTGATCGCCAATTGCAGGCGGATGATCTTAAGGAAATCATGGGGGCTAAAGCCTGTCGTGGCCTTTAGAACGCGTTGCAGCTGGCGCGGGGATAGATCGGCAAGCTCGGCCATATCAGCGACGTTATGAACGTCCTCGATATTGCGAAAGATGGTTTCCGTCACAGGATTGCGCATGACCAATTTGTCTCGCACCAGTTGCTCAACAAACCCCGTGAGGAGGGTCTGCACGCTATCAAAGTCTTGTCCCATAAGGGCCTGAGAGGTTGCGAGCAGGGGCATCGCGCCTTCATAGGGCGTTTTGACTTGGCCAAGCGCGGTAGGCTGGCGATCAAACTGCCAAACGCCCGGTAAGAAGCGGATGTTTACGAAATGAAATGCGGTGCCGAGATCGAACTCTTCTGATTCAATGCGCAGCTTCGTCACGCCCGTAACGCGCGGATCGTTACGATCAAAGACAACATAGGTGCAGGCGTCCGGTAGCGCGTGAAATCGATAGGGGTCGGGCAGGGGGCCATCGCAGCGCAGTTCCAGAAAACGATGCACGATGTTGCGTAGGTGTTCGGGTGGTTTTGCCTCAACAAAGGCGACATCTGTGACCGCCTTGTCTTTGCCGTTACCTTTGGGATCATACATGTCGTTTGATGACGCCTTACAAGAATTCACGCTCTTTGTTGTACGGGTGCTCTAACCCATAGCCATGGGCAACGCGATAGCCATCATAACGGCGCCCTTTGAATTCATAGGTAATCCATGCGGCCAGACCAGCCAAGAATACAACGAAAAGCAATCCCGTGAGCACAGGCATATGGTATTGCATCAGGCCTGAACCAACGGCGCCCAGAGCGCAGAACAATGTGAAATAGCCTGCGGTTTTGTGATAGGCTTCGAACATGCGCCGCTTAGGCGTGTGGTTATATTGGTCACCTTCCCACGTCTTGGGATCATTCGGATCCGCGCCAACGCGGTATTTGCCGCCGCGCGTGCCGCGAAACTGCGATGAAATGATCTGTCCAAGACCCATCAAGAGGGTCATCATGCCGAAACAAGCATGCACAGTGCCGCTAAAGCCGCCGCTGACGATCAGAGCAACGCCCGTTGCGCCAATTGCGAGGAACATTGCGAAAAACAAACCGTATTTATGTACACTGAAGAACCACCATTCTTTGTGCCAAAGGCTGACATCGCGAATGATGCCTTTTTCTGAGGGTGGTGGTTTGTGATAGCGCATGATTGTGATGCAGAGCGGGACCAATACGATCCAAACGAAGAACATGATCAGGGCATGGTAATTCCAATGTATCTCAACCGTGCGCTCCAGAAAGCCTAGATAGACTTCCGTTGGTATCTCATAGACTGGTTGTGTCATCGTCGTCCCCCCGTGCATGTCTTCGATCGCATTTAAGTGTGTTCAACCCCCCTGATTGAGCCACATTTGATCGAATTCTTGACTAGAATACCCAACTTTGGGCTGTGGTTTGGGGTTTGTCTAGGTTCATCTCAACTGACAGCTTTTGGCAGTTGCTGCGCGCTATGCGGGCCTTGTCTACGAAAATAAGGAGATGAGACATGAGCCAACATACAATCGAAACAGTGATCTTTAAACTCAATAAGGGTGAAAGCGCTGATGGCTTTGCAAAGGCCGCAGAAGCGATCACAGAATTTGCAGAGCGCCAAAAAGGGTTCATTACGCGTCGCTTGTCGCGCGGTGAAGATGGGCTTTGGATCGATCACATTGAATGGGAAACGCTGGCCGATGCGCAAGCGGCGGCCGCGAAAATCGGGCAGGAGGCATCGCTCGGGCCATGTATGAAAGCCATCGACGAAACCTCAGTCGTCATGCATCATACGAGCCTGGAAATTAGCGTGAACTAGGACCGAATATGCGCCGCAGCGACCGTCTTTCAGTGATCATTGAGATTGTTCAGGACGGTCGCTTACATTTGGCACGCGACATTGCTGAGCGACTGGATGTGTCTGTACGTACCATCTATCGCGATTTTGACACGCTGGTTGCCTCGGGTATTCCAATCGAAGGGGAACGCGGTGTTGGTTATATGCTGCGCGAGCCGGTGTTTTTGCCGCCGATGAACCTCTCGCTTATTGAACTCGAAGCGCTGCATCTTGGCATGGCAATCGTCGGGCAGGCGGCAGACGTTGAATTGCAAGCGGCGTCAGCCTCGCTCACCAAGAAGATCGGCAAAGTCGCCACAGCCAATGGCACAGTTCCCAAAGAGTGGGGTTTTGGCGTCTATCCCTTTGCGCAAGCAAAAGCCGGATTTGCACATATGCCCCGCATTCGCGCCGCTATCCGCGCTAAGGAAAAACTGGTTTTGGAGTATCGCACGTTGGCAGGAGAGCTGTCTAAACGAACGGTTTGGCCGCTGCAAAACGCCTACTGGGGCAAAGTTTGGACGATGACAGGGTGGTGCGAACTCCGCGCAGATTTCAGAGCGTTCAGGATCGATCACATCGAAAGCTGCACGCGCACGCATGAGCATTTTGAAGAACAAGAAGGACAACGGTTTGAGGATTATCTCGCAAAAGTGGATGCAGAGATGGCGGGGCAATAGGACCTAAAAAACCTCGCTCTGTTTTGAAATGATATCTTTGCGCGCATTTGGCGGCTAGGGTTTCGCTAGAAAGGAAATCCAATGTCTGACGCACCGCTCAAAGGATGGACCCACGCACCGAAGGTTCCGCTCGAAGTTTCGCCGTTTTTCACATGGCCTTTGCGGCCAAAACGCATGCTGACTTGGGTCTGGAATTCTTGGTTTTTGATCACTGAGAAACTGATCATTCTCGCGTTTGCTTGTCTCTCGTTGATCTTCTTTCAACCGTCATTGGAGCAAACCCAGACATTGGCCTTTGGTTGGATGTTCGAACTCTGGCTGCGCAACATGGCGCTCATGAGCTTGGTTGCAGGGGGCTTGCACCTCTATTTCTACACATTCTCAAAACAAGGCAAAGCGCTGAAATACGATCCGCGCCCTTTGATGAAGAACGGCAAGCAGTTCACACTGGGCGGTCAAATCCGTGACAATATGTTTTGGACCCTTGGCAGCGGCGTGTTCTTCTGGACGGCATATGAAGTTCTGATGTTTTATGCGCTTTCAAATGGTTACGCGCCGATGCTGACGTTTTCTGCGAACCCGATTTGGTTTGTCGCGATCTTCTTTTTGATCCCGCTTTGGGAAAGTTTCTATTTCTATTGGATTCACCGGTTTCTGCACATCCCGTTCTTTTACAAACATGTGCACGCGCTGCATCATCGCAATATCAATGTGGGGCCGTGGTCGGGTCTATCGATGCATCCGGTTGAGCATATTCTCTACCTTGGCACGGTGCTGATCCACTTTGTTATTGGGGCGCATCCGCTGCATATTCTTTTCCATATGCAGTACTACACGTTGTCAGCCGCGACGACCCATACAGGGTTTGAAGGGATGTTGATCAAGGATGAAAACCGTCTGAAGCTCGGCACGTTTCATCATCAGATGCACCATCGATATTTTGAATGTAATTATGGTTCGCTCGAAATGCCGTGGGATAAGTTATTCGGCTCTTTTCACGATGGCACTTTGGACTCTGATGAGAAGATCAAAGAACGTCGCAAGCGCATGGCGGGAGCATCCTAGCGCTTGCGGTTTGGGCTACGGGCGCCTTGCGCTAGAAGTTTGGCAAGCCATCAAACTGCGGCAGGCCCTCCGGTATGTGATGAAACGCCTGCGCATCTTTGACAAAGATGGCGATGCTTGGCGCTTTGAACGTGGCAGGGGTATCTAATGTGCCAACCTTCAAAATGACACCATCAAAGTCAGCTCTGCGCGTTAAGATATGGGTGCCGCAGGTGGCGCAAAACTCGCGCGATACGGGATCATCCAGATCGGTACGTCGAAACGCTTTGGGCCCTCCTTGCGTGTAGCGCAGACCGTGTTGAGGGATTGCCATGTAATACTGGGGGGCGCCACCAGCGATGTGCTGGCATTCGCGACAATGGCATTGCCCCTTTAGAACCGGATCAGCGGTGAGTTCGTATCTGAGTTCGCCGCAATAGCAGCCGCCGTGTTGAGTCATGATGTTTCCTTTCGTGTGTTGAATTAGAAGAGGGGTGCAATGGCGACGGCAGGAAATATCGCGCAAAGGATGAGCGAGAGCGCGATACCAGTATAGATCAACGCAAAGAGCGGTTTGGTTTTGAGCGCACCGCCGTTGATCAAAACCAAACTCGCGCCTGCGTTTGAAACGATACCCATGATCACAACCGCCCAGGGGAAGGTATCTTGCCACATCAGGGGAAAGGCACCGGCATAGCCAACCAACAGCGCGAGAACGGCAACTCCGTAAAGACGAAAGAACATAGCGCTTTGCGCGGAAACACCCGTCAATTTGCTGAGCTTAGCCATTGGGAACACGAGAAACGGAACCGCGACCAAAACGAGCGTCACAATGATTTTGAATGTAATAATGAGAAGGACAATCGACATTTAATATGTCTCCATGATAGGTTAAGTCTGATTTTCGAACTTAGCAATTCATACGGAGGCTGAAACCGTTTGTCAAACTCAGATATGTCAAGCCCGTCCAAACACCTCGCACCTGTCGCAAAGTGCGACTGTGGCATGGCCCTGACGTCAGAACTTTTGATGGAGAAGTGGACGATGTTAATCATCCGTGAAGCGTTCTATGGCGTGAAGCGGTTTGAGGACATTCGAGAAGACACAGGTATCCCGCGTTCTGTGCTCACGTCGCGGCTCAAGCATCTGGTTGAAAACGATATTTTAAAGCGCAAAGACTATCGGGTTGAAGGCGCGCGCCCACGTCCGGGCTATGTGCTCACTGAAAAGGGGCGCGAGCTAAGTCTTGTAATTTTTGCGTTGATGCAATGGGGCGACAAGCATCTCAAGGGCGGTGATCCCGCGATTGAGATCAGCAACAAAGCGGATGGGCGCGCGATCAAAGTTGCGCTGGTGGACGCTGAAACTGAGGAAGTCGCGCTGCCGCAGGTCGCTCTGAAAGTTCTATAGTGCACTCAGATAGGCGCTATTTTTTGCCCGCGCCACCGCCGACTTCGAGAAGGTTTTCGTGATCAACGAGGGTCCACGGCTGGCCCTCATTGCGAAAGATGAGCTTGCCCAGCTTTGTGTAGTCTCCCACGTCATGGGGCAGTCGTTGACCGACGACGATGCAGCGGAACGTCTCACGGCCCGTGTTTTTAATCGAATGGGCAAGACCGCCTTTACGGTACCCGATAAAATCTCCCGCGCCGATCTCATGGGCGTCATCGCCGATATAGGCCGTCGCAGTGCCTGCCAGAACATAAACGCACTCGTCTTCATGATGATGCACGTGGTGTTCTGTCGTTTCAAAACCCGGTTCCACCTCGATAATGTGAAAGCCAAAACCGGTGAGACCCGCCAGATCGCCGAGCGATTTATTCACACGTTTCGCATTTTCATTGAGGAAATGGGTCTTTTGCACCCCCTCCATCGCTGCAATGCTGGCAGCATCAATCAAATAGGTGTCTTTGCTCATTCGTTGCCCTCCAGCTTGTCTTTCAGCGCGGCGAGACCAGCGAACGGTTTAAGGTCATCGTCGCTCATCGCGTCCTTGCCAGGTTCGGTGACGCGCAGTGTTCCGATCTCGGCGCCTTCCGCGCGCGGATACTCAGGCACCTCCAGAGCTAAGGACTCGCTGAGCACGCGCCACAGGTCGATTTCCTTCTCAAGTGGTTCAATCGTATCATCCTCAAGCATCGCGACACCGCCGAATTCATCTTCTTCACTCTCATCGGCGTATTCGGGCAATTCGGCCACGAACCGACGGGTAACTTCCGCCGTTATGCGCGTCGTCACAGGCTCAAGCGTGATCGTGCAAGGCTGAACGGCGGTCGCGCCAAGCTCTGCGGTTAACAGCCAGTCCCGTTTGCCAGCAGGGGCGACATTGCCGACAAAACTCACCTTGCGCAGTCCGCTGAGGTCCAGCTCTTTGATGAGCACCTTTAGGTGTTCGCTCTCAAGGCGGTAATTGAACTGCGTCTTCTTACGGCGCGCCAAAGCGCTGGTCTCAAGAATAAAGTCGGCGAAAGCATGCATATCGGCCATGGTCAGGAATTTTCCTTTCTTGAACGTCGGGCGTTCGTGTCGTATCGAGATAGCAAGGCAGAGTAGGCCAATACAAGAGGGCACCTCTATGCGGGCACTAAGTAGAACACGTAAAATTGGCGCAGCATTGTTGCTGTGCGGATCATTGGCGGCATGTACCGCGACCTTTCGCAACCATGGCTACGTGCCGTTGGAGGAAGATCTGTCGCAACTTACAGTCGGCGTCGATACACGAGATACTGTTGCTGAACTGGTTGGCACGCCTTCCTCGGCAGGTGTCTTGAATGACAGCGGTTATTATTACGTGCAAAGCCGCGTGAAGCATTTCGCATGGCAAAAGCCTGAAGTGATCGACCGTCAGGTTGTGGCGATCAGTTTCACAGATGGCGGCATTGTTGAGAATATCGGCCGCTACACACTGCAAGATGGCAAAGTCGTTCCATTAGCCCGCCGCATCACGCGCAGCGGTCAGGACGTGAGCTTCATTCGTAAAATTCTCGGTAGCTTGGGCAACTTCTCAGCGGATAACTTCCTGAACTAAGGGTGGTTAAGTCAGCGGCGACAGCGCCCAATTCGTGGGCGCTTCGCGTTCAATGCATTTGAACACTGTTGTCTCGTTTGAGATTTGTAGCTTAAGTTAAGCTATGAAATTCGCAGTGCTCGCAGACATCCATGGAAACTCAATCGCGCTTGCCGCGGTGCTCGCGGATATGGATGCGCTTGGCGTCAAGGATGCTGTAAACTTGGGTGATTTTTTCAGCGGTCCACTGGATGCCGCGGGAACCGCCCAGCTCTTAAGTGAGCGAGACTTCCCATCCATTCGCGGTAATCACGATAAATATTTGATTGAGCAGAAACGCGCTGAAATGGGGCCGTCTGATCGGGTTGCATTCGATCAGCTTGATCAGGAACATCTGGATTGGATCGCCAGCCTTCCTGAAACGAGGATTGTCTTTGATGATGTTTTTCTGTGCCATGGCACACCTAGGAGCGATTCTACCTATTGGCTGGAGCGTGTTGAACAAAATGGGAGGGTACGATCTGCTACGTTAGGCGAGGTCCAAAGCGAAGCGATCGGTATCGAAGCCAATCTCATTCTTTGCGCCCATACGCATATTCCCCGCAGTGTCCGGTTACTCGATGGGCGCACAATTGTGAACCCCGGTAGCGTTGGCTGTCCTGCCTATGATGATGACGTGCCAGTCTATCATCACATGCAAACAGGGACCCCAAACGCCAGCTATGCGATTGTTGAGAGGCATGCAAAAGATTGGAATGTGACGTTTCGATCCGTGCCATACCGCTCAAATGAAGCAAGCCAACTTGCTGCTCAGAATGGAAGACCGGATTGGGCGCGTGGCTTGGCTACGGGTTGGTTTGAAGAGTAGGCGCTGCTGTCTTGCCCGCCCAATTCTCGTTTTCTTAACGTCGTTTTTCATCTGAAAAGGTCAGGTTTTTAGAGTGCTAGACGAATGCATAATTTTAGTTGTATTGTGCAACTATGAATCGGAATTTCACGATAACCCGAATTGATAGTTTGCGCGCATCAGCGCGGTGCATTGTGCGCGAGCTTGGCTTTATGCAAAAGGGGCTTGCAGGCACCGAGCTATCGCCGTCGGCCGTTCATACAATAATTGAAATTGGATATGGGACGGTGACCAATGCAAGCGAGCTAGGTGCGCTTTTGCATCTTGAGAAGTCCAGCATCAGTCGATTGGTTCAAAAGTTAGAGGCTGAAGGCCTGATCGAAGTGGGGTTAGACCCAGATGACAAGCGATCCCGCAAACTTAGTTTGACGAAAAGGGGAGAAGAACTGCTTGCAGAGGTCGAGATGTTTGCGAGGCACGCGCTAAGCGCTGCGTTGGAGAAACGTTCAGACAAAGACATCCGGCTCATTGAAAGTGGTTTGGATATGTTCGCGAAAGCGTTGAGTGGCCAAGACAAATCCGTTTCGGCAGTTCCCCCTGAACTGACGATACATTCCGGCTATCGATCCGAAATCATTGCGTCTGTGGTGCGGCTGCATGCTGCATATTATTCGCAGAACTACGGTTTTGGAGCGGTCTTTGAGCGCAAGGTCGCAACTGAACTTTCTGAATTTATGGGCCGCATAGATAGGCCAAGCAACGCGACTTTCTCTGCGTATCGGAGCAACGAATTACTTGGGACGGTTTCGCTCGATGGCGAAGATCTCGGGCAAGGTAACTGTCATTTGCGATGGTTCATTGTCAGCCCGCGCGCGCAAGGTATGCGTATTGGCAGTCTTTTGCTCGAGAAGGCGACGTCCTTTATCGATCAAGCCGCGTTTGAACAGACACGACTTTGGACGTTCAAAGGACTAGATGCTGCGCGCCACCTTTACGAAAAACATGGTTTTGTACTTGCGAATGAAACGCCCGGAGCCCAGTGGGGAACCGAAGTTGTCGAGCAGGAATTTGTGAGGTTGCGGCCTGCTTAGACATAAAAAAACGTTGGCTCTGAATGCAAAGCCAACGTTTGAAATGCTTTTTTTTTAAACCGCTCGCCGCCTATTCAGGCGCGATGGCTTAGACCTTAAGCTGCGACGCCTCGCGCGCGAGCTCTTCGATGCCGGCCCAGTCGCCCGCGTCGATCAGCTTTTTCGGAGCAACCCAGCTACCGCCTGCACAAACTGTATTTGAGAGGCTCAGATAGTCATCCGCGTTTTGCGGGCTGACGCCGCCAGTCGGGCAGAACCGCACTTGCGGGATTGGCGAGCCGATCGCTTTGAGGAGCGCCGCGCCGCCTGCAGCTTCGGCTGGGAAGAATTTTTGCACTGTATAGCCGCGCTCAAGGAGACGCATTGCTTCGCTAGCAGAGGCCGCGCCGGGCAGGAGGGGCATGTCTTGCTCTTCGCAAGCATCAAGCAGAATGTCAGTTGCGCCTGGTGAAACACCGAACACAGCGCCAGCCGCTTTTGCCGCGCGCACGTCTTCAGGTGTGAGCAAGGTGCCCGCACCAACAACGCCGCCTTCGACTTTTGCCATCTCAGCAATGACCTCAAGCGCGGCATCGGTGCGCAGTGTTACTTCAAGAGCAGGGAGGCCACCCGCGATCAACGCTTCCGCCAATGGACGCGCTGTTGCGACATCGTCGACGACCAGAACAGGCACGATTGGGGCCAGTTGGCAGATTTCAAGCGCGCGTGCGCTGGCTTCGGTGGGAGTGATCATATTGTAGTTCCTTATACGACGACGCCAGCGCCAGTATCGGCAGTACCAACCGACTGGCGGAAGACTTCAAACAATTCGCGGCCAACACCATTGCCATTATGGCTGAGGTCTGGCGTGGCGGGCGCTCGGTCGAGCGCGCCCTCGGTGAGTACTTCTAACGTACCGGCAACGGCGTCAACTCGAATTATGTCGCCATCTTGGATGCGTGAGAGCGGACCGCCTGCAGCCGCTTCTGGGCTGACGTGAATGCACGACGGCACTTTACCAGAGGCACCGGACATGCGCCCGTCTGTGACCATCGCCACGTTAATGCCGCGTTGCATGGTGACAGAAAGGGCAGGGGTCAGGCCATGAAGTTCTGGCATGCCGTTGGCTTTCGGACCTTGGAAACGCACGACGATCACCAGATCAGAAGTGAATTCGCCCGCGTTGAACGCAGCCTTCACTTCGTCCTGACTTTGGAAGACGCGCGCTGGCGCTTCGACGATTTGACGTTCTGGCGCGACGGCGGAGACTTTCATCATGCCGTGACCCAAGTTGCCCTTGAGCTGCTTAAGGCCACCCGTCGGCTGGAAGGGATCATCTGCGGTGCGCAGGATTTTGTCGTTGAGCGTTTCTTTCGCGCCATCACGGAAGATCAACGCGCCGCCATCAAGTACAGGTTCTTGCGCATGCAGGCCAAGGCTATCGCCTGCAACGGTTTTCACATCCTCATGGAGCAAACCTGCATCGAGCAAACGGCCAATCATATAAGGCAGGCCGCCTGCGGCGTGGAAGTGGTTCACGTCGGCAAGACCGTTTGGATAGACCTTTGCCATCAGCGGCACGACCGCTGAAATTGCGTCGAAATCTTCAAGGCGCAGATCAATGCCCGCCGCCCGTGCCATCGCAGGAAGGTGCAACACAAGGTTGGTCGAGCCGCCCGTCGCCATCAGGCCAACAAGACCATTCACAAAGGCGCGTTCATCCAAGATATCGCAAACGGGGCGATAATCATTGCCAAGAGCGGTGATCGCGAGCGCGCGCTTGGCGGCTTCCTTTGTCAGCGCATCACGTAACGGCGTGTTGGGGTTCACGAAAGATGAGCCCGGCAAATGCAGACCCATGAATTCCATCAGCATCTGGTTCGTGTTCGCTGTGCCGTAGAATGTGCAAGTACCAGCCGAGTGGTAAGAGGCCATTTCAGCCTTCATCAACTCGGCGCGATCAACCTTGCCCTGTGCGAATTCATTGCGCACGCGGGCTTTTTCATCATTGGGCAGGCCAGATTGCATCGGGCCGGCTGGCACGAAAATGCCAGGGATATAGCCAAAGGTTGCCGCTGCAATGATCAAGCCTGGAACGATTTTATCGCAAACGCCGAGGTAGGCCGCCGCGTCAAATGTGTTGTGTGACAGGCCAATCCCTGCTGAAAGGGCAATCACATCGCGGGAGAAGAGCGACAGTTCCATGCCGGTTTGCCCTTGTGTGACACCATCGCACATAGCGGGTACGCCAGCGGCGACCTGCGCCGTTCCGCCAACGGAATGCGCGGCTTCTTTGAGCAGAGCAGGATAGCCTTCAAACGGCTGATGTGCGGAGAGCATATCGTTGAATGCGGTCACGATGCCAAGGTTTGCAGCAGGTGTTTCTGCCAGTGTTTGCTGGGCATCTCCCATCGCCGCATAGGCATGGGCTTGGTTGCCACAGGTCAAATGCGCGCGGCGTGGACCTTCAGATGCGGCAGCGCGCATATGATCCATATACTTGGAACGGCGCTCTTGTGAGCGTTCGATAATACGATCTGTCGTTTCTGCGATAACGGGATGCAAGCTCATGAGGCGGGGTTCCTGCGATTGATCTGGGTGTAGGTCCTTGATTCACTTTCCTCTTATCCAATGTTAGCGCTAACGTCGAGGCCTGATTGCAAAAGCCGCCACAAGAGTTTTATGAAAACTGGGCGCAAAACCGCATTGTTTATGTGGGAGGGCCGCATCATTACCTTTTCAGCCGCGCATGAAGTCGCTAAGGGGACGCTATGACAGCCAGTGATTTACCCGTCCTTCGCCTTAAACCCAAAGCTAACGCACGTGCCATTCGTCACGGTGCGCCTTGGGTTTATGATAATGAACTTGTGCTTGATCGGCGCAGTAAAAATCTAACGCCCGGCACAATTGCTGTCTTGCAAGACGCCGAGCGTAATCCGATGGGGCTGGTTGCGGCCAACCCCTTGTCGCGCATCACCGCGCGGATGATTGAGCGCGATGTGTCGGTTTCAATTGATCAGGCATGGTTCGCGACAAAGGTCACGCGCGCGCTTGAACTGCGTGAACGTTTGTTTGATGCACCGTTCTATCGCTTGATCCATGCAGAGGCGGATGGCCTTCCGGGATTGGTCGTTGATCGTTTCGATGATGCGCTTGTTGTGCAACCGAATGCGGCTTGGCTTGAGCTGTTACTGGAACCGCTTGCTGCCGCATTGGCTGAGGTGACGGGCGTCACAACTATCTTGAAAAACGCTTCAGGTCGAACCCGTTCGCTTGAGGGTCTTGATGACGAAAATGCAGTGCTTTTGGGCGCAGCGCCAGACGCGCCCATCATGGTGCCGATGAACGGGGCCTATTATGCGGCTGATCTGACAGGCGGACAAAAGACGGGTCTGTTCTATGATCAACGCCCGAACCATGCCTTCGCGGCGCGACTGACCGAAGGTGCGGATGTGCTGGATGTGTTTTCCCATGTGGGCGGTTTTGGTCTTGCTTCCCTTGCGGGCGGCGCGAAATCGGCGCTTTGCGTTGATGGATCTGCACCTGCCTTGGCCTTGGCAGAGCAGGGCGCAGAAAAAGCGGGCTTTGCGGATCGTTTTGCCACGCGCAAGGGCGATGCCTTTGATGTGCTCGAAGCCCTTGGCAAAGAAGGCGCGAAATATGATGTGGTGATCTGTGATCCACCTGCATTTGCGCCGAGCAAACCAAAGCTTGAGGGTGGTCTGCGCGCCTATGAGCGCCTTGCGAAAATGGCCGCGCCTTTGGTGAAAGAGGGCGGCTATTTGGTTCTATGTTCCTGCTCGCACGCAGCGGACCTTGGCAAATTCCGCTTTGCCTGTACGCGCGGCATTGGCCGTGCGGAGCGTGCGGGTTCACTGATCCACACCGGTTTTGCTGGGCCAGATCATCCGCTGATGCCGCAGCTCGCGGAAAGCGGCTACCTCAAAGCGCTGTTCTACCGTCTGTGAAACTGCTGCTCGACACCTGCGTTTTGTACCCGACGGTCATGCGCGAGATGTTGATCGGCGCGGCGAAGGGCAGCGCGTTTGAGCCGCTCTGGTCGCCGCGTATTTTAGAAGAATGGCGCCGCGCTTCCCTCAAGCACGGGGAAGGCGCGGCGCTGGAAGCTAAAAGCGAAGGCGTGTTTTTGAACGCTGGATTTCCCAAAGCCTCGGTACGTTATGATCCTGTGCAAGAGGCCCGCTTTTGGCTCCCTGATCCCTCGGACATTCATGTGCTTGCAGCGGCAGTATTGGGCGGCGCGGACGGTATCGTCACGCTCAACAACAAAGATTTTCCCGCTGGTATCTTGGCGGAAGAAGGCCTTTCGCGCGTCAATCCAGATGCCTTGCTCTTGGGGGTTTGGCAGAGTCAGCCAGAGTTGATCGAACATGTGGCAGGCGACGTTCTCAGTAAAGCCAATACCTTATCTTCGCAGGATTGGACTTTGAAATCATTGATGAAAAAAGCGCGTCTGCCGCGCCTCGGAAAGGCGCTCGCTGCGGCTTAACTCCAGCGCGCATCGAGGCTTTCAAGCGCAGCGATCCGTTCTTCGGTCTTCGGATGGCTCAACAACCATGCAGGCGCGCGGCCTGATTGGCTCTTGGTGAGCGCATCCAATTTACGGAACAGTGAAATTTGCGGCGCGACACCGATCCCAGCCTTGGTCAACAGCGCGGCAGCATAGGCGTCT
>NZ_JBDWVM010000142.1:0-4485 GCF_039984035.1 Planktotalea sp. | reverse complement strand
ACAAGCGCACCAGTGACCATTAATTTGTCAGCAAGGTCTAAGTTTTCGTTAGGGTAGATGACGTCGACGCCACCTGCGAGCACGGCAATCGAGCCACCCTCTGCAGCGGCGAGGTGTGCGCAGGTGTCAATCCCGCGCGCGAGGCCAGAAACGACAACATAGCCTTGATCCGATAGATCACTTGCCAATGCGCGCGCCATTCTTGTGCCCAAGGACGACGCGTTGCGCGCCCCGACGAGCGCGATCATAGGTCGTTTTAAGACATCAAGTGCGCCGCGCACCCAAATCATGGGCGGCGCGTCCGAGATTTCGCCTAACAAAGAAGGATAATGCGCCTCACCGCGACAAATAAGCTGTGCGCCGATCTTTGCGCCTTGTGCGATTTCCGCGTCAGCGCTCGCTTGGGAACAGGGCTGATATTTCGAAAGTCCTGCCTTGTTCGCCAAGTCTGGCAAAGCATCCATTGCGGCGGAGGCGCTGCCATGCTCGGCCATCAAACGATAGAAGGTTGAAATGCCGACTTTGCGGGAGCGCAAGAGACGAAGCCATGTTGAGCGCTCATCTTCCGTGGTGGGTGGGATTAGGGGGTGAGTGGAAGAAGTCTTGGTCTGTGGGCTCATCATGTCTCCGCCTGCTTGCAGAATCATCTCTAGCAGTAACGGAGTTAACAGCGCGTAAACCAAGCTTCACTTTGACTTAGCCCGCTGCACCGCCGACAGTTAAACCACCAATCATTATAGTGGGTTGGCCAACACCAACAGGCACCCATTGGCCCGCCTTTCCGCAATTTCCCATCCCGGGATCAAGCGCCATGTCATTCCCAAGCGCGCGAATCTGCTGCATTGCCGTTGCGCCGTCACCAATCAGAGTGGCGCCCTTAACAGGTGCACCGACCTTCCCATTCTCAACGCGATAGGCCTCTGTGCAGGAGAAAACGAACTTGCCGTTGGTAATGTCCACTTGGCCGCCGCCAAAACCGACAGCGTAAATTCCATCCTTCAAATCGGCAAGAATGTCAGCAGGGGCTGCATCGCCGCCCATCATATATGTGTTCGTCATGCGTGGCATGGGCGGATGCGCATAACTTTCGCGTCGTCCATTGCCAGTGGGCGCAACCCCCATCAAACGCGCGTTTTGACGATCTTGCATGTAACCTACGAGAATACCGTCTTCGATCAATGTGTTTTTACCTGACGGCGTGCCTTCATCGTCAACAGTAATAGAACCACGTCGATTTGGAATGGTGCCATCATCAAGAACGGTGACACCTTTAGAGGCGACGCGCTCGCCCACGCGCCCAGAAAATGCGCTAGAGCCTTTTCGGTTGAAGTCCCCTTCAAGCCCATGACCGACTGCCTCATGCAATAAAATTCCGGGCCAACCAGGGCCGAGCACTACGTCCATCATTCCTGCGGGGGCAGGGACGGCCTCTAGGTTTACAAGGGCAATGCGCAACGCTTCGCGCGCTTTGGGCTTCCAATCTTCGGGTTCGATCAACCCACCAAGGGCAAAGCGACCACCACCCCCAACCGATCCACTTTCGCGGCGACCGTCCTGTTCGACGATGACTGAAATGTTCACGCGGGTCATGGGTCGGGTATCGCTGACCTCCACGCCATCTGGGCGCAGAATTGTCACCTCTTGCAAAGAGGCGGCGATCACGGCGCTCACTTGCACGACGCGAGAATCAAGATCACGCAAGAATGCATCGATTTCTCGCAGCGTTTCGACCTTTGCGGGAAAACTCACCTCTGAAATGGGATCGGCGTCACTATAAAGACGAGCATTTGTCGGACTTGGGGCGTCAGCGAGCGTGCCGCCCCCTGATCCCACAGCGAGACGCGTTGTTTTAAGTGCCCGTCGCAAAGAGGTTTCGGAAACTTCAGTGGAATGCGCATATCCCGCCACTTCGCCCAAGACCGCGCGCAAGCCGAATCCTTCAGAGGCGTCATAGGTCGCGTTTTTGAGTTTCCCATCATCGAAAACAAGGCTTTCCGCCGTGCGACGCTCTATAAAGAGCTCTCCATCATCCGCCCCGCTGCAGGCACTTTGGAGAATCTCTAAAGCCGTTTCGCGCGAAACACGGTCTTCAAAGGGACGAAAAGGGGCGTGAGACATGCGAAAATTCTCTTTCTTTGGACTTAATTCGTAAAAGCGTCCGTTTGCCGCAACGCTTAGTCTTTATCTACTAGTAAGAATATGGTTTTAGACAGACCAATAACAACTGGCTATGCTTGCCATCTGGCGATCTACGCTAGTTTGAGTGACAAAGACAGACCATAACCGAAAAAGACTGGCGTATCGCCGCAATCGATCAGGGTGTAATATGCAACTGAAAACAACACTTTACGGCCTTCTGGCAGCATTTTCCGCGGCTCCGGCCATGGCGCAAGAGGCTCTTGAAGTCATCGGACAGCCCCTGCCACGCGGCATTGGCTTCCAACCTGCAGCGACCGAGCTTGCTCGCGATTTGCAATGGCTCGACGGGATGCTCCTTGTCGTCATCACGATTATTACGATTTTTGTAACGGCTCTGATGGTGTACTGCATCGTGCGCTACAACCGCCGTGCAAACCCGACACCTGGCACATTCACACACAACTCTCCTGTTGAGGTGGCTTGGACCGTTATCCCAATCGTTGTTCTGGTCCTGATTGGTGCTTACTCACTGCCTATCCTGTTCAAACAACAGGAAATTCCAGAAGCGGACATTACGATCAAAGTGACTGGCTACCAGTGGTACTGGGGTTATGAGTACGTCGATCACGAGTTCGGCTTTGACAGCTTTATGCTTGGCAAAGACGAGCTCGAAGAAAACGGCTACGCGCCAGAGCAGTATCTGCTCGCGACGGACACTGCTGTTGTCGTTCCTGTTGGCAAAACAATCGTTATGAACGTGACAGGCGCGGACGTGATCCACGCATGGACGATCCCAGCGTTCGGCGTAAAGCAAGACGCGGTTCCTGGTCGTATCGCTCAGCTTTGGTTTGCAGCAGAGAAAGAAGGCATCTACTTCGGTCAGTGCTCTGAGCTTTGCGGTAAAGACCACGCCTACATGCCGATCACTGTAAAGGTTGTGAGCGAAGAAGCGTATCAAGAGTGGCTGACAGGCGCGATTGAAGAATACGCAGGTCTGCCACAGCCATACAAAGTTGCGGCCGCAAACTAAGTAACAAAGGCCGCGCGCAACACCTGGTTCGCGCGGCCTGATTTCAACGTCATTCGGAGGGCACTATGAGCGATGTTAGCTTGAATAACGTCAGCCTCGAAAAAGAGGCAAGCTTCGGCGATTTCTTCGCTCTGTTGAAGCCTCGTGTAATGACGTTGGTGGTTTTTACAGCCTTTGTCGGGCTGTTGGCGGCACCGAACCCCGTCCATCCGATGATCGCTTTCACCTCCATTTTGTTCATCGCAATTGGTGGTGGCGCTTCTGGCGCGCTGAACATGTGGTGGGACGCGGATATCGACGCGGTTATGCTGCGTACAAAAAAACGCCCGATCCCTGCTGGTAAAGTGACCGAGGGCGAAGCGCTTGGCTTTGGCGTCGCGCTTTCTGGTCTTTCGGTGATTATGCTCGGTCTGGCATCCAATTGGGTCGCCGGTGGCCTTCTTGCATTTACGATTTTCTTCTACGTGGTGATTTACACCATGTGGCTCAAGCGCTGGACCCCGCAGAACATCGTTATCGGCGGCGCGGCTGGTGCTTTCCCTCCCATGATCGGTTGGGCCGTGGCGACCGGTGGTGTGTCCATCGAATCTGTTCTTATGTTCTGCCTGACGTTTATGTGGACACCCCCGCATTTCTGGGCCCTCGCGCTGTTCATGCGCAAGGACTATGACAACGCGGGTGTACCAATGTTGACGGTCACGCATGGTCGCCGTTCAACGCGCATTCATATTCTTGTCTACACATTGTTGCTTGCGGTGCTCGCGGTTGGCACGGCCTTCAGCAGCGTTGGCGGGCCCTTCTATCTAGCAGTGGCCGTTGTGCTGAACGCATTGTTTATCAAAGGAGCATGGCAGATCTTCAAACGTGACGAGGATGCGAGCGAAGCTGATGACTTCAAAGTCGAACGCAGCTTTTTCAAACTGTCCTTACTCTACCTCTTTGCACATTTCGGTGCGATCCTTGTTGAGGCGCTCCTCACGCGCTTCGGATTTGGGGGCTGGTAATGTCACTGAGCAAACAACATGAGATTCATACGCGTCGTTATGGTCGCAATGTCGGTCTTGGCCTTGTGCTTGCGGCCTTCATTGCAATCGTTTTCGGATTGACCATCGTGAAAGTCACGCGCGGCGATTACGAACCACCCCGCAATGAGGTGCAAGACTAATGGCAATGGATCCAAAGCTCAAAACAGTTGCACAAACCGGATCAGTTGTTGTCCTCATGGGCGCGCTGGCATGGGCGTCTGTGCCATTTTATGATTGGTTCTGCCGCGTCACAGGCTTTGGTGGTGTCACGAACACTGCCACTGTTGATAG
>NZ_JBDWVM010000141.1:0-3197 GCF_039984035.1 Planktotalea sp. | reverse complement strand
CTTGGCCCATTTTCACGACCAGCATGCGCGGGCGGCGTCCTTCATCCGCGGCGAAATCTTCAACCGATTTCTGGATCGCGGCAAAGCCTTCATCGCCCTCATAGGCCGCGCCATAAACGCCAGCCAAGGTTTTCACTTCGGCGCGGTGACGCCCGAATACTTTTTCCATCGCCATGCTGATTTCTCCAACACTTGCGCGTGCGCGCGAGGCTTCTACAGCCGCTTCTAGAAGATTGCCGCCTTCTTCTGCGCGGCGCGAAAGCTCTGCCAGTGCAGCCTCACAAGCGGCAGAGTCACGTGTGGCCCGAATACTCTCCAAACGTGCGATTTGTGACGTGCGCACAGCGTCATTGTCGATGTCCAGAATGTCGATCGCATCTTCTTTGTCGAGACGATATTTATTAACGCCAACAATGACTTCATCGCCCTTGTCGATATTCGCTTGGCGCTTAGCTGCCGCTTCTTCGATGCGCAACTTCGGCATGCCTGTGGCAACGGCCTTGGTCATGCCGCCCATCTCCTCGACCTCTTCGATGAGCTTCCAAGCTTCATCCGTCAATTGGCTCGTGAGGCTTTCCACATAATAGGACCCTGCCAGCGGATCGACGACATTGGTCACGCCTGTTTCCTCTTGCAAGATCAACTGCGTGTTGCGCGCGATACGAGAGGAGAATTCAGTCGGCAATGCAATCGCTTCATCTAATGCGTTGGTGTGCAAGGATTGCGTGCCGCCAAGCGCCGCGGCCATAGCTTCATAAGCCGTACGCACGACGTTGTTGTAGGGATCCTGCTCTTGCAAACTCACACCAGAGGTTTGGCAGTGGGTGCGCAGCATTTTGGACTTTTCGCTCTGCGCGCCAAGGTCTGTCATGATCTTGTGCCACAGAAGACGCGCCGCACGCAGCTTTGCCGCTTCCATGAAAAAGTTCATGCCAATCGCAAAGAAGAAGGATAGGCGCGGCGCAAATTTGTCCACGTCCATTCCGCGCGCCATGGCGGTTTTCACGTATTCACGACCATCTGCCAGAGTGTATGCGAGTTCCTGTACAAGGTTCGCACCCGCCTCTTGCATGTGATAGCCAGAAATCGAAATTGAGTTAAATTTCGGCATCTCATTCGAGGTATATTCAATGATATCCGCGATGATGCGCATGGAGGGTTCTGGCGGATAGACATAGGTGTTGCGCACCATGAATTCCTTCAGAATATCGTTTTGGATCGTCCCTGCGAGCAAAGAGCGATCATGGCCCTGCTCTTCCCCGGTCACGATGAAATTGGCAAGGATCGGGATCACTGCGCCGTTCATCGTCATGGAAACAGACACTTTATCCAGCGGGATTTGATCGAAGAGGATTTTCATATCCTCAACGGAATCAATCGCAACCCCAGCTTTACCAACATCGCCCTCAACGCGCGGATGATCACTGTCATAGCCGCGGTGCGTGGCCAGATCGAAAGCAACAGACACACCCTGCTGACCGGCCGCTAGTGCTTTGCGATAAAACGCGTTGCTTTCTTCTGCTGTTGAAAAACCCGCATATTGGCGAATGGTCCAAGGGCGCCCCGCATACATCGTCGCTTTAACGCCGCGCGTGAACGGACCCTTGCCGGGAATACCGCCCATATGAGGAAGATCCGCTGTATCCGCTTCTGTATAGAGCGGTTTGACATCGATACCTTCCAAGGTGTTCCACGTGAGATCCTCTAGGGGGCGTCCGCGCAGCTCTTTCTCAGCCAGGGCGCGCCAATGGTTGTCTTGTGTCATAACTCTGTCCTTTGTTCACGAAACCCATTTGTGCGGGATATCCCGTCTCTTGGGGTTTCGGGTCTTCCAAATAGATTGCACGACCGTCGCTGCCCGATTGCAGCCAAAACAGATCGTCCGCATAGCGTTCTTGAAGGGCCGCGCGTTGGGCACTGGAAAACGGTTCCCAGCGGTCGTCGTGAATGTGCGTCTTCATTCGGGTGCGTTCGTCTAGGCCCAGCGGCAAGCGCAATAACTGCTGCGTTGTTGGTCGTTGGTTGCGCCACACTGGTTTGTCCGCCTGCGCCGCTTGCGTGCCCAGCAAATACCGCGTGAGCATAAAGGGGCGTGCGCTGAACTGCTCGAACGTACTGACGACGACGGGAACATCCGGCGCGGCCTCGGCTATGTCGCTGATCACATCGCGCCAGTTGCGTGGCTGCTCCGCCAAGGCATCGATCCGCGCTTGATCCGGCACCATCACACCGCGCGGAATGGAGTAGCATAGCGCCGAGCTCCAATAACTGCTGAGACACCGCGTTGTGAGATAGATCATTTTGACCGACCCACGAAATGCGCTGATGTAGCGGGCGACGCGTGTGGCGGCGCTGGGGTACAAGGCTTGAGCGGAAAAGTTGTGCCGCATAAGGCCTAGAATGTTCTCTTCGGACACGATGATTTGCGTGACATCCAGCGCGCTTGATCGCTGAAGCTCCAAAGCGATGCGCCCTTGCGCGCGCGCGAAGGCGACTGCATTGCGCCCCTCTAGTGGCCGCGCGGTAATGCCGTTGAACAGCCGCTTGCGTAAACGTTTCGGCCCCCAAAACCCAGTGTCTTGCGACGCCAGCATTACAGTGTTGCGGCGCCAATAGGTTTGAAGGCTCGTGCTTGCGCTGCGATGCGCGCCGATATGCAAAATGACATCCAAACCACGTCCCCTTTTCAAGACCTGCGCGTGCACGGCCCATTTGTGCACAACATGTCAGGTGGTGATGGAACAAAGACGTGATTTTTCTCTTAAACTGCTGTTTTTCCCCAACTTTGGGTGACAAAGCCATCGCAATTGCGATTTTCGCCCCTATATTGACGCTAAGAGGAGACCCCATGAAACCACTCTTAGTATCTGTAATTACGGCCTTATTCGCATCGACATCTGCCTTTGCGCAGACCGGTTCAGCGGCGCCGGAAGGGACCGCTTGGGAGGCTATTTCCAAGCAAGATAGCGACAGTTTGAATGATTTTCTTTGGACGGCCCGACCTATTGTCGTCTTCGCCGATAGCGATGCAGATCCTAGATTAACCCAACAATTGGCGTTGCTTGAAGCCGGGGCAGAAGCCCTAAAGGAACGCGATGTGGTGATAATGGTCGATACATCAACCGAAACCCCAAGCGATTTGCGCGCAAAGCTACGCCCGCGTGGGTTTATGTTGGTTCTGATCGGGAAAGATGGCA
>NZ_JBDWVM010000140.1:0-10819 GCF_039984035.1 Planktotalea sp. | reverse complement strand
TGATCGATCTCACCGAATTGCGCCCTGAATTTTTGACAGCCCGACCAAACCTTTTTTCGTTTTTTGACCAATTGCGTGACAATCAGGTGATGCCCGAACCAAAGAACTATGCATCCTGGCGCGAACGCATTGCTGATATGATTTCAGCCGCGAGTGATGACAATTTCAATGAAACTTGGCATCTTCCTAACGGGCTCACTTATCGCATTTCGGGCAGGCCCCATCCTGACGGCGCGATTGCCTTCCTGTTCGAGGACATCAGCGCCGAAATTTCCCTGACACGTAGATTTCGAAGCGAAGCAAGTGTCACCCGCTCTGCTCTGGACGCCTTGAACGATAGCCTCGTCATTTTTAACGCAGCCGGACTCATCCAACAATGTAACCGACCGATGCTGGATTTCCTCAAGCTCGATGAAGATCACCCCGTGGAGCAGCTAAGCGCGCAAGATCTTACGCGTCATTGGCAAGACAAATTCCGACCTAGTCCTGTTTGGGGCGAAATCAGGGATTTCATTTCCGGTCAATCCGACAGGGAGATTTGGGGTGCCAAATTACAGCATATCGATGGGCGAAATTTCACTCTACAGGTAACGCCAATCGCCTCTGGCGCAACCCTTGTCACGCTAAGCGCACTCGCCATCGATGTCTCTGCGATTGATCCAGCACCGCGCAAACGCAAACGATCCAGAACTGTGGCCGCCTAAACGCATTTCACGGTTTCCCCGCTGACAAAAGCGCCCTACCTTGGCGCCATGTCGAACACCGCGCCCTACATCATCGCCCACAACACAGAGCAAACCGCTGAATTCGCGGCCAATCTCGCACGCGTTTTACGTGCCGGCGATACAATATTGCTGCAGGGGGACATCGGCGCCGGCAAAAGCTATTTCGCGCGCGCCCTCATTCAGTCTTTGCAAGACGTCCCAGAGGATGTCCCATCACCGACCTTTACACTGGTTCAAACCTACGAAACCCGCGCAGGCGAAGTTTGGCACGCTGACCTTTATCGCCTTTCTGATCCCGACGAGGCAGAAGAGCTCGGTCTCACCGAAGCTTTCGAAACCGCAATTTGTTTGATCGAGTGGCCTGATCGGCTCGCTGACCTCACCCCAGGGGATGCAGCAACTCTTTCGTTCGAAACAACTGAAATTGAGGACCAACGCAAGATCACCCTTTCAGGCGGATCAGAGGCGCTGCAACACAGACTATTCAAGGCCATAGCATGAGTAACAGAGAAGACATCATTTCAGAATTCATGGCAACGACGGATTGGCGAAACGCAACGCGTGCGCCGCTCGCTGGCGATGCCTCTATGCGGAAGTATCAACGCGTAGGCAGTGGAGCCGACGGGCGGGGCGCTGTTTTGATGGATGCCGATCCCGCGCTTGGCAATGATGTGCGTCCCTTTGTTGAGATCACGAATTATCTACGCTCCATCCAGCTCAGCGCACCTGAGGTTTTCGCAGAAGATGAAGCAAACGGGCTTTTGCTGATCGAGGACCTTGGTGATGATTTGTTCGCGCGTGTTGTCCTTGCAAAACCTGCACTTGAGCAACCGCTTTATGAGGCGGCGACAGACGTTCTATTAGACTTGCACACTGCAAAACCTCCTGCGCTGAAGCCCTATGACACTGCCTTCATGACAAAGATGGCTGCGCTTGCCTTTGATTGGTATAAATTCGGGGTTGAGGACGGCGTTGACGAAAACACAAAGGTTGCCTTTGAAACCGCTTTTACAACCTTGTTAGACTCTAAAGTCAGCGCACCTAGTGTCCTTATCCAACGTGATTACCATGCGGAAAACCTTCTGTGGCTCCCTGCGCGCTCAGGCGTATCGCGGGTCGGATTGCTGGATTATCAAGACGCCCTTTTGGGCCACCCCGCCTATGATCTCGTATCACTCTTAAAAGACGCGCGTCGTGATGTCCCCCTACCGATTGAAGAGGCAATGATCGCTCGTTACATCGCTGCATCCGGCAGGGACGATACCGAATTTCGTGATGCTTATCATGTGCTCGGTTTACAAAGAAACCTGCGCATTCTGGGGGTCTTTGCACGGCTTTCCATGCACTTCGGCAAACCTTCCTATGTTGATCTGATCCCACGTGTTTGGGGTCTTGTGGAGCGCGATCTAGACGCCCCTGTGAACGCCCCTGTAGCGGACATTTTGAAGAAAGCCCTGCCCGCGCCAACCCCTGAAATCTTGCAAAGGCTCAAAGACAAATGCGCGACTATCCCAACGCTATAATGTTCTTTGCTGCGGGTTTCGGTACCCGGATGAGGCATTTAACCAAAGATCGGCCCAAACCTCTGGTGAGGGTTGCTGGCCGCGCGTTGCTCGATCACGCCATTGCACTTAGCGATGACATCGCACTGGACCGCAAAGTCGTGAATTGCCATTACTTTCCCGATCAGATCAAAGCCCATCTCGCCGCGCGACAGGACATCACGATTGTCTACGAAAACGGTGATATTCTGGAAACTGGGGGCGGCTTGAAAAACGCGCTTCCTCTCCTCGGGGCTGGCCCCGTTTTCACCTCGAACACTGACGCTGTTTGGAAGGGCACGAACCCCCTTCAAGAACTGCTAAACGCATGGAACCCCGAAAAAATGGATGCGCTTTTGCTCTGCGTGCCAAAGCGAAACGCAATTGGCCACACCGGCAAGGGCGACTTTCTGATCGATCAGGACAATCGGTTAACTTATGGCGCTGGCGATATTTACACGGGCGTTCAAATCATCCGCACCGACCGGCTGTCTGAAATTTCTGAAACGTCTTTCTCTGTTAAACTCCTGTGGGAAAAAATGCTTAAGCAGCGCCGCATCTTCGGTGTGCGCTACACTGGAAAATGGTGCGATGTTGGTTCGCCGGAAGGGGTAAAATTGGCCGAAGACATGTTTGAGACACCTGATGTTTGAGCCCCAAGACAACGCGCGCGTTTTCGCCCTCGAACTTGGTGTCGATTTTCCCACCGCGCTCGTCTCTGGCCTACGCAAGAAGATGGCAGGTCAGCCGCCTGAGGCCATAGCCCGCGTTCAGCTAATCGTTAACACAGCACGAATGCGCAGGCGCGTAACTTCGCTCTTTACCGATGGGACTGCGCAACTTTTGCCGCAAATCACATTGCTCGGGGACTTAGGAAAAGACCCAAAGTTCCACTCAATTCCACAGGCTGTTTCACCGCTCGCGCGGCGGATTGAATTGATTTCGCTCGTGGATGCCTTGTTGCGGCAAAACCCGTCGCTTGCCTCGCGCAGTTCACTGTTCGATCTCGCGGATTCGCTGGCAACCTTGATGGACGAAATGCAGGGCGAGGGCGTGTCGCTCGCGGACATTGATGCACTCGACGTCTCTGACGGGTCAGGCCATTGGAACCGCGCGAAGGAGTTCATCTGCATTGTCGGCAGTTTTCTTGATCTGTCCCAAGAACCGCCCGATGCACAGGCCCGCGCGCGCGCTGTTGTTTTGGCTCAAATTGCCGATTGGCAGGCTAATCCGCCCGAACATCCGATCATTCTCGCAGGCTCGACCGGATCGCGGGGCACGACAGCGCTGCTCATGCAGGCCGTCGCTCGCCTTCCGCAGGGTGCGGTGATCTTGCCAGGCTATGACACCGATATGCCAAAGGAGGTCTGGAACGAACTCAGCGCAGAGCATCCGATGCGCATGTCACCAGAGGATCATCCTCAGTATCGTTTCGCAAAGATTCTCAAAGATCTCAATTTAGAGACTGATAAAGTCCCGCTTTGGGAGACAACTCCCCCCGCCAGTGCCGCGCGCAACAAGGTTGTATCGCTCGCCTTGCGCCCTGTTCCTGTCACCGATGGTTGGCTACGTGATGGTCCAAAACTTAGCGATCTGCCTAGCGCGATGGGCGGTGTAACGCTGCTCGAACCACAGACGAGCCGCGAAGAGGCGCTTGCTATCGCAATGCGTCTGCGACTAGCGGCAGAAGATGGCAAGACCGCCGCATTGATCACACCTGACCGAATGCTAACACGGCAGGTCACAGCTGCATTAGACCGTTGGAATATAACGCCAGACGACAGTGCCGGCACACCACTGCAGCTCTCTCCCCCCGGTCGTTTTTTACGTCATGTGATGGAGCTGTTCCTAAGGCCACTCGACGCCGAAGCGCTGCTCACGCTGCTCAAACACCCGTTGACCCACTCCGGTGAAGATCGCGGGGATCATTTGCGTTTGACCCGCGAACTTGAATTATCGATCCGTAAGTACGGGCCAGCCTTTCCTGACACAGACAGCCTGAACCAATGGGCGAGTAAGACCAAGCTTGAGGGCGCTGTTGAATGGGCGTGCTGGGTTGCCAATACCTTCTGTGGACACATGCGCGAGGGGCTGCAAAACGCGACCGAATTGGCCGAACAGCATATCGCGTTGGCGGAACGCATTTCGCAAGGGATGAATGGGGACGGCACTGGCGAGCTTTGGCAGGAAGGGGCAGGTCGCGAAGCGTTGAAGCAGTGGCATGCATTGCACCCCGTCTTGGAAAATCTACCTGATCTCAACGCCCGCGATTACGCCGATTTGTTTGGCGGTATCCTTTCCCGCGGTGAGGTACGCAACCCTGACAGTGGACATCCCAATGTTCTGATTTGGGGTACGCTTGAGGCGCGCGTTCAGGGCGCGGATGTTTTGATCCTCGCTGGCCTCAATGAGGGCAGCTGGCCTGAAGCGCCCAGCCCCGATCCGTGGCTGAACCGCCGTATGCGCCAAGGCGCTGGTTTGCTCCTGCCGGAACGGCGCATCGGTCTGTCTGCGCATGACTTCCAACAAGCGATTGCAGCGCCTGAGGTCTGGCTCACCCGCGCGCAGCGCTCCGATGATGCACAGACGGTGCCGTCTCGTTGGCTCAATCGGTTAACCAACCTCATGGGCGGTTTGCCGGACCAGAACGGACCAGAGGCGATTGAGCAAATGAGAGCGCGCGGCGACGCATGGCTCAAACGCGCCCGTCTTTTGGAAGAACCGATTGAAAGCCCTGCTGCAAAACGCCCTTCTCCGAGACCCGCGATTGAAGCGCGGCCTAAACAGTTGTCTGTGACGGAAATCAAAACTCTCGTGCGCGATCCCTATGCGATTTACGCCAAACACGTTCTTGGTCTCGCGCCGCTAGATGGTCTGGTCAAAACCGCCGACGCGCGCCTGCGCGGCATTGCGGTGCATCAGGTCTTTGAGGACTTCGTAAAAGGATGGAAAACCGCTAACAGCGCCGAAGATTTGATGGCGCTCGCGACCCGTATTTTCGAGGACGATGTTGATTGGCCCTCTGCCCGTCTGATGTGGGCCGCACGTATAGCACGCCTTGCTGATGATTTCGTCGCGGAAGAGCGTGAAAGGCAGGCAAACGCCGTTTCCTCACATATCGAGGTGAAGGGAAAAAGCACGCTACCCGATCTCGGCTTTACCCTAACTGTGAAGGCGGATCGCATCGATCTTAATGAACGCGGCGGTGCGCATTTGTACGACTACAAGACAGGTGCAATTCCGTCTAAACCTCAACAGCTCGCCTTTGACATGCAGCTTTTGCTAGAGGCGGCCATGGCCGAACGCGGCGATTTCGACGGGTTGCATCCGCGCCATATCGAAGGGGCCACTTATCTGGGGGTCGGCACTGGTGTGAAGTCCGTGAAAGCGCCGCTCGATGAAAAGCCAACAGCGCAAGTTTGGAAGGAGCTTTACAAGCTCATCTCCGACTATCAAGACCCTAACAAGGGATTTACGGCCCGACGTGCAATGGAAAAATCCAAGAGCTTTGGCCGTTACGACCAGCTTTCCCGCTTTGGTGAGTGGGATGAAACCAGCCTGCCAGATGATGGGGAGGTCACGCCATGATCGCGCGTAACGATGCCACCCAAGCGCAAGTCAACGCTGCGCGCCCACATATGTCCACTTGGCTGTCCGCCAACGCGGGTTCGGGTAAAACACGCGTTCTGACGGATCGCGTTGCACGGCTCTTGCTTGCCCAAGTTCCCCCCGAACGTATCTTGTGTCTGACCTACACCAAGGCCGCCGCCGCAGAGATGCAGAACCGTCTGTTCAAGCGGCTTGGTGAATGGGCGATGCTTGATGATGACGCCTTGCGTGCTGCCCTGCGCGAACTGGGGGAAGAAGGCAATATCGATGGCGAAGCGCTGCGCATGGCGCGCACGCTTTTTGCTGCCGCGATCGAGGCGCCGGGTGGCTTGAAGATCCAAACCATCCACTCTTTCTGCTCAACCGTTTTGCGCCGCTTTCCGCTAGAGGCAAACGTCAGCCCACAATTCGCAGAAATGGAAGAACGCGCATCGGACCTCCTGCGTGAAGAGATCATCGAGGATATGGCAAGCGGCGCAGATGCGCAGTTGATCATGAACCTTGCAACGGTCACGGGTGCCTACGATCTAACAGCGCTCAGCGGTGAAATCGTCCATCACCGCAGCGCGCTTTTGACGCCGCCGACCGATGATGCCGTTTATAAGGCCTTCGATCTTCATCCCTTGATGGACGATGATACCATCGCAGCGTCCGTCTTTATGGGGGGTGAGGCAAAGGTGCTGTCCGCGCTTATCCCCGTCCTGAACGCATCCGGCGTGAACGATGTGAAACTCGCGGCGAAATTAGCCAAGATTGGCGACCTCAATGCGAAATCCCTTAGCGCGTTGGAGGGTGCTTTCCTCACTGCCAAGGGCGTTTCAAAGGCAGGTAAGGTTCCCGCCAAAGGCGCACAGAAGAATTTCCTCGGGTATCAAGCGCAGCTGGATGCATGGATTGCCCGTATTGAAGCCGCGCGTAGTGCACGACTAAAACTCGCCGCGGTTAAAAAGACGCTGCACCTCAATCGTTTCGCAACTGTCTTTTTGAAGAAATATGAAGAGCGTAAACAAGCGCGCGGATGGCTCGATTTCGACGATCTGATCCTCAAGACCCGCGATCTGCTCGCTAAATCCGAAATGGCGCAATGGGTGCTCTACAAACTAGACGGCGGCATTGATCATATCCTTGTGGATGAGGCCCAAGATACCAGCCCTGCGCAATGGGATGTGGTTGAACGGCTCACCTCAGAAATCACCGCAGGTGAGGGTGCACGCGGTGAGGTTCCGCGCACGATCTTTGTGGTCGGTGATAAAAAGCAATCGATCTATTCCTTCCAAGGGGCAGACCCCCGTGAATTCGACCGCATGCGCGGTGAGTTTGAAACGCGCCTTAGTCCTACCAATTCACCGCTCATCGATGCAGAGCTGCATTATTCCTTCCGCTCTGCCCAGTGTATTCTGGAACTCGTTGATCAAACGTTTGAGGGACATGTACCTGCAGGTTTTGGCGGTTCGTCGCATCTTGCCTTTGATGGTGGCCCCCCTGGCCGCGTCGATATTTGGCCCGCGATCCCGAAGGCAGAAAAATCTGATGATGATGCCGATTGGTCTGACACGATTGATAAGCTGGGGGAGAACGACGAAACCGTTCTGATGGCCCGCCGCATCGCGGATGAAATTGGCCGCATGACGGGGATTATAGGCGGTCGACCCGAAGCGATCTTTGATGATGGCAAATTCCGCGCCGTGAGACCCGGCGATGTGTTGATCCTCGTGCAGCGTCGCTCTGATCTGTTCGAAGAAATCATTCGCGCGTGCAAAGCCGCTAATCTGCCAATCGCAGGTGCTGATCGTCTTAAGGTCGGCGCTGAAATGGCGGTGCGTGATTTGCAAGCGCTGCTCAGTTTCCTTGCGACGCCTGAAGACGACTATGCCCTAGCTGTCGTGCTGAAATCGCCCTTGATCGGGTGGAGCGAAAAGCAGCTCTTCACCCTCGCACATGATCGCAAAGCACGGTTTTTATGGCAGGAACTTAGGGGCCAGAAAGACCAACATCCTGAGGTCTTCGCCCTGCTCGAAGATTTACGTGCACAGGCCGATTTCTTGCGCCCCTATGATTTGATCGAGCGCGTTCTAACACGTCACGAAGGGCGCAGACGGTTCATCGGGCGTTTGGGGCGTGAGGCCGAAGATGGCATCGATGCATTGCTGGCCCAAGCGCTGTCATTTGAGCAAAGCCGCATTCCTTCGCTAACAGGGTTCCTGACGTGGATGGAGAGCGATGATCTGACCATCAAGCGGCAGCTTAGCCAAGATCGCGACGAAATTCGGGTGATGACGGTGCATGGTTCAAAAGGTTTGGAAGCGCCAATCGTTATCATGCCAGAGACCCAAAAACGCAAAAGCCCCGCAGGTGGATCGATTATCGAAACAAGCGAGATGGCCCTTTGGAGCGTGCGCAATGATGATGCGCCTGACATAATTCTCACCGCTAAAGCCCAGCGCGAAGAAAAGCAGGCCGAAGAACGCATGCGTCTGCTGTATGTTGCGATGACGCGTGCTGAAAAATGGCTCATCCTTGGGGCTGCTGGGGATTTGGGGAAAGCGGATGAGGACAGCTGGTACGGAATGGCCAGCGCCGCTGCGCGCAAACGACCCTATGTCGAACATGATTTTGGCTTTGGTCTGGGCATTAGGATCGAACCTGTGCCGTGGGGCGAAATTGAGCACGCCGAAACGCCGTTACAAGCGGTCGAGACATCCCAGCTTGAACCTATGTTCCGCGAGGTTGCTGGTAAGCCAAAAGAGCAGACCGACTTTGTGACGCCCTCTGATCTTGGCGGCGCTAAGGCACTGCCCAGCGAACATGCGCTGGATGAAGAGGCCGCAAAGCTACGCGGTACGCAGGTTCATTTGCTGCTTGAACACTTCGCAGCAACACCTAGCGCCAGTTGGAAAGAAATTGCCGAAGCTTTGCTACCCGAAACGGCCAACATTCCCGAACTCTTTGAGGAGGCCAGCCGCGTTGTTGCGCATCCTGATTTAGGTTTCCTCTTTGCCAAAGGTACGCTCGCAGAGGTTCCCATCACCGCACCTATCGCGCAAATGCAGGATCAAACGCTCTATGGCATCGTGGACCGCTTGGTGATTACTGAAAGTGACGTTTGGGTAGTTGATTTCAAATCCAACATCGCCGTTCCCCAAAACGCAACTGACTGCCCTGAAGGCGTGTTGCGTCAAATGGGGGCCTATCTTGCCGCGCTCAAACAAATTTATCCAGACAAGCGCATTCGCCCTGCAATCGTTTGGACGCGGAATACCTCCTTGATGGAACTGCCCAGCGATCTGGTTGAGCAAAGTCTTCACAGGGTCGTGTGATCTATCCTGCTTGACGCCAGCACCCCCAATACCTAGGTTCATCCAGCAAGATTTTCCGCAGTCCTTTAGGAGACGCCCCATGGCTACCGTTGCCGTCACAGACGCCACATTTGACGCTGAAGTCAAAAATTCTTCCGTTCCTGTTGTTGTAGATTTCTGGGCCGAATGGTGCGGACCCTGCAAACAGATCGGCCCAGCATTGGAAGAGCTGTCCGCAGAATATGGCGACAACGTTAAAATCGTTAAAGTCGACGTAGACAGCAACCCGAACTCCGCAGCTGCCATGGGCGTGCGCGGTATTCCGGCGCTCTTCATCTTCAAAGACGGTCAGGTTGTATCTAACCGCGCTGGCGCAGCACCAAAAGCCGCGCTTCAGAGCTGGATCAACGACGCGATCTAAGCCGAATTCACAAGTTAACCTAAGGGCGTGCCATCGGCGCGCCCTTTTGTTTTTTGCGCCGCTTTCTTGCACCCTGCCACTCCCCCCGCCATATAGATCGTAACGAATGAGGAGACAGGTATGAGTAGCGACGAATTTCCCGGTTGGCACGGCACGACAATTATTGGCGTTCGCAAAGGCGGCGAAGTGGTTATCGCTGGCGATGGTCAGGTTTCTCTTGGTCAAACCGTGATCAAGGGCACCGCGCGCAAGGTACGCCGTTTGTCCCCCGGTGGTTATGACGTTGTTGCTGGGTTTGCGGGTTCTACGGCTGACGCCTTTACCCTGCTCGAACGGCTTGAGGCAAAGCTGGAAGCAACCCCAGGCCAATTGGCGCGTGCTTCTGTTGAATTGGCCAAAGACTGGCGCACGGATAAATATCTGCAAAAGCTAGAAGCGATGTTGATCGTCACCGATGGTAAGGATTTGTTTGTGATTACCGGCGCTGGCGATGTGCTGGAGCCTGAACATGACGTGACTGCGATTGGTTCTGGCGGGAACTACGCGCTCGCAGCGGCCCGCGGTATGATGGATGGCGATGGCAACGCCGAAGAGATAGCACGCAAGGCTATGGCGATTGCGGCTGACATTTGCGTCTACACCAACGGCAAGCTCACTGTTGAAAGCATCAAAGCATGAGTTTGGACAAAGACGACATACGCGCAGCCGTCGCGGCCAATGTGTTAACAGAACCGCAAGCTGCGTCATTGATGGCGCTCGCGGATAAACGTCGCGGCACGCGGGAAAACATGGATGGGCTTGATGAGCCGTTTGAGCTGTTCCGTGGCTTCAATGAAGTGTTCATCGTGATTGGCCTTGGTATTCTTTACGCGGGTTGGATGGGTCTTACAGGCATTAATGTCTTCACAACCGACAGCGCAAATTTCACTTTTGTGCTTTACGGCGCAATTTCCGTTGTAGTCACCTATTTTCTAGCACGTTATTTTACGCTGAAACGCCGCATGGTTGCGCCATCGATTATGCTCGTTGCTTTGATGGTGATTGGTGGTCTGCAAGTCGGGGCTGGCATCGGGAACGGATTAAACCTTAATAGCGCTCTTTTGCTTGCGTTTGCAGCTGGCTTTGCCACCGTTCTTCTTGGGTTCTTCTACTTAATCTTTCGCATTCCAGTAACAGTCTTCTTCATTGCGCTTGGCGTCTTTGTCAGCGTTGGCGCCCTATTTGTTC
>NZ_JBDWVM010000139.1:0-8834 GCF_039984035.1 Planktotalea sp. | reverse complement strand
CAGATGTCCAAATGTTTGTATTTCACGCAGCGTAGAGCCTTGCCGCGAGCAAGGAAAGCATGAAACGCCTTGACCTGACATCGTCGATCCGATCTGCCAGTGCCATGGATAGAAAAACGAGCCTTGATGGCATTGGTCTCTTTGCGATTGTCAGCTTTGCGGTGCTTATCGCCTTTAACCAAGTTGTGGTGAAAACTACGCTGGTCGGTATTCAACCTGTGTTTTCAGCAGCGTTGCGATCTTTGATCGGCCTTATGGCGCTTGGTGTTTGGATGTGGTTTCGCGGAATTTCGCCGCGGATGAGCCGCGCACAAATCAAAGGCGGCATCCTCGTTGGGGTTTTGTTCGGCATTGAGTTTTTGTGCCTGTTTGTGGCGCTTGACCTGACAACGATCAGCCGCGCCAGTGTGATTTTCTACACGATGCCTGTTTGGCTCGGCCTTGCCGCGCATTTTGTTTTGCCGGGCGAGCAGCTGAGCGGACTGCGCCTAATTGGTTTCATACTTGCGGTTTGCGGCGTTGCTTGGGCCTTCCTTGATCGCTCATCAGGGCAGGCGAGCTTGCTTGGCGATGTGCTTGCGCTGATCGGCGCGCTGTGTTGGGCGGGGATAACGCTCGCCGTGCGTCTAACGGCAATCAGCACCGCGCGCGCCGAAGTGCAACTCATGTGCCAACTCGCAATCTCTGCGCTGATCTTCTTTGCGCTCGCGCCATTCTTTGGCCCGTTGATCCGAGAATTCACATGGGTTCATGGGGCAGGCATCCTGTTCCAATCTCTGGTCACAGTATTCTTTGGATTCTTGCTCTTCTTCGCGTTGATGAAGATTTATCCGGCCTCTGATCTCGCCGCCTTTGCCTTCTTATCACCTGTGCTCAGTGTGTTGATGGGCTGGGCGATCTTGGGCGAACATATCGGCCCGGAAATCATCGGTGCGTTGGTGCTGGTCTGCCTTGGGCTCGTGCTGATTTCGCGCAGGCCCAAGGTTTGATCCATTTGGCTTAGGTGCCGCAGAAGGTTGCTGGCACGATTTCCTGCTCGCTCGGCGGGCGGGTGAGGTCTTCGTCTTGCTCGGCAACATCAAAGGGTGTTGCGAGCGCAGCCGTCAGACGATGGAACGGCGCAAAGTCGCCCTGAACCGCTGCCTCGATCATTTGTTCGATCCTGTGGTTGCGCGGGATGATCGCAGGGTTTGCGCGGGCCATGACAGCGGTTGGATCGTTCTCAGTCGCCAGCCGCGTTTGCCATTTGTCGTGCCATGCCTGATAGGCGCTTTGATCAATGACCTGATCTTTTGCACTGCCTTGCGTCAGCGCATGGAACGTATTGGTGAAATCGGCACCGCTGGTTTCCATCATGTCCAACAGGTCCGCGATGAGCGGCCCATCGCCCTCGCGCGGCGCGGCAATTCCTATCTTGGCCGCGAACACTAGTAGCCATTCAGCGCGAAGCTTATCTTTCATTCCATGCAGCATTTCGGTGAACCGCGTGACGGCTGCATCCGCATTGGGCATCAGCGGCACAAGGGCCGTCGCAAGCTGCGCCATGTTCCAAATGACGATGTCGGGTTGATTGCCATAACTATAGCGCGCGCCGCGATCGATAGAGCTGAACACGCGGTCAGTCGCAAATCCGTCCATAAATGCACAAGGGCCGTAATCGATGGTTTCGCCCGCAATCTGGCAATTGTCGGTGTTCATCACGCCATGAATAAATCCAACACCCATCCACGCGGGGATCAATTTGCACTGCGCCTCCATCACCGCCTGCAAGAACCCTTCGACACCATCGGCGACTGGGTAGTGACGTGTGCGGGTGTATTCAAACAGGGTTTGAAGCTGTTCAATCTGGCCGCGTGCGGCGAAAATCTGAAAGGTGCCAACACGAATATGCGAGGCGGCGATGCGTGTCAGCACTGCGCCGGGCAGGGCGGTTTCGCGATATACCTGCTCGCCCGTGGCAACGGCAGCCAGCGCGCGCGTTGTGGGAATGCCAAGCGCATGCATGGCCTCGGACACTACATATTCGCGCAGGATCGGGCCAAGCCACGCTTTGCCATCACCACCGCGCGAATAGGGTGTGCGCCCTGATCCTTTGAGCTGGATATCGCGGCGATTGCCTTTGGTATCAATGACTTCACCAAGCAGTATCGCTCTCCCATCGCCGAGCTGCGGGTTGTAAGAACCAAATTGATGCCCTGCATAAAGCTGCGCAAGAGGCTCTGCGCCGCTTGGCACATCCGCGCCGCTGAAAATCGCGCTCAGATCGCGGGCGTCACCTTTTTCGATGCCGAGTTCCGTACCAAGCGCGTCGTTGTAGGCCAGCAGCGAAGGTTCAGGCGCGACTTCAGGCGCTTGCGAGGTGAAGAAGCCGCCCTTGAGCGCTGCGAAACTATTGTCGAAAGGAATTTGTGTTTTCATATCGCTCATATAGGGGTTGATGGGCTCAAAGAATACGGGACATCATCAAATATCCCTCGCGCGGTCTGAAATGGCTGCGCCGATAGAGCCGCAAAGCGCTCTCATTCTTGGGATCGACGTCCAGATGCAGGGCTTTCATGCCCACGGATTTCAGCATCGCAACGAGCGAGGCAATGACCTCGGAGCCAACGCCGCGTCCGCGTACGCCCGAGCGAATGTAAATTTCATCGATAAACCCGTCCATGCCGCCAAATTCAACGGACCAGCCAAAGGTCACAACGACATAGCCAATCGGCGCGCGCGAGGGACCGATGAGATAAACCGCGCCAAGCGGCGATCCCTCCAGCAAAGGGGCAAGGGCATTATGACGATGCTCTTCATCGCTCTTTAGCCCTTCCTCTTCATGAAAGGCTTTGACCAGCGGCATCAGCCGATCCAGATCATCCGGTTTGGCAAGATGTAATGCGGCGCTCATAAGCGGGCCAGCCTTTCGGTGAGAAGGTCAAAGAAGCCTTGTGCATCCACATCGCCCATAAACATGGCATTGGGGGTGCGATCCGTCACGCCCCACCAATCCGCGACGGTCATGCCAAGGGTTAGCTCGGATTGGGTTTCGATTTCGACGTTTACGAAGCGGCCTGAGAATAGCTCAGGCTTGATCAGGTAGGCCGTCACGCAAGGATCGTGCAATGGCGCGCCGGCGGAGCCGTATTTATCCGTATCGAAGCGCTCAAAGAAATCAATCATGTCGGCCATGGCGTCACAGACAGGTGTCTTTTGGTCTCGCATGGCTTTGACGCGTTCGGGCGTTACCAACACTTTGTGCGTTACATCCAGCGGCATGACCGTGATCTTAATGCCGGATTTAAACACGATTTCAGCAGCTTCCGGGTCAACGTAAATGTTGAACTCAGCCGCTGGTGTGATGTTGCCGACCTCAAAATAAGCGCCGCCCATCAGCACGATTTCCTGAACCCGTTCAACGATATCAGGCGCGCGCTGAATGGCAGTAGCGATATTGGTCAAAGGACCGAGCGGGCACAGCGTGATCGTGCCTGCGGGCAAGTCTCTGATCGTTTCGATGATGAAATCGACGGCGTGTTGCTCGCAAAGCGGCATCACAGGGTCCGGCAAGGTTGGACCATCGAGGCCGGTTTTGCCATGCACGTGCTCCGCCGTGACCAGTTTGCGCGCGATTGGTGCATCGCAACCGGCGAACACGGGAACATTCGTTTTGCCCGCTAACTCACAGACAATACGCGCGTTTTTCTGGGTCAAGGGTAGGGGAACATTACCTGCAACCGCGGTGATTCCCAGAACGTTGATCTCTTCAGGGCTCGCCAGTGCCAGCAATATCGCGGCGGCGTCGTCCTGACCTGGATCCGTATCAATGATGATGTCTCTGACGGGCATAGAGGTGCTCCTGCATTTTTTGGCAAAGTGATGCAGCAATAGGCACTTGTCCATGGGCGATGCGCCGTTGGGCGGAATGCTGCAGAGCAAAAAATAAAACGGCCCGTTTGCACGGACCGTTTCAAGGTACTGAAAATGGATTGTCGTTTATCCGTCGAAATCAACTTCTTCTGTGATTTTCAACGCCGTTGAGCGATTGCCCGCAAGCGTCATCAAATTCACGTCGTCGGGTGTAAATTCACCCCAGCTTTGCACTAGCTCAACAGCTTGAGTGCCCGGTGCGATTGGGTATTCAAAATTCGCAGCCGCATAGATTTCTTGTGCCTTGGGGGACGCAAGAAATTCCATCATTTTGATGGCGTTGTCGCGGTTTGGCGCTGATTTCACCAAAGCCACGCCAGACACGTTCACATGTGTGCCTGCGCCTTCAAATGTCGGGAAAACAGGGCGGACGCTTTCGGCCCATGCTTTTTGTTCGTCGTCAGCCAGCATCTTGCCCAAGTAATAGGTATTGCCGATTGCGATATCGCATTCACCGGCCCAGATCGCTTTGATCTGCGCGCGATCGTTGCCTTGTGGTTTGCGCGCTAGGTTGGTTTTCACGCCTTCAAGCCACGCTTTAGCACCGTCTTCACCGTGGTGATGAACAACCGCTGACATAAGCGCGATGTTATAGGGGTGCGTGCCGGAGCGCGTGCAAATACGGCCTTTCCACTTGGGATCGGTCAAATCTTCGTAGGTGGTGACTTCACCCTCTGCGACGTTGTCGTTGGAGGCATAGATAATGCGCGCGCGCGTCGTCATGCCGAACCAGCGTCTTTCGGGATCGCGCAGGTGCTCGGGAACGTTTGTGTTGAGCGCGTCGCTTTCGACGGGCGCCGCAAAGCCTGCGTTCACAACAGCGGCAAGGCGGGAAATATCAACGGTGAACACCAAATCAGCAGGAGAGCGATCACCCTCTGCCTTGAGACGTTCAACCATTCCTTGCTTTAGGAAGGCGACATTAACCTTAACGCCGGTTTGCTCAGTGAAGGCATCGGTAAGGGGTTTGATCAGCTCTGGCTGGCGGTAAGAGTAAATATTTACCTCATCCGCGAGGACGGGTGCAGCAGCAAGCAGTGTTGTGAGGGAAAGTGCTGTTCGGTTGAACATGTCTTTTCAGTCTCCGTGACGGTTAGTGGGCTTGCTGACCCATATAGCTGATTTTTCTTTTCTGACAATATTGGTCAATTTAATTTCGCGCTATCCGTAATGTTACCTATATGGGCGCTTGACAGGCTGTCAAAATTCCTGACAAAAGACATCAGATTTTTAACCAAGCTAAACACTCAGGTTTGCTTGAACGACCAAATGAGGACTGAACCCATGACTCTTAAGAGCCTTTTTCTTGCGACGACCCTTTGCGCGGGAACTGCATTGAGCGCCGAATCTTACGGCCCATTCCCGGTGACCTTGCAGGATTATGCTGGCGATAAAACGAACACAGTGTCCTATTCTGGTCAAATCGCGCGTCACGTTCTGGAAAACAGCCTCAAGAAACTTGCAGCAAACGGTGATGGCGGCGCAAACGCGGCTGAACTGGAAGCGCAGATGTTGTCTTACTTTGACGGCTCTGATGCAGACCTGCCAATCATCGCGCCTGTGTCCAAAGACGGATTCGCGATTAAGCAAACAACTGTGAACGAGATTTCTTCCGGCAAGAACATCTCTGGCAAATTCTACGAAGGCGCGATGCCTGCATGGCCTGGCAACATGACAGGCAAGCAAGTTGCATACCACATGATCAAGAAAGCAGCAGCGGCCAACAAAGGCTTTGATGCGGAAACTGGTTATGACTACGCGCAGTTGATCTCCAAATTCACAATGGGCGCGATGGCGTACAACCAAGCGGTTGATAACTACCTCGACGAAAAGCTCGAAGCGGACAACAAGCCAAACAACGCACCTTATAGCGATGGCGCTGCCTACACAGGTAAAGAGCATTCATGGGATGAAGGCTTCGGTTACTGGGGCGCACCTGCGCACGCGCTCGAGCTGTCCGCGAACGATATCTACAACGTGTCCAAGCAAAAATCTGGCGACGTTGCGGATGCAAACGCAGATGGCGTTATCGATCTGAAATCCGAAATGGTTTTTGGCCCAGCGTACTACGCAGCCAGCTTTGATCGTTCCGGCGATGCGACGACATATGCGCAAAACATCATGTCTGCGTATCTCGAAGGTCGTAAGTTGATCGTATCCGCGGGCGGCGAAGCACTTTCCGCAGAGCAGCGCGCAACGCTGAAAGGCTACGCCGCGACAATCGAAAGCAACTGGGAATTGGTGCTTGCAGAAGCCTCCTTCAAATATGCGGGTTCCGTATACAGCGACATCGACAAGCTGAAAGCCGCAGAAGGTGAAGAGGCGAAAGCCGAAGCATACCGCAACTACGGTAAACACTGGAGCGAGCTGAAAGGCTTCGCAATGGCGCTGCAGTCCGGCAAAAACAACCTCGGCGCTACGGCTGTTGAACTCAACAACTTGATCGGCTTTGGCCCGGTTACGCTGGACAACTCCTACGTCACAGGCGTCGATGCGGATGGCAACTTCCTCAAAGACAAGCGCATGACGTGGAACGATTACCAGCTCAACATGTTGAAAGTTCAAAAACTGCTGTCAGACAGCTTTGGCATCAAAGCGCTGAACAACAACCAATTGGCGGACCTCGAAGGTTTGGCCGAAAAATTGGGCGCTGCATCCAACGCTGAAACAGACTAAGATCATCTGATCTCATGGACGGCGCAGGTGATGCGCCGTCCAACTTTGCTGCTGCGAGGATGTCATCATGGATTATCTAGACTCTTTGGTTTCGATTTTCTCTGACTTCGTGAACCCGAGAAAACGTGTTTTCCTTGGCTATCTCGCGCTCTCCATTCTTATTGCTTTCGTTTGGCTGCTGATCGCGCGCCGCAACTCGATGGGCCAAGCGCTTGGCCGCATCTTTGATCGCAAGATATTCTTCTCTGGATCATCCAAGGCGGATTACAAAGTCTTCGTGATCAACCAGATCATCGCGATGATCATTTCGCCGATGTTGCTCACCCAAATCGCCATCGCCACCGCATTGTTTTTCGCATTGCATGAGCAGGGGTTTATTTCAAAAGGCGTCTTTGAGGACACGAACGCGGGCCTTGTAGTCGCGCTGTTCTCTGCCGCGATCTTCATCGTCGATGATTTCACCAAATATCTACTACACCGCTGGATGCATCGCTGGCCATCGCTATGGGCCATTCACAAGGTGCATCATTCGGCGACCACACTTACGCCCGTGACCGTCTACCGCGTGCATCCTTTGGAAGGGGTGCTCTTTGGCCTGCGTAGCGCGATTGCGCAGGGTGCTGTGCTGTCAATCTTCGTGTTCCTGTTCGGCGATACTGTTGATCTTTACACTGTGGTCGGCGTCAATGTTCTGGTGTTTGTCTTCCATGTTACGGGATCAAATTTGCGCCACAGCCATATCGGCATTCGCTATTGGCCGTGGCTGGAACATATCCTGATATCCCCCGCGCAGCACCAGTTGCACCATTCCATCGCGCGTCGCCACTATGACAAGAATTTCGGCGTGGCACTGGCGGTTTGGGATTGGCTCTTTGGCTCGCTCGGACTGTCGGAAGAGGATGAAAGCCTAGAGTTTGGTCTTGAGCCCGGTGAGAAGGGCTATGAAACGGGCCTCAAAGGGCTGTACCTTGGCCCATTACAAGAGATTGCGCGCATCGCCAAGCGCCGTGTTTCGGCTCCGCTCAAGCGTTAATCGCCTGATTTCTCGGTAAGCTTTGCCGCATCCCAGAGCGCATCCATTTCTTCAAGATTGGATTGTTGAGGCGTTTTGCCTTTCTCGTTGAGCGCCGCCTCAACCATGCCAAAGCGCCGTGTGAATTTCGCATTGGCTGCGCGCAGGGCTGTTTCGGATTCGATTCCAAGATGACGCCCCAAGTTGACCATCACGAACATCAGATCGCCGAATTCTTCCTCAACTTCTGTCTGTGTCAGCGTCTCGCGCGCCTCAACCAACTCGCCTGCTTCCTCAACGATCTTGTCGAGCACCTCATCGGTGGAAGGCCAATCAAACCCAACCCGCGCCGCACGCTTTTGCAGCTTTTGCGCTCTCAACAACGCAGGCAAACCAACAGCAACCCCATCCAAAGCGCCGCCTTGTTCCTTACCAGCGCGCTCAGCAGCTTTGATCGTTTCCCAATCCTTAGTCTGTTGCTCCGCCGATTTCGCGTTACTTTGATCGCCAAACACATGGGGATGGCGCGCGACCATCTTGTCCGACATCGTGTTCGCCACATCGTGAAAATCAAACAAGCCGCGCTCAGACGCCATCTGCGCATGAAAGACCGATTGGAACAGCAAATCGCCCAGTTCTCCGCGCAGCTCCGCGTAGTCTTCGCGCTCGATCGCATCCGCGACCTCATAGGCCTCTTCAATCGTGTAGGGCGCGATGCTCGCGAAATCCTGTTCGATATCCCATGGACAGCCCGTTTTTGGATCCCGCAATGCCTGCATAATCTCCAACAAGCGGGGCAATCCGCCGTTTGCGTCGTGAATTAAGCTTTTGTCTTGCATTGCTCTCACCCGTCCGTTTCTGTCACAAGACCTTCTAACGCACCTCTATTCGGAGTCCATCCTATGCCCGTCGTAAATCGCATCGCGGAATTTTCCGCCGATATGACCAAATGGCGCCGCCATTTGCATACGATCCCAGAGCTGGCATTTGATTGCCCGAAAACTGCAAGCTTCATTGCCGACCGTCTGCGCGAATTTAACGTGGACGAAATCCATGAGGGCATCGCGCAAACCGGTATTGTCGCGATCATCAACGGGCAGGGCGATGGCCCCACGATTGGCCTGCGCGCAGATTTTGACGGCTTGCCGATCATTGAAGCGACGGGGCTTGATTATGCCTCCGAACATGAGGGGCAAATGCATGCCTGTGGCCATGATGGGCACACCACGATGTT
>NZ_JBDWVM010000138.1:0-3025 GCF_039984035.1 Planktotalea sp. | reverse complement strand
TGAGACGGATGTTGTGATCCACATCGCGACCCATCCCCGCCTTGCAATCAGCGTCATGGACGAAGGAAGCGGATTTGCCCTTGATGAAATGGCTACCCTGTCGGGTCGTTTTGTGCGCGGCAAAGACACAGGGGACAAAGTTGGATCAGGCCTCGGGCTCACCATTGCGCAGGAAGTCACGGCCGCCCATGGCGGTGAAATGACCCTGAAAAACAGACCGGAGGGCGGCGCATGCGTTACCTTGCACTTTTAGCATTCGCGCTGATGCCGTTCGGTGCAATTGCGCAGGACTGGGAAGACAGGCAGGTCTTTGGCGCCAGAGATCAACCTGCGCTGCGCATCTTGTCCAGCACCGATACCTCATTCTTTGCCCCCATTATCAAAGACTTCATCAAGGCTGCGCCGAATTTCAGTGTTGAATATTTCGTCACTGGTACTGCCGATCTGGACCGAAAGTTTCGTGCATCGCCGGATCAATTCGACGTGGTCATTTCGAGCGCGATGGACTTACAGCTCAAGCTCGCCAATGACGGTTTTGCCGCCCGCCTTAGCACGATAGAGCACCCTGAAACGGCCCAATGGCATGACAGCCTGTTTGCCTTTACCTCTGAACCCGCCGCCATCGTGATTAACAAGCGTTTGCTGGGTGATCTCCCCGTTCCAAACAGTCGCCAAGACCTGATCGAATTACTGCGCGCCTATCCCGAGCGGTTTCACGGCAAAGTTGGCACATATGATGTGCGTCAATCGGGGCTCGGTTATCTGTTTGCAACGCAAGATGCCCGCGCCTCGGAAACCTATTGGCGGTTGATGGAAGTGATGGGCCGTATCGATGCGCGCCTTTATTGCTGTTCGGGTCAAATGATCGACGATCTGCGCGCGGGCGATCTGGCGATTGCCTACAATGTACTGGGCAGCTACGCGCAAGCGCGCACAAAAACATCTCAGGATTTGTTAATCATTCTGCCGTCTGAGTTTCCGACAACAATGATGCGCACTGTCTTGGCGTCGCAATCTGCAAAAGAACCTCTTGGCGCTGAACTGTTCATCCGTCATCTTTTGGAGCTGCAAACCATAGCCGATCCGCAAAACTTCCCCCTGCCCCCAATGACGCCAACGCAAACGAGTGAAGGGCAAGCCACGATCAGTCTCGACCCTGCCTTGATGACCTATTTGGACCAAATGAAACGTGACGCCTTTATTCGCGAATGGGAAAACGCGGTCGTTCAGCATGACTAGGCTCAAGGCCCAACGCGGCGTGCGATATCAGGCGGGTTTTTGATGTTCTAGAAATCGTCAAATTCCGGCACGTTTCCAAGCCTGACTAGGAAACTCGGTGATCCGACTTCGCCGCTTCCCGGGTCTTCACTAATCATGTAAGCATCCGCACCAGCGCACTCTTCGGACAGGGCTTCGCGCTCTGCTCTATTCTGTGCTTCGGCAGCCGTTGAATATTGAAACTGCTTGCCAATCTTGAGGCTGGCCTGCCCGCTACGTCCGGTTTTCTGTTCGACATACGTCTGGCAGATATAGTGCACTTTTTCAGCGTTCTCTGTGTCGTGGCTCATGGGCAGTTCCTTCGATATGTCCGAGCGCCACCAGCAATTAGAGGTGCGGGCGATGCGCTCGTTCAGTGGTCTTAAGTGACCCTGCCTATGCACGAGCGCGGCAGCTTTGTCGAAGGATTAACGTCATTCCAAATACGCCGCACCTCGACGCGCCTTGCATGACATGAAACAAGCCGTTCCGTTTCAAAATCCCCTCAATTCGCAATCAGGTTGTCCGGTGACAACTCTGCAACAGATTGGCATCCCATCAATTGCATATCCCTAAGCACTTCCGCATGCAGGTTCGTCATGGCGCGATCAACGCCCGCCTGCCCCGCTGCGGCCAATGGATACAGATAATAGCGCCCCAAACCGACGGCCTTTGCACCGCGCGAAAGCGCCTTCAAGACATGCGTTCCGCGTTGGATACCACCATCCACAATCACATCGATACGGTCCCCGACGGCCATTACGATATCTTCGAGCTGATCAAAGGCTGTACGCGATCCGTCAAGTTGGCGACCGCCGTGATTTGACAACACGATCCCAGTACAGCCGATTTCAACAGCGCGCTTGGCATCTTCAACGGACATGATGCCCTTCAAACAGAACTCGCCATCCCATTCGCGCACCATTTTGGCAACGTCATCCCAATCCATCGACGGGTCGAGCATATCTGTAAAATACCCGCCAATAGATTTTGCCCCGCCAGACATGTCCACATGATCATCGAGCTGGGGCAATTTGAATTTCTCATGGGTCACATAATTGATGCCCCAGTGCGGTTTAGACATGAATTCATAAAGGCCACGCGCGTTCAGACGCATGGGGATGGAAAACCCCGTCCGCAGATCCCGTTCGCGGTTGCCGCCCGTGATGCTATCAACGGTCAGCATCATGACGTTTACGCCCGCGTCTTTCGCACGCTGCATCATCGCTGAGTTCAAACCACGGTCTTTGTGGAAGTAAAACTGATAGACCTGCGGCGTGCTGTGTTTCTTGCGTAGCTCCTCAATAGAGGCCGTGCCTAGGGACGACACACCAAACATGGTCCCGAATTTTTCCGCCACCGCCGCAACAGCGTGTTCCCCTTGATGGTGGAACAAGCGCTGAAGAGCGGTTGGCGAGCAGTAGAACGGAACGTCCAGTTTCTGCCCCATGACCGTGACCGACAAATCGATGTCCTTCACACCGCGCAGGACATTCGGCACCAAGTCCACCTTGTCGTAGGCAGATGTGTTTTTGCGCAATGTCACCTCATCATCGGCGCCGCCGTCGATGTAGTTGAAAATCGGCCCCGGAAGCCGCCGTTTGGCGAGCTTCCGGTAGTCGTGAAAGTTATGACAGTTTTTCAAACGCATAGATCAGTTTCCATATGCCACTGCGGGCAACCATGTTGTGAGCGCAGGGAATGCAAACACGAGGCCAAGACCAAAGAGCTGCAACAAGACGAACGGGATAACGCCGCGGTAGATATG